>CAVVZW010000091.1:0-49653 GCA_963752265.1 uncultured Alphaproteobacteria bacterium
AAGCTCCGCAAGTAGGCGAACAGGAAAATACTTTCCTGCGCGGTGGCGCAGAGCCGGATCCAGTCCGCCATGCCGCTCGAAGTTGCAGGGACTAGCGCGGCCGCCAGGCACTTTAGGCGGGTCGAAGTGATGAACTTTGGCTGTGACGGTTATGGCACGGCGCAGGAACTAATCACGCTCCGTCAACGGGTTTGGCGTTACGCCCCTGATGTGGTCGTGCTAGCAGTCTTTACCGGGAACGATATCCGCAACAATTCGGTCATTCTTGAGGGCGACAAGCGCCGACCGGTCCAGATCTTCAATGGTTCCAAGCTGTCGCTGGGTGGTCCGTTTGAGGATTCATTCTGGTTTCGGACCAATTGCGTGCTGCGGTTCGAATCACGTCATTCGCAAGTGCTGAATCTACTGGGCGACGCGAATAGCCTGCTGCGCCATCGGATACGGGCAGCTTGGCCCGGGCGGCACGCTTTGGCGGCGCAGCCGGCCGTTTCGGTAGCGGGGCCTGGATGATGCCATCTACCAAGCGCGGACTGACCCGGTATGGCGCGCGGCCTGGCGCGTGACCGACGCGGAAATCGCGATGGTGCAACGCGAGGTTAATGACCATCATGCACGCTTGTTGGTGGTGACACTGGCTAATGGCATCGAAGATGATCCTGATCCCGTCGCCCGCGAGCACTACCGACATTTCGTGGGAGCAGAGGATCTCTTTTAGCCTGATGACCAATTCAAGGGACTGGCGGCGCAGGACGGTTTCCCGGTGCTGAACCTGGCTCCGCCAATGCAGAGATACGCCGAGACTCATCACGAATTCTTGCATGGCTTCTCCAACACGAGGCCAGGTATCGGTCATTGGAACGCTGAGGGTCATCGCGTGGCTGGCGAATTGATTGCACACCGCTTAATTGCGTTACTGCACGATTCCTGGGGGAAATAACCGCTGCTCGCGGCAGGGGAGTCGTGCTTCGCTTCCTCACCGGTCAAGGCGCGAGTGGCCTGCTGCGGGGCGCCGGGAGTCGGTGAAACGCCAGCGGCGCTGCCGAAGCGATGGGGCAGGTCTGACCAGGATCGGAAAGCGGCGGCGAATAGGAAGGCGGCAAAGATGCTCTGGGCGAATCCCGGAAGCCCTTATTTTCCACTGTTAAAATGGTCTGAAGTTGCGGGCTGACGGGGGGAAATGTCAGCCTCAAAGCAGGTGTACGCTGGCGTGAAGCGCATTTCCGATCAACCCGCGTCCGCCCACGAATGGCGGGATGGAACGCGATCGGTATCTTATGTAGCGGCCTTTTTAACGCTGCTAATCGGAGCCTGCGCGACTATGGGTGGCAATCCATTGAGTATCACGAAGACGCAGGAGCAAAAGGCTCAGGAAGTGGTACCGGATGCTCCAATCAGCTGGTTTCAAGCCGGTATCCGCCACAACGCCGAGCCAAGTCGATCAACTAAAGTCGTTGCCACCACTGAAACTCGGCTACTACATCGACAAAGAGGGCGACGCCAATTATTGGATGGCCGATCCTGATTACTGCAAATGCATCATGCACGGCGACGAAGCGGCGTATCAGCGATACGAAAACCTAAAGCTCGAGAATGAGACTGCTGAGCGGGACCGCCGGGCGATCGCGAATCAGCAACAGCAGATGCAAATGGGACCGCCAGGCATGGGGATGGGTTTTGGCAGCGGACCTTTCGGTGGAGGGGGCTTCGGCGGCGGCGGTTTTGGTGGTGGTGGGATTAGCTTTGGCGGGGGCCTCTGAAATTAGATTCTGAAAGTCGACCAAGAGTGTCTTAAGACGGGGGTGTAACGGAAATGCGCGCTCTGGTTACGGGTGGCGCAGGCTTTATCGGATCACACCTTGTGGATGCGCTGGTGAGCGCGAGGCATGAGGTCCGCCTGCTCGACAACTTTGCGACCGGTCAGCGCGAATACGTGAATCCGTCGGCGAAGTTGTTCGAAGCCGACGTTGGTGAGATCGACACGATCAGGGCGGCCTTCGAGGGGGTCGATTGCGTTTTCCATACCGCGGCACTGCCCCGGGTGATGCTCTCGATTGAGCATCCGGTGGAAACGCACATGGTCAACGTGGTCGGCACGCTGAATACGCTGATCGCCGCGCGCGATGCCGGCGTGAAACGCGTGATCTATTCGGGGTTCGTCGTCGGTCTATGGCGATCAGACTGAACTGCCATTGCGCGAAAACATGATGCCGAGCCCCCCTCAATCCTTATGCATTGCAGAAGCTTGCCGGCGAGCAATACACGCGGATGTTCCATCGGTTGTTTGGGATGCAAACCCTGACGTTACGCTATTTCAACGTTTACGGCCCGCGCATGGCGACCGAGGGTGCTTACGTCACCGTAATCGGGTTATTTATCCGCGAGCGGCTGGCCGGACGGCCATTGATGATTCATGGCGATAGTACCGACGTCGGCGCCGAGCATGACCGCCAGGGCCGGGGTCAGCGTCATCAGGCCCTGGCCGACGAAGGACGTGACCAGCATGGCGGTGGCATTGCTGCTCTGGACCATCGCGGTGACCAGGATCCCGGCGATAAAGGCCAGGGGGCGCTTGGACATGTTGCGGCCGATGACGTGGCGCAGGTGTGAACCGTAGACCCGCAGGATGCCGGTACGGACGATGTGCGTGCCCCAGATCAGCAGGGTCACGGCGGAAAGCAGATTAAGCAGGGTCAGCATGGAGGGCCCCCTGGGGTGACAGGTGCCCCATGGGGGCAAGTTCGGATTATGGCCGTGGGCCTTTTCTACGACTTGTCCTTAAGCTGTAGTTGGCTATTTGGCCGAGCGCCAGCATCGCATGAGCGGCGCCGGGACTGAAACAAAAATGTCATATTTTCATGGGGTCCCGTGGGAACCGGTTTGCCGGCCCCCCACGGTTCAGGGCTATTGACCCGTCAGATCCTTGTGTTGTTCCCCGGCCTGGTCCTGCTGCTTCTTTTTCTGCATCGCCGTGCGCATCTTGATGTTGATCGCTTCCACCGCCAGGGAGAACGCCATGGCGAAGTAGACGTAGCCTTTGGGGACATGCACATCGAAGGCCTCGGCAATCAGCACGGTGCCGACCACGATCAGGAACGACAGCGCGAGCATCTTCAGCGACGGGTGCTTGTCGATAAAGTCGCCGATGGTTTTCGAGGCCAGCATCATCACCAGTACCGCCACCACGATTGCGGCAATCATCACCGGTACATGGGAGACCATGCCCACGGCGGTAATCACCGAGTCGAGGGAGAACACGATGTTTCGTTTACGAACGAACTCTATGGCGGCGAGGATGAGAAACGCCGCGCTCGCATCGATGCGCGCTTTGTCAACAACGCGATGATGGCGACGTTGATGGGCGCCGTGATTTCCGACGGCCTCGAAAACGGCCAGGTCGTGAGCGGCGTCGGCGGACAATATAACTTCGTGGCGCAGGCCTTTGCGCTGCCGGGGGCGCGTTCGATTCTGACCGTCGAGGCGACACGATGGGCAGGCAGCCGGCTCCAATCCAATATTCGCTGGAGCTACGGCCACGAGACCATTCCGCGACACCTGCGCGATATCATCGTCACGGAATATGGTGTCGCCGATCTCAGGGGGAAATCCGACGCCGATGTGATCGCAGCGATGTTGCAGGTCGCGGACTCCCGTTTCCAGAATGAATTGACCCGTCAGGCAAAGGACGCCGGCAAGCTGCCCGCGAATTTCGAAATTCCGAAAGCCTATCGGCAAAATATCCCGGACCGTATTGCAGACGCGTTACGCCCGGCCCGGCAGGCAGGTCACCTTCCGCTCTTCCCGTTCGGCTGCGATTTCACGGACGTGGAGCAGCGCCTGATCCCGGCTTTGCAGTTTCTGCAAGAAGCGCAGCGCTCGCCTCGGCGCTTGCCCGCGCTGCTCTGGCAAGGATTCATGCGGCAACCCGATGGGGCTGACGCTGAATGCCTGGCGAGATTGGGATTGGACAAGCCGACAACCTGGTCGGAGCGAGTCTATCGGGCGCTGGTGAGTGCGGCGCTGGTGAAGAGCCGCGCGAACTAGCATCGCAGCGATCGAGCGCTCTACCTGTTCTTGTTGACCGGTTTGCGCTTTTCGATGAAGGCCGCCATGCCCTCGACGCGATCCTCCAGGGCGAAGGTGGAGCGGAACAGGTCGCGCTCGACCTGGAGCCCTTCGGAAAGCGGGGTTTCGAAAGCACGGTTGACGGCACGCTTGGCCAGTTCCGCCGCTGGATGAGACATCTCGGCGATTTTCTCCGCGATCGTCATGACTTCGCTCATCAGTTGGCCGGCGGGAAAGATGCGGCTGACGAGCCCGGAACGTTCTGCTTCTGCCGCGTCCATCATCCGACCGGTGAGGCAGAGATCCATCGCCTTGGATTTGCCGACCGCCCGCGTCAGGCGTTGCGTGCCGCCGATGCCCGGAATCGTGCCGAGCGTGATTTCCGGCTGACCGAATTTCGCGGTGTCGGATGCGATAATGATATCGCACATCATGGCGAGTTCGCACCCGCCGCCGAGCGCATAACCGCTGACGGCGGCAATCGTCGGCTTGCGGCAGGTGGCCACACGGTCGCCGCGGATCGCGACGAAGTCGTTGGAAAACATTTCGATGAAGCCTTTGGGCTGCATTTCCTTGATGTCGGCGCCGGCGGCGAAGGCCTTTTCACTGCCCGTCAAGACGATACATCCAATGCCGACGTCAGCTTCAAGATCATCGACAGCGGTCGCAATTTCGCGAAAGACCCCGAAGGATAGCGCGTTGAGCATCTTTGGGCGGTTGAGCGTGATCACGCCGACTTTGCCCCTGGTTTCCACGATGATGTGTTCGAACGTGCTCATGATCTCACCTGCGCCTCATGTTTGAGGGCGGAATGTGCCTCTTCACGCGATGAGCTTCAAGTGTGGCTTTGAATGTCTTCTGGCCGGACGGGGCTTGCTCCCATGGTCCGGCCAGTGGTCAACATTGGCGGCGCATGTCAGGTGATGAACATTCGCGCCGCTGAAGCCATCATCAGAAGTGCCCCGACCCCGATGAAGATTTTCCCAATCAGGGAGGTCTGGTCCCAGCCCGTGCTTTCGCCGGTCATTGTGGTTGCAGGCGCCGGCGGTGAACCGACCGCTGCGGGCGGCGCGGAATTTCCTTCCTGCAGTGTTCGATCGATGTCGTTGAGCTGATCCGTTGCGGCGACCAGGGTCCTGCTGTCGGTATTTGCATTCCCGGATGCCGAAGCCGCAACGCCGGTTCCTGCCGGAATGGTCGCGGCGGTATTAAGCTGGGTGCCGGCCAACAGCATCTGCGCGTTTGCGTTGGCAATCGACGGCGGGATGTTGGCTAGGCCCTTGTTGTTGTCGGTCGTGACGTCCGTCACGACGGGCTTCTTGTCGTTCTCTTCGTCGGCTTTCGCCATCGCGCGAAGTTTGTGGTGCGCGTAGTGTCTTCGATGGTGAGAAGCGTGTCTGTAGATTCTGTGAGCGACGGGCGCAGCAGTCGAATTGCTGGATTTCGCATCAGCCGCGGCATCGTCGCCATCCGTTGCCGCCATTGCCGGGCTTATGAGCAGCACAAAGAGTCCGGCAGCTAAAATCACGGCCGGGCGCTCGCTGGCTTTGATGATCATTTGGCAATCTCCCCGTTTTGCCAGTCCCGGCGGGGAAAAAGACCGCTCGCCATGTCTGCAGCGGGGCGAAAAAAGGGAATCTTCAGACAAGTCCGGGCGAAAACTGGGCAAGCGCGCGGGCTAACAAGTTTGCTCTCATTCCTCAATTAGCCGTGCTTCATCAGGGGCGTGTCACGGGTGCAGAATGTGTTATGAGCCGTGCGGCGCAATCCTTCGTGGCGATTCCAGGCGAGTGCCACGGATGGGATCTATATCATGATCACGAATTCGTGATTGGCGCCTGGGGGCGTAACAATCTGAAAAACCGACCGAATTGAACTGTGGGAGCGCGCGTGCGCGAAAGGGAAGACGAATGGACTGGCCTGATGCGGCTGGCCATTTCAGGTGATAGCGCTGCGTACCAACGTCTGCTCAAGGCCGTCACACCGGTGTTGAGGGCCGGGGCTCGCCGCGGGCTGGCGCGGGCCGGCCAGCCGATCGATCAATCCGAGGATGTCGTGCAGGACATTTTGTTGGCGGTGCATTTGAAACGGCATACCTGGGACGTGAACGCGCCGTTCGCACCCTGGCTGTTTGCGATCGCCCGCAACAAGCTGATCGATGCGTTGCGCCGCCGGGGTCGGCGGGTGTTCGTCAATATCGACGACTTTGCCGAGATTATTCCGGACGAGCCCGTTGCCGAGACCGCCTCGGCAAGCGAGATCGCAACCCTGCTACTGACCCTTCCTCCGCGTCAACGCGATGTTTTGCAGTCGATCGCGGTTGAAAGCGCCTCGATCCGGGATACGGCCGCGAAGTTCGCGATGAGCGAGGGCGCCGTTCGCGTTGCGCTGCATCGAGCGCTCACGAGCCTCACCGCTAAATTGCGGGAGCAATAAAAATGGAAACCGAACAACTCATTCGAACGCTCGCCGCCGACAATTCGCACCGCGCCCGCGCGGTCGGCTTGACGTTGACGCTTGCGTTGTTAGTGGCGGTGCCGGTTTCGGTTGCGATGTTCATGATGGGATTGGGCGTTCGGCCCGACGTCATGACGGCGATGCATAATCCGTTCTTCGATCTGAAGTTCGTGGTCACGCTGGCGCTGGCGATCTCGGCCATTGCGGTGAGCTTGCATCTTTCCCGTCCCGAGGCATCGCTGAAGGGGTGGGGATGGCTACTCTTGATTCCGGTCGGGATCATCGCTGCCGGAATCGCGAGCGAAATGATGATGCCGCAGCGGCTACCGATGATGACACGCCTGATCGGCAGCAATTCGCGGGTTTGCATGACCGCCATTCCGCTGCTGTCGCTGCCGCTGCTGGCGGGAGCGCTGGCCGGATTGCGTCACGGCGCACCGGCGCGACCGGCGTTGGCGGGTGCGCTGGCCGGGCTGGTCTCTGCTGGGCTTGCCGCAACCTTGTACGCCTCGCACTGCACCGATGACTCGCCGCTGTTTGTTCTAACCTGGTACACGATTTCGACCGCTGCCGTGACAGCCGTCGGGGCGCTCATCGGCGCGAAAGTGCTCAGGTTCTAGCGCACAAGATCATCAAGCCGCTGGCGTTGTTGCGGTCTGCTGCATCCGGTGGAAGCGAAGCACCTGTTGCGCGGTCGAGGGGCGAAGCCGCTCATAGGTCGCCTTGCAGTTGTCCAGATCGGACGGCTCTTTGCCGGCAAGGTTGTCGCGCATCTTGATGATCGACTTGACCGTTGACCAGGACATGCCGGAGATCTTGGCGAGGATCATGACACCCTCGGCGCGGGTCTCCACCATCATGTTCTCGGCGATCGACACCGAGACGTTGGCGAGAGCGGCGATAGCGGCATTGGCTTCATCGAACTTGCCGGCCTCGGCAAATGACGCGACCTGATATTCGTCCAACCGGCCATCCTCGTATAGTGATTTGACCAGTGCGTGCGCGATCGCGGTCTCCTGGCTCATCGCCGCCGGCGCGGAGCGCGCCAGCCGCGTGGCTTCCCGAACGGCGGTGGATACTTCCTTGGCTATCGGCTGGTTGGCGGCCTCCAGCTTCGCCCGCACCGTCTCGGAAGCCTTGGCGAGCAGTTTCAGGTAGAGGTGGCGCGGAATATTCGGACGCAAGCCGACGCAAGTTGCAAGGCCGTCGTTGCCGTCTGCGCGATTGACCAGCCGTGTGAAACCGTGGTCGGAAAATTCGGCGCCGGGGTTATTGACCGTACTTTGAACCACCTCGTCATTACCCCGTTGCACCAGCACGTCGGTGACGGCGCCGCTCAGCACCTTACGGGTCGAAATCGCCATCAAGTGCGCCTGGCTCTTGCTCCGCGCGGTCTCGATCAAGGTTTCATCGTCGAGGCGTTCCGATTGGGACAGCACGGGTGCTGCGACTTCGATCAGGTCGTCGAACGCGAGCGCGCGGACCGTCAGCGGCGGTGCGCGGTCGATCGGGGCCAGACGATTGGAAAGCAGCGCTTTGGCTGAAGTTTCGATGTGATGCATCAGGCACTGGAACACATCGTCAAACAGAGCGACCTGATTGTCCGAGAACTCGACGGCGCCGCTGATGAAAAGATCGGTCACCCGGCGCAGGGTTTCAACACGGCGGGCGACGGTTCCGTGGGCCAGTGTGGCCTGCAATTCGTCAAGCAGGCTTTCGGAGGTGGAGATGAATTTCGAACTCATGACTCTGTCCTGGAGTAACTGTTGGTTGAACCCGTGGCGGTTTCTTCGTCCTCGGGCAGAATGATCAAGTTCAGGCACTTGCGATGCGGTTGCGTCCTTGCGCCTTGGCTTTGTAAAGTGCGCTGTCAACGCGTGCGAGAATGCTGTCCGACGTTTCGTTCGCATCCAGCGTGGCGATGCCGGCTGAAATTGTTACCCGCAGGCCGGGCGACAGCGCGCGCCAGTCGAGGTCGGCAACGATCGCCCGCAACCTGTCGAGTGTGCGCGCCGCGGTCTCACCTGGCGTGTCGGGAAGCACCAGCAAAAACTCTTCGCCGCCATAACGGCCGAACCGATCGATGGTGCGGATATTGGCGAACACCGTGATGGCGAATGTCCTGAGGACTTCGTCGCCGGTCGGGTGACCGCAGGTGTCGTTGATGCGTTTGAACCAGTCGAGATCGATTAGCGCGATCGAGCACGGAGCATTGACGCGATGCGCCCGCGCGATCTCGTCATCCAGAAAGCGCATGATGCAGCGGCGATTGAACGAGCCGGTGAGATCGTCGAGCTCGGCGAGCTCTTCGATGCGCTTGTTGGCCTCCTTCAGCGCGAGGCCGCTTTTGTAGAGCGATTCGCGCATGGCGCTGGAGAAAATGCCGATGAACATGCAGCGCCCGATGGTCAGGATGAACACCGTCATCGTGGCAAAGCGTTCGAGATAGTTCCCATGGGGCAGCGAGATCGGCTTGTCCGTCAGGAGGAACAATCCGGCCAGCCCCAATGCCATGGCCGTCCAGACCACCGCCGTCTGCCACGGCGTCGAGCGCAGCGAACTGAAGGCAAATACGACGAACAGCGTGCATAAAAATATCACGCCGACTTCCGGCGCGACGTAAGTGAAGGCCAGCATGATCATCATGCTGAGGATGGATTGTGGAACGACGAGATAGTGGTCCTTGAAGCGTTCGGCGTACCCGGATTCCGAGAACAGTATGCTTGCGGTGATCGAGATGAGACCGCAGATGGCGAATGCCGGACCGATCGTCACTGAGGTGGTGCCGGCGTGGGCGTAGACCAGCAGAATGACTGCATCGATCACATAGCTGACGCCGATCACGTCCTGGATCTGCCGACGCTGCTGCGCCCGGCGCGACAGCGTCTCGGCAGTCGGTTTGTGACCGACGCCGTCCGGCCTGTTCGCCGTCGGATTCAAAAGAGGCGACGCCGCCGTGCCCATAAATTCGCCGTTTGTGAAACAATTGAAAAAACCTAAGGGGTAAAGCCTTTAGGTTTGGTATCTTTCCGGCCGAAACTCGTCCTTGAAGAGCTGCTTGGCCTTTGTTTGGATGGGGAAATCGCTTCTCGATCTGCGACGCGACCGCGGTCGCCGCGGGAAGGGAACGGCCGAGTTCTGGAGGGGCATAGGCGTATTATGATACCGCGTGACAACAAGCGCGTTAATGGTGGTAAAGCCTTTTCGGGGCGGCAGATCACGGTTTCGACAGGCTATTGCTATACTTCGAAGAATCTTGCCTTTCCAATCGAACCACCCGCCATCTACATCCGACCAACCTTGCGAGACGGCCATTGAGTGCGACACAGGCGGCTACGGACGACGCCCTGATCAGTCGGATCGCTCAAGGCGACCGGCTCGCCATGCAGGTTCTGTATGGGCGTCATCATGTCAGGGTGTTCCGGTTCGGGTTACGGCTCGTCCGGAACGAGCAGGTTGCCGAAGACTTGATCAGCGAGGTTTTCCTCGATGTGTGGCGCCAGGCCGGGAAGTTCGAAGGCCGATCCGCGGTTACGACCTGGCTGCTGGCGATTACGAGATTCAAGGCGCTTTCGGCGCTCCGCCGCCGGAAGGATGCCGAACTGGACGACGAGGCCGCAGGTGCGATCGAGGATCCGTCCGACGATCCCGAGGTGAGCGTACAGAAAAAGGATACCAGTGACGCGTTGCGTAGGTGTTTAGGCGGCCTTTCGGCCGAGCATCGGGAGATCGTCGATCTCGTCTACTATCACGAGAAGTCCGTGGAAGAAGTGGCTGGAATCATCGGCATACCTGAGAATACGGTGAAGACGCGCTTGTTCTACGCACGCAAGAAACTGGCCGAGCTGCTCAAGGTAGCGGGCATAGAGCGAGGCTGGCCATGATGAATGCGAGTAAAAAGATCGTGGAGCAGGAACCGAGCGAGATCGAACTGCTGTTGCCGTGGCATGCGGCCGGCACGCTAAACGCACGCGATGCTCGAAGGGTTGAGGAAGCGCTGGCCCGTGATCCCGAACTAGCTAGGCAATACGCGGTGATTCGCGAGGAATACGCCGGCACTATCGAGCTGAACGAAAGCCTGGGCGCCCCGTCGGTGCGCGCCATGCAGAAGTTGTTTGCCGCGATCGACGCCGAGCCCGTGCGTCGGCCAGGTGCTTCGATGACTATGGCGTCGCGGTTGGCCGGTTTCTTCTCGAGCCTTTCGCCGCGCACGTTGGCATGGTCTGCCAGCCTCGGCGGGTTAGCCCTTGTTTTGCAGGCCGGCATTATCGCCGCCGTGCTGATGAATAATCGTCCGTCCACGTTCGAGACAGCGTCGTTGAGCATGAACGAGCCGATTACGCGCAGTCTCTCGGTTGCGTCGGCGCCGCGCGCGCTCGTGCGGTTTACGCCGGATGCGCGCGTCAGTGACATCACGGCGCTGCTTGACAAATATCAGGCCTCGATCGCCGACGGCAGCAAAGGCGACATGTTTCGCCTGCAATTCGCCAATGCGGCGATGTCGAAGGACGAGTTCTCCGCTCTTCTGAACCGATTGCAAAGCGAGAAAATCGTCAGTCTTGCCGTGGCAACGCCATGAGCGAACCGGCGCGGGTGTAAGGCTTGAAGTCCATGATGCATGGTGACGCCACGAGACGGCCGAAGATGCTGTCCTTGCTCGCCGCTCTGGCACTGCTTTCAGGGTCGGCAGGTTCTCCGGCCTCGGCGCAGAACATCATGCGCTCGCCCAACCTCAATATCTCGGCGCGGGTTCCAAACATCGACCGGGCAATGCCGCGCATCGACCCCAACCTGGCCGGGCGCGGCTTTACCGGTCTGAACGGGGACAACATCCGCATTCAGCCGTCTTGTACCGCTGCCGATCGGGACAGCGGCAATTGCTCAGGCGGCAACCTCCGCAAAAACAGGAACAAGACCGCGGGGCAGGGTAACGCCTCGGAGGCCTCACTCGCTGCGCGCGCGATCACGAACGAGATCGTGGCCGAGATCGATGGCGCGCTGTCCGAGGCGCAAGCCGATGCGTTGGCGCGGCGTCACGGATTGCGGCGGATTGAGTCTCGCAATTTTGAACTGATCGGGGCCACCATCGGCCTGTTCCGCATTGAAGGTCGCAAGACGTTGGAAGCCGCGAGCCGGGAATTCTCCGGGGATGGCAGCGTTCGCTCGGTTCAGCCGAACTTCCGCTACGCCCTTCAGGGCGAGAGTACAGGCGCAAGGGAAGGCGACCCGGCGCAATATCCGCAGGCAAAACTGCATCTCGCCCAGGCGCATGCGCTGGCGGAGGGCGCCAATGTCACCATTGCCGTGATCGATTCCGGCATGGATCTCAAACATCCCGAGTTCGCCGGTGTCACGATCACGCCGTTCGATGTGCTCGACAGCAATGACGGGCCACACGCGCACGGCACCGGCGTTGCCGGGGCGATCGTGTCGCATGTGCGTTTGATGGGAAGTGCGCCTGAGGCCCACATCCTGGCGATCCGCGCCTTCGGCACATCCGGCAAGGGCGCGCAGAGCAGCTCTTATGTGCTTCTCAAAGGGCTCGATCTCGCGGCCGGTCGCGGCGCCCAGATCGTAAATATGAGCTTTGCCGGCCCTAAGGATGCGATCATTGGGCGTGGGCTTTCGGCGCTGGCTGCACGGAATGTCGTGATGATTGCGGCCGCCGGCAATGCAGGCCCCAAATCGCCGCCGCTTTATCCCGCGGCGGATGCGAATGTCATTGCGGTCAGCGCAACCGATGCGCGGGACAAGCTGTTTGCCGCGTCAAACCGGGGCAGCTACATCGCGGTGTCCGCGCCGGGCGTCGATCTTTTCCTCCCCACCCCAGATGACAAGTATCAGATTACCTCGGGCACCTCGTTTTCCTGCGCCTTCGTGAGTGGCGTTGCCGCGCTGCTGCTCCAGCGCAATGCGGCGCTGAAGCCCGCGGAGGTGCGTGCAATTCTGATCAAAACGGCGCGTGATTTAGGCCCGCCAGGTCCGGACGATCAATTCGGGGCAGGGGAAGCGGATGCTTTTGCCGCGGTCTCCGCGGTTACCGTTCCGTCGGTCCCGGTCGCCACGGCGCCCCAACAGCCGGCTACGCCCGACTTGTCCAATACGCGCGGCCTGCAACCCGTTGCCGCCGAAAATCTCCCGGCGCCGACCATGGCGGCTGAAAAGCCGACCGGTGGTGAACAGGGGCCGGACATGGGCAAAACCAAGCCGGAAACGCCCTGAAATCCGCTCTCGATCACGTGAACGGGGCAGCCGAAAATTCCTTAACGCATTTTGAACGTCCGGCAGGCCACCCGCGACCAAAAAGCATGGGGAGCGGTCATCCCTCCCCAACAGCTGTATCTGGCGCGAGCGCCCATCCACCCCAAGCGCCCATATGGCTTGACCCGTCCGGTTGTCCCCCCGGACGGGTCTTTGTTTTTTAGCGCCTGCAAGACTACGGAGGGCGTCAGCCGCGTCGCGTCATCCAGGCTGGTGGAGTTTAGGATTTGATATTCGCTCTACGAGAACCCGGGGTTGGCACCGCCGCGAATGTCAAATCACTCCACTAGACTTCGTCTGAGTTTTCCACAAAATATGTCGGTCATGTCTAGATGATTCGTACCGGTTGCGTCCGCGTCTTTCTCCTTGCGGGCAGATTTATGGCATCTCAAACGGACGTCGCCAAAGGCCGCGAAATTATCGCGCGCTGGTGCAACCTCGCTGAACGGCGGCTCGAATATCTCACCGAATTGTTTGACAGCGGGCGCTGGCGCCGCTTTCACAGCGAGCAGGCATTTCTCGAAAATATCCGGGAGGCCAAGACGGCGGTGGAAGCCTGGCGCGATCTCCTGTCACGCGAGGCGTCGCGGGACAACCGCGCCATCGATTTGTCATGGCTTGGCCGCGGCCGCACCGCGCCGCCGCTGAACAGATTTAGCCGTGATCGCGCCGATCTGCCGCAGGTCGCGGAAATCGCCTGTCACCCCGTCAGAAGAAATTTCAATCTTCTCTAAACACGATAGGGTCGCGAGCGAAATACATTCTGCGGAACCGCCAGCAGAAGACGCATTCGCGGCGGTGCGGGACCTGGCAACGATTACGGCGCGTTATCCGCTGTTGCGGAATTCGCTTTAGGGCAGCTTCCGCACCGCATTCATTCCGAGAGCGACCTGCGCAAAGCGAGGCGCGCCTTCAAGGGTGAGGTCCGGCGTGATCGGCCGCGCGTGATCGAGGCCGACCACCGCGCCGCGTGGCGTCTCCGAGATCATGTTGTTGCTGACGAGCGCGGTGCCTGCGCCCGATATCACCGAAACCCCGATGCCGACAAAAGAGTTTCGGATCACATTGCCCGTGATCGCGACATCGCGCAGATATTTGCCCCAGCCGGCGACGATCCCGAATGATGGCGCATTCTCGATTACATTGCCTGAAACGCTCGTGTCGGCTTCGACATAGATACCGATGCCGGCGTCGTCATCAGGCGCGGTGCCGATCGGCCGTTTCGCCAGAAGATTGCGGATCATGTTGCCCTGCACGACCGCGAGCCGTCCACCTTCGTTGAAATTGCAGACGGAGACTCCAAGCGCCGCGCCATCCACTGTGTTGTTGGCGATGACAGCGCCCTCGAAGGCAAATTCTGAGTACAGCGCCACCTCGCGGACATCGCTGACGCTATTGCCTGATATCTGGATGTTGGAGGCGGAATTACCTCGCACCGCCGAGTAATCGCAGTTCTTGATGCGGTTGCCGCGCACAATCACATTGCTGGCGCGAAACGCGTTGATGGCGTTACCGTACTGGCCGGAGCCGCCGGGGCCCGCTTTGATATCCTCGATCCGGTTGTCAGCGACCAGCGTGCCGTCATCCCCGATCGATGTGCGCAGGATCTCGATCCCGTTGTCGTTGGTATCCTGGATCGTGTTGCGCGTGACGGTCAAGCCCTTGGCGTCGAACGAGGTGATCGCTGTGACTGCGGTTTTGGTGATGACGTTGCCGCTGACGTCGCCGGCGACGTTCTCGAACCAGATGCCATTGCCGCCGCTGGCAACGATCTCGCAATTGATGATGCGAATGTCGTGGCCATCAAGACAGTGCACAAGCCCGCGGCGGGCGGGCAGGGGAATGCTGCCGCCATCAAGGACAAGGCCGTCGAGACCCGCGCTGCGGGCGCCTTCGCTCGTCATCATCGATGCGCCGCCAACAAAAACCAGCCGGGTCGCGCCGCGCACGCCGACAAGTTGGGTGCCGTTTTGCAGGCGAAGCTGGCCTGTGCGATAGACGCCCGGCGGCAGCGCCAGTGGCATTTGCGCGCGTGCGGCCTCATCTATCGCCCGCTGGAGAACTTTGGTCTGATCGTCTTGGCTGCCGGAACGCAGGCCATATTGCGTGGCATCGCGCCCGAGTGCGGAAATCGGTTGTGTAGCTGTTGCCTGACGCGACATCGCCAGCGCGCCAGCGCCAGCTGCGGCGATCCCGAGAAGATGGCGGCGATTGATGGGCATGATCGTTCGATCCTGGCCAATGAGTGGCCATGCTGGCGACCTCATAGGTAGCAAGAAAATGCGGAGATACCGGGCACGCGCGGGCGCCCACGAAGCTGATTGTTGGGGGTAGGGTTAATGGTGTCAGGCTTGGACGTGAGCCTGGGCGCCTTGCATCATCGCGCGTCGCGTCAGCTTTACCATTTCCATCAGCATGGCTTCGCCGGCATCGACCAGTTGTTCCAGCGTAACGCGGGATGCTCCCTCATGCGCGGTACCGTCGCGCGCCACGAGAGGCACGTGAATGAACGACGCCAGCGCCGGCCCGCCGGGCTGCTGCGTTGCCTCGATCGCGCGCCAGCTCAAATAGTTGCAGAGATAAGCGCCGGCATCGCGCGAAAGGCGCGCGTCGATTCCGGTGGCCCGTGCCGCGTGTAGCAGGCTTGCCGTGTGGGCCCCGAACGACATGGCGTTGGTCCCGCGGACGATTGAAGCCGTTTGCGCGCGGTTACCGTCCGCGTCTGGAAGATGCGTGGTGACGGCATTGCGGGCGCGCGTCTCGATCCGCAAGTGGGCGGTGCGGCTGGCAAGGCCGAACATCAACAGCGCATTCGGACTCAATTGTGCGATCAGTTCCGGCAATTCGCGATCGACGGTCTGATAGGTGACATGGAAAATGTGCCCGGTCAGCGCCACGCCATCGAGCGCGGGGCGGCGCAGTTGCGTCAACCTTTTAACGAGCGGCGTGGTCGGATTGAAAGGTGCGCCGGGAAACGGGCCAAAGCCGGTGATGAGGATCCGCAAGCCTTGGCCGGCATTTTGGCCCATCACAGCATTTCCGCAATCTGCTCGGCGGCGAGCGCAGGCGAGATTCGGCCGCCCGCAACTTCAGCCTCGATCCGTTTCACTTTGGCGCGCACCGACGCATCCGCGCGCAGCCGCGCCATGGTCCGCTGCTCCAGCATTGACCACATCCATTTCACCTGCTGTTGCTGCCGGCGGCTCGCGAATTCACCGGAGGCGTTCATCGCGGTGCGGTGGTCGAGAATTTTTTGCCACAGCGTATCGATTCCGGTGCCGGTCAGCGCAGAATAAGTCTCGACCGGCGGATGCCAATGTTCCGAGCGCGGGGTCAGGATATGCAACGCGCCACGATACTCGGCAGCTGCGAGATTGGCGCGTTTGATGTTGTCGCCATCGGCCTTGTTGATCGCGATCATGTCGGCGAGTTCGACGAGGCCCTTCTTGATGCCTTGCAATTCGTCGCCGGCGCCCGGCAGCATCAGCGCGAGGAAAAAATCGGTCATGTCGCACACGGCGGTTTCGGATTGACCGATGCCGACTGTCTCCACCAGCACAACGTCGAATCCGGCGGCCTCGCACAATAACATCGCCTCGCGCGTTTTCGCCGCGACCCCGCCGAGCGTACCGGAGGTGGGTGAGGGGCGGATAAAGGCCGCGTCGGACGCCGACAGCCGCGCCATCCGGGTTTTGTCGCCGAGGATGGAGCCGCCGGTACGGGCCGAGGAGGGGTCGACGGCAAGGACGGCGACCTTGTGGCCGCGCTCGATCAGGAACATGCCGAGTGCATCGATGGTGGTCGATTTTCCGACGCCGGGCGAGCCGGTAATGCCGACCCGGATGGCCTTGCCGGTTTCGCGAAGCAAGGCCTGCACGAGGTCGCGCGCCGCCGCCTGATGATCGTTCCGCCGGCTTTCGATCAGCGTGATGGCGCGCGCCAGAGGCGCACGGTGGCCGGCTCGCAGATCGTTGGCGAGGGATTTGATGTCCAGCGGGGCATTCTTTGGCAAGGGCATGCCCTGCTTTACAACGGCTGATCAAGCGAGGCGAGGGGTAGCACTACTCCGCCGCCTCGCTGTGCCCCAATCGCGCGTTCAACTTGTGGATCAGTTCTTCGGCGGCATCGGCAATCACGGTGCCCGGCGGGAAGATCGCTTCCGCACCCGCCTTGTAGAGCTCGTCGTAATCCTGCGGCGGCACCACGCCGCCGATGATGATCATGATGTCCTCACGGCCTTGTTTCTTCAGCGCGGCCTTGAGTTCCGGCACGGCGGTGAGATGCGCCGCCGCCAGCGACGACACGCCCAGGATATGCACGTCGTTTTCAACCGCCTGACGCGCGGCTTCATCCGCGGTCGCAAACAACGGCCCGATATCGACGTCGAAGCCGACATCGGCAAAGGCGGAGGCAATCACCTTCTGGCCGCGGTCGTGACCGTCCTGGCCGATCTTGGCGACGAGGATGCGCGGCCGGCGGCCTTCTGCCTCCTCGAACGCATCGATCAGCGCCTGCACCTTCTCGACGCGGTTGGACATGGTGGACGCCTCCCGTTTGTAGACGCCGGTGATGGATTTGATTTCGGCGCGGTGCCGGCCGAACACCTTCTCCATCGCATCTGAAATTTCGCCGACGGTAGCCTTGGCGCGCGCGGCATCGATTGCAAGCGCGAGCAGATTACCGGTGCCCTCGCTGGCCGAGCGGGTCAGCGCCGCAAGCGTCTCGCTGACGGTCGTTTCGTTGCGTTCGCTCTTGAGGCGTTTGAGCTTGTCGATCTGAAGCCGGCGGACGTTGGAATTATCCACCTTGAGAATATCGATCGGCGTCTCGTCGACGGGCTTGTACTTGTTGACGCCGATCACGGCCTGCTTGCCGGCGTCGATCCGCGCTTGCGTCTTGGCGGACGCTTCCTCGATCCGGAGTTTTGGAACGCCGGCCTCGATCGCTTTCGCCATGCCGCCGAGCGCTTCGACTTCCTGGATATGACCCCACGCCTTGGCGGCTAGGTCACGGGTGAGCCGCTCGACGTAATACGAGCCGCCCCAGGGATCGATGATCCGGGTGGTACCGCTTTCCTGTTGCAGGAACAGTTGCGTGTTGCGCGCAATTCGTGCGGAAAAGTCCGTCGGCAGCGCCAGGGCTTCGTCGAGCGCATTGGTGTGCAGCGATTGGGTGTGGCCTTGCGTTGCCGCCATCGCCTCGATGGTGGTCCGCATCACATTGTTGAATATATCCTGCGCGGTCAGCGACCAGCCGGACGTCTGGCAATGGGTGCGTAGCGAGAGCGAACGAGGGTCTTTCGGATTGAACGGCTTGAGCAGCTTCGCCCACAATAGCCGCGCGGCGCGCATCTTGGCGACTTCCATGAAGAAGTTCATGCCGATCGCCCAGAAGAACGACAGCCGCGGTGCGAAGCGATCGACATCGAGCCCCGCCTTCAGCCCGGCACGCAAGTATTCGACGCCGTCCGCGAGCGTATAGGCGAGCTCGAGATCCTGCGTCGCGCCGGCTTCCTGCATGTGATAGCCGGAGATCGAAATCGAGTTGTATTTCGGCATCCGCTGCGAGGTATAGGCGAAGATGTCGGAGATGATCCGCATCGAGGGCGTCGGCGGATAGATATAGGTGTTGCGCACCATGAACTCTTTCAGAATGTCGTTCTGAATGGTGCCTGAGAGTTTTTCCGGTGGCACGCCCTGTTCCTCGGCGGCTGCGACGAACAGCGCCAGGATCGGCAGCACCGCGCCGTTCATGGTCATCGACACGCTCATCTGATCGAGCGGAATGCCCGCGAATAGCGTGCGCATGTCGTAGATGGAGTCGATCGCCACGCCCGCCATGCCGACATCGCCGGCGACGCGCGGATGATCAGAGTCGTAACCGCGATGGGTGGCCAGATCGAATGCGACTGAAAGGCCCTTCTGTCCCGCCGCAAGGTTGCGGCGATAGAAGGCGTTTGAATCTTCCGCCGTCGAGAAGCCGGCATATTGGCGGACCGTCCACGGCTGGTTGACATACATGGTCGGGTAGGGGCCGCGCAGGTAGGGTGCGATGCCGGGCCAGGTCTCAAGGAAATCGATGCCCGACAGGTCAGCTTCGCCATAGACAGGCTTCACCGGAATGCCTTCGGGCGTCAGCCATGGCTCGACCTTGCCCGTAGACGCGGAGGTGGCCGTCTTTTCGAAGGCGATTTTCGTAAAATCCGGTATGCGGCTCATGACTGCCATACTATCACAAACGGGCCTATATCGTCGCGACTGCTAATCATGCGGTATCCACCAGTTGGTGGGCCCGTTGCAGGGCGGCCAGCGCGTCGCCACCGGCAAAGATGAATTCGTTAACGCCTGATGTCCGCAAGGCTTGTTCCTGCTCACCCGGTCGGCCTGCGAGATAGATATGTCTGGCGCCGGCCGCGTGAAGGGCCTTTGCCGCTTCTTCCGCGCGCTCAGTATAGACCTTGTCGGATGAACAGATGCATGCGAGCGCTGCGCCGGACGCCTTGAAGGCGGCTGAGAGTACCGCCGGATCGACGGAGCCTTCCGATCCGATCGCCTCAATCCCGCCGGTTTCGAAGAAGCTTCTGACGAAAGTGGCGCGTGCGGTGAAATCGGCGGCTGTGCCCAGATTGGCAAGGAAAACCTTCGGCCTTGCTCCCTTCGCTTTCAGTGTTTCATCGGAGCGGTCGCGCAGACGTTCGAAGGGCGCGGCGAGCCGCATCGGTGATAGCGCGTCGAATTTGATTTTGGCTTCGTCCGAAGGCCCAAGCTCGAAAGGCTTGGTGTCCAGAACGGCGACATGCACCTCGTTCAGGTTTGGAAAGGCGGTGGCGCCGGTCAGTTCTTCCTTGCGGCGGGCGATATTGGCTTCACGGGCCGCACGGGTAGCCGCGACCTTGCGCTGGATCAGGTTTTGTTCAAGGGCCGCGAACACGCCGCCGGCCTTTTCGATTTCCTGGAATAGCGCCCATGCCGCTTCACACAGGGCCTGCGTCAAGCTTTCTATGCCGCCGGAGCCGGCGGCGGGATCGGATACTTTCGCCAGATTGGATTCTTCCAAAAGCACCAGCTGCGTATTGCGGGCGACGCGCCGCGCAAACGCATCCGGCAATCCGAGCGCGAGCGTGTGGGGGAGCACCGTGATCGCGTCGGCTCCGGCAAGCCCTGCCGCAAATGTCGCCATCGTGGAGCGCAGCATATTCACGTAGGGGTCCCGCTGTGTCAGCATCCGCCATGCGGTTTCGGCAGCGATGAAGACTGGCCTGGGTGCAAGGCCGCAGGCGGTTTCAATGCGCGCCCATAACAGACGCAATGCGCGAAATTTGGCCATGGTCAGGAATTGGTCGGCGTCGGCGGCTAATCTGAACGAGATCGCCGCGCGCGCAGCGTCAAGGTCGATGCCGCCATCTTCCAGCATCCGCAAGTAAGCCAGCGCCAGCGACAACGCGAAGGCGAGTTCCTGCACCTCGGATCCGCCTGCATCATGGACGGCCCGTCCGTCGGCAAGCACAAACGGACCCCGGAAGCCCCGCTTCATCAGCCCGCCGACCACACCCGCGAACGGCTTTGCCATCTCGCTCCATGCGGCCGGGGCGCGACCGCGCACCGCCATCGTGCTCAGCGCTTGATAATTGAATCGCAGGTCTACCTTGGCCGGATCGACAGTCTGTTCTTCGATAAGTGCCGCGAGGCTCTCGCCGGCATTGCCCCGTCCGATCACCGGATGAAGCGCGATCGAAATCCCGGCATCGAAGAAGATGCCTTCAAATACCCGCCTCACGGTTTCCGGCGTTGCATCGGCGACACCAAAGCCGCGGACGCCCGGCCCGCCGGCAAATTCGATCTCAAGTCCGCTGGCACCATTCTCAAGATCATGGATGGCTTGCGCATTGGCGGCCACAGCGTCCGGATGATCGACCCGTTGCATGATCTGCCAGGGCGCGGCCGCGGGCCGGCCGGCAATTGGTGCGATATCCCGGGCGCGACGATAGATCGGTTCGATCGTGAGCCCGTCATAGGTCTTGCCGACCAGCTTCTCGAATGGTGCGCCCTTCAGGACACCATCGACCAGCTTGCGCCAATCGTCGTAGCTGGCGGGCGCGAAGTCGGCGGCAAAGGATAGATCGTCAGTCGATGTCATGGCGCGAAATTGCCACGGGTGGGCCGCCAAGCCAAACGGTGTTTTCGACCTAAACCTGATCCGGTAACCGTTCGATTCCCTCGGTGGATAGCCCGGCCAGCGCGGTGGTAACGCTGCGCCCGCCGATCACGCGATCGGGCGAAATCTCGGCCAGCGGCACCAGGACAAAAGCCCGTTCGAACAAACGGGGGTGAGGGAGTGTCAGCTCTGGCTTTTGTATCGAAATGTCGTCATAGGCGATCAGGTCGAGGTCGAGCGTCCGCGGTCCCCAGCGTTGTTCCCTGGCCCGGTCGCGGCCGAATTTGGTCTCGATCTTTTGCAGCGTAAAAAGCAACGCGTGAGGGTCCAGGCTGGTGTCGATTTCGATGCAGGCATTGATAAAACGTTCCTGCGCAACCTCGCCCCACGGGGGGGTGGCATAGTCCGAGGAGCGCGCCAGCAGCGCTCCTTGGGTCATGCCGCAAATGTTGCCGATCGCCTTCTGGAACGTGGCGCGGACGTCGCCGACATTGCCGCCGAGCGCTATCAGGGCGTGCGGCATCAAACCTTCCGCGCGCGGGTCAGCACCACGCCGACGTCCTCGAAGATCGCCGCGATCGGCGCATGCGGCTTGTGGACGGTGACCTTGACGGCGCTGATTTTCGGAAACGTGGCCAGCACCGCGTCCGCAACGGCGCCGGCGGCACGTTCCAGCAATTTGTAATTGACGTCCTTGAAGGCAGCGGTCGCGGTTGCAACCACATTGGAATAAGAAACAGTATCGGCCAGACGGTCGGTGTGTGAGGATTCCGAAAGGTCTGCGGAGAGTTCAAGGTCGATAACGAAACGCTGTCCGACTTCGGTTTCATGATCCATGACGCCATGGCGGGCGTGTATGACGACACCGGTAATGAAGATTATATCGCTCATTCCTTGTCCCAAATGGCTGAGGCCACCCGCAAGGCTTGGACCGTCTCCAATACATCGTGGGTTCGGATAATCTTCGCGCCGGCTTTCGCCGCAATCAAGTGTGCGGCGATTGAGCCGCCGAGGCGCTGATCCGGCTCGGACGGTGCGACCGTGGCAATGAAGCGTTTACGCGATGCGCCGACCAGGAACGGGAGAGCGAAGGTGTTGAGCTGCTCCAGCCGGGCCAGCACCGTGATGCTTTGCTCTTGCGTCTTGCCGAAGCCGACGCCTGGATCGAGTGCGATATGGTCACGCGAGATGCCGGCTTTCGCGGCAATCTCAAGCGAGCGCGTAAAGAACGCGGCGATGTCGCTCATGATGTCGATGCCAGGTTCGGCGCGATCGCGGTTGTGCATAATCACGACCGGGCAACGCCGCTCGGCGATCAGCCTGGCCATGTCCGGATCGCCTTGCAGACCCCAGACATCGTTGGCGATGGCGGCTCCGGCATCAAGCGCCCAGGCGACGACGACCGGCTTCATGCTGTCGATCGAAACGGGAATTCCGAGAGAGACGACGTCGCCAAGGACCGGCCGCAAGCGCTGGATCTCTTCATCGGCGGAGATCGGTTGGGCACCATAGGGACGGGTAGATTCGGCGCCGATATCGATGATGTCAGCGCCCTCAGCGATCATGCGTCTGGCCTGAGCGAGCGCGTCCCCCGGCGCGAAGAAGTGTCCGCCGTCCGAGAACGAGTCCGGCGTGATATTCAATACCCCCATCACCAGCGGATACGGCCTGGCAAGGCGTTCCGGCCAGCTCCGATGATCCGCCGGGGCGGCCGTGGGGACGGTTCCGGGCGAAGTCGCGATCATGCGGTGGCTTTGCGCGGTCGGGGCCGGGGAGTCAAGAGAGCGCGCAACAAGGGACCATCCAGCAGCCCGACTGATCGCGCTCACGTGAAAATGTGGATTGGTGATCTCTCAGTAGGTAATTTTTGGCTGAAGCTTCCGCGCCTTCGCAATCAGTTGCTCGACTGACTTCTCGGAGGGCATGACCCGGACAAGCTTGCGCCTGACATTCACTTCTTTCATGTTCTGCGCCAGCCGAGCCGGGTTTCGCAGCGCAAGTTCGCGCACCGTCGGGACACCCGCCGCGCGGACCAGTCCGACTTTCGCCCTGCCCATACCGGGAATCCGCATGTAGTCGGAAAAATTGGCCCATTCGAGCAATTGTTGTTCGCTGATGCCTGTCTTTGCGGCGAGCGCCTTGCGACCCTTCACGGTTCGTGCCGCCTCCAGCAGGCGATCTGTGGTGCGAATACCCAGCGTTTTCAGTTTGGCAGCTGCGAAGGAGGGAAGGCCATCTATCTCGGAAATAGGATATGTCATGTTTGTTCGATTGGAAATGTGCTTCAGGCGAATTGGCTGAGGCCGGGGGTCCCTGAGATAATTGCGCCCATCTGATCCTCCCCGATTTTGTCCCGGCCGAACCGGAAAAGTTCACGCGCGATGTTTTGAATGTCACTCATACCCAAGCCCATCCCCATCAGGCGGGAGCCAACAGCCATCAGTCCACCGCCCATCAGCTTGGCCAAACCGCCGCTGTTTTCGGACGCCGAGATTGCAGCTTCTGCTCCGGGAATCTTGTCAATCAAGGCCTGGACCTTGTCGGCGGGGCCTTCGTTGCGAAGGTAACCTAGAATTATACCGATGGTTTTTTCGGCCACGGTAGTTTCAATGCCGGCCTTGGAGGCCAGCCACGCTGTCAATTCGTCCATCGTGCCCCGTCCTCGGCCAGCTTATCTGCTGGATCCCCGCTCCAGATTTATCTTGATCTTCTGCGGCGCGAATTACAAGCGATCACGATGCCGGGTCGAGTGAATCGCTCGGCAAGTGTTGCAGCATTGCAAGAGCAGGCGACGATTTCACACCTTGACGCGGTAGTTTCATTGCAAACTTGATGATGCGGAGCGACAAAACCGGGCTGAATGTGCGCCGGACGAAATACGTTTCCATTCCTCATACGTTCGTTGAAGGTTTCAATCGGCTCTCAACATGCACTATAAGTGCGTGTTGGTGTGCGCCTGGAGGTGCACGACGAGGCGATGCGATGGCGACACCCGATACCCTGACGGCCGATACTGCCGAGAAGATTTTTATCGGCAAGGGCGAGGAGACGGCCTGGCTGACGTTCGGATTGGCCAATCGGCACGGGCTCGTTACGGGTGCGACCGGGACCGGAAAGACCGTCTCGTTACAGGTGATGGCCGAGGGGTTTGCGCGTGCAGGCGTCCCGGTGTTCGCGGCCGACATCAAGGGGGACCTTTCCGGCGTCTCGGAAGTCGGTGAAGCCAAAGATTTCATCGTCAAGCGGGCTGCCGATATGGGGCTCTCGTTCCAGGTCGACCAGTTTTCGACAGTGTTTTGGGACGTATTTGGCGAGCAGGGACACCCGGTGCGCGCCACCGTCTCCGAAATGGGACCGCTTTTGCTGTCGCGCATGATGGATCTGAACGATGTGCAGGAAGGCGTATTGAACATCGCCTTCAAGGTAGCGGATGAGCAGGGGTTGTTGCTCCTCGACATGAAGGACCTGCGGGCGATCCTGTCTTTTATCGCCGAACATGCCGGAGAATTGACGACCCAATATGGAAATGTGTCGAAACAGACGGTGGGAACAATCCAGCGTCAGCTTCTGGTGCTGGAAAACCAGGGCGGTGACAAGTTTTTCGGCGAGCCGGCGCTGGACCTGAACGACTTCATGCGCACCGACCGCGACGGCCGGGGTATGGTCAACATTCTGGTCGCAGACAAGTTAATGCAAAGTCCCCGCCTGTACGCGACCTTCCTGCTGTGGATGCTTTCAGAGCTGTTCGAGCACTTGCCGGAGGTCGGCGATCCTCCGAAGCCGAAACTCGTGTTCTTCTTTGATGAAGCGCACCTGTTGTTCAATGACGCGCCCAAGGCGCTGATGGAAAAGATCGAGCAGGTGGTGCGGCTGATACGCTCAAAGGGCGTCGGCGTTTATTTTGTCACGCAAAACCCGATCGACGTCCCCGACAAGGTGCTCGCCCAGTTGGGAAACCGCGTGCAGCACGCGCTTCGTGCCTTTACGCCGCGGGACCAGAAGGCCGTGACCGCGGCGGCCCAGACCTTCCGCCCCAATCCGAAACTTGATACCGCGCAGGTGATCACACAACTCGGCAAAGGCGAGGCGCTGGTGTCGTTTCTGGAAGGAAATGGCATTCCGGCGATCGTGGAGCGTGTCATGGTCCGGCCGCCGACCGCGCGCATCGGGCCGATCACGCCGGAGGAACGCAAATCGATCATCGGCAACAGTCCCGTGAAAGGCAAATACGACACCGCGATCAATTCCGAATCCGCCTATGAGGTTCTGCAGAAGCGGGTGGCCGGCGCGAGCGGTGGAGGCGGCGGGATCCTGGACCAGATCGGCGGCATCGTCGGCACGATTTTCGGCACCAATACGCCCCGTGGCAAATTGTCTACGGGCCAACTGATCGCACGCAACGTCACGCGTTCGGTGACCGACAAGGTCGTGGGCGGTGCGGTCGCCGATATCGGCAAATCCGTCGGCGGTTCGATCGGCGGCTCGGTCGGCCGCGCCATCGTGCGCGGTGCCCTCGGCGGGCTGCTGCGGCGATGATCTTCCCTTCAATTTTTGGAAAGTGACGTGTGCTGAGAATTCCCGTCCTTGCGAGCGCCGCTCGATATCCTTTTCCTGATCTGCTGCGTTGTGCTGACATCAGACGTCCTTGGCCCCGAGATATTCGGTCACGGGAAGACAAAGGATTATCCGCTCTGGTTCTGGGCCGGTCAGCAGATCCTGCAAGGGGGCGATCTCTATCCGCACGACCTTAAATCTCATTTCGACTTTCTGTATCCGCCGCTGTCCGCGATCTTGCTCGCGCCGCCTGCGTTTTTCGGGAAAATCCAGCTCTATCTCTGCCTGTCACTGCTGAACATCGCGGCGTGGTGGGTGACAGCGCAGCTTTCGAACGCGATGACCGGCGACGGCAAGGTCCTGAACCCCTGGCTGGCGGCGCTTCCCTCCGTCGTCACGATCTCTTTCATTTTCGATATGTTTGATCTTGGTCAGCCCAATCTGGTTCTGCTCGCCTTGATGCTCCTGGGGTTCTGGCTTCTGCAACACGACCGTCCCTGGAGTTCGGGGGCGCTTTTTGCACTCGCGACCGCGATCAAGGTCTTCCCGATCGCTGTGTTCCCATACCTGGTGTGGCGACGGCGATGGGCGTCAGTTGCGAGCACCGCGATTTTTCTCGTGGTGTTTCTGCTGGCCGTGCCTGCCCCGGTGCGCGGCTTTCAGCACAACCTCTCCGAACTGAAGACCTGGTATCAGGGAATGGTGGCATCCAGTTCGGAAGCGGGCTTTGGGCAGCGCGGTGACCAGAACTGGTCGTGGATGAACCAGTCACTGATCTCCTTGACGCATCGCCTGACACGCCCGGTCGACTACAACCAGGACAATCCGAACAAGACTCCGGCCTACATGAATTTGCTCGATCTCGACTTCAAGTCCGCCAATTGGGTCGTGGTGGGCGTTTCTGTCGTCATCGGCGTTGCCTTCATTGTAGTGATGCCGCCGGCGCGGCGCAGGACGCCTCGGTCCGACGCTGAGGAACTCGGCATCCTCTTTTGTCTCATGACGGTCGCCTCGCCTTTGGCGCGCCAATATTACTTCATGTGGCTATTCTTCCCGCTCACCGTCCTGATCCACCGCGCCGCCTTTGATCCCCGTCCTGCCGCGCGCAAGGCAACGTGGATCGTGCTGGCGATTTCAGGCCTTCTGGTTTGCCTGTCGCTTCCGATGTTCCCGCATGTCCTGCAGGCGTTCGGAAACAACTTTCTCGCCACAGCCCTGATGGCCGGCGCGCTTGTCTGGTATTTGCTGCATCCGGCGGAAGAAAAGGATGGTTCTACGGCTCACTCCTTGTCCGCGTCCGGCGGGGTGCCGTAGAGTACCCTGAGGATAGAGACAGCAAATTCCTGCCAACCAAAGGAAGATCGGACATGTCCGACGCCGCGCAACTTCAAAAAGTCCTGGAGCGCATCGATGCAGATTTTGACAGCAGCCTTGAGCGGCTGTTCGCGCTGCTGCGGATCAAGTCGATTTCGGCCGACCCGGCCTTTGCCGATGACTGCAAGGCTGCGGCCCATCATCTGGCGAAGGATATCGCCACACTCGGATTTACCAGCGAAGTAAGGCCGACTGACGGGCATCCGGCGGTCGTCGCCAAATCAAAGGATAAACCGAGCGGCAACGGACCGCATGCGCTGTTTTACGGTCATTACGACGTGCAGCCCGTCGATCCGCTCAGCTTGTGGCATCGCCCTCCGTTTGAACCAGCCGTTGTCGACCACGCGGATGGGCGGAAAATCATTGTCGCGCGCGGCGCCGAGGATGACAAAGGGCAGTTGATGACCTTTGTCGAGGCCTGCCGTGCCTGGAAGGCAGTGACGGGATCGTTGCCGATCGACCTGACGATTGTGATCGAGGGCGAGGAGGAGGTCGGTTCGAAAAATTTCGTTCCGTTTCTCGAAAAGAACAAGGACGATCTGGCCGCAGATTTCGCACTCGTCTGCGACACCGGCATGTGGGACCGAAACACGCCGGCGATCACCACCTCGCTGCGCGGGCTCGTTTACCAAGAGGTGAAGATCAAGGCCGCCAACCGCGATCTGCATTCCGGCATCTTCGGCGGCGGCGCGCAAAATCCAATCCGGGTTCTGACCCGCATTCTCGGAAGCATCTTCGACGACGACGGCCGCATCACCATCCCCGGTTTCTATGACGGCGTCAAAGATGTCCCGGCGGATGTTCTGGAGCAATGGCGGAAGCTTGATCTGACGCCGGAAAAATTTCTCAAGCCGATCGGATTGTCGATCCCTGCCGGCGAGAAGGGGCGTCTATTGATCGAGCAAATCTCTTCACGTCCGACCTGCGACGTCAACGGCATCGTCGGCGGCTATATTGGCGAGGGCTCAAAGACCGTGATCCCGGCGGAAGCTTCCGCCAAGGTTTCGTTCCGGCTGGTGGAGGGGCAAGACCCCGAGCAGATTCGCAACGCCTTCCGCGATTACGTTACGGCGCGATTGCCTGGCGATTGCCAAGCAGAATTCATCGATCATTCCAACGCGCCCGCGGTTGCGCTCGACTGGAACATGAAGCCGCTCGCCGCTGCCCGGCGCGCGCTGGCGGAGGAGTGGGGCAAGGACGCGGTGCTGATGGGATCGGGCGCCTCCATCCCGATCGTGGCCGATTTCAAGCGTACGCTTGGCCTTGACTCGCTACTGGTGGGTTTCGCGCTCGACGACGACAATATTCATTCGCCGAACGAGAAATACGACCTCAGGAGTTTCCAAAAGGGCATTCGGTCCTGGGCAAGAATTCTGGCCGCGCTCGCGGAAGTGCCTCGGTAGTACGGGCGTCAATTCTGCTTGGCTGCTGCGGCCGCGGCTCGCCGCATCGCCTCGGCGGCTTCCGGATGCCTGTGATAATAATCGCATTCTCCCGGCTTGGCCGCGCGGTCCAGGCCTTCTTGCTTCGCAGTTTGCAGGAGCGCCTCGTCTTCCTTCAAATCAAGGATCGTCTGCTCCTGGACATAGGTGAGATAGCTCTCTTTGCTGGTGGAATGGATACCCGCTTCGCTGGTCAGAATTTTGCATCCGACAGCAAAGTAGATGTCCTTTGCGCGATGCACGAACTTGGCCCGCCGCTCCAGATATTTCTGTTTGAGCTTGGCGGTCAGGCTTTGCTTGGGCGGATCGGCCTGTTGCGCGCTTGCCGGCAAAATGGCCGTCAATGCTAAGGCAACGGCTATAATGTAAATGCTCTTTTTCATTATTTCCTCCCAGGATCGGCGGCATCTAATCGCAAGAGGCTGCATGGAGCAATACGCGGCGCAATATTCGAGACGTTCGCCAGCAAAAGTCGGAAACGATTCATATCTCCTGCTATTTTGATCGGAAGAAATGCCATCGAAACGAAAAAACGCCGCCCGGGATTGGGCGGCGTTTGGATTCGGTGTGCAGAGGTATATGGCGAGACCTTACACGCGATTTGCTATTTTTTCAATTCCTGTAGCTTGGGTCCAGCCGGTCGAGCTTGCGCAGGAGCGGCGGCCACACCAGCATGGTCGAACGCAGTTCCGCCCGCTCGGGATTGTCGAGCAGCCTCGTGTTTTTGTCGATGACATCCGCGTCGACCGGATAGGCGGTCGGGCCGAGCATCCGGGTACGCACCTGCATGGTGCAGGCGCGCTCGAGGTGAAACATGCGCTCAAAGGCCGATGCCACCGAGCGGCCGACCGTCAGCGTGCCGTGGTTGCGCAGCAGCATGTGGTTCCTGTCGCCAAGGTCGCGTTGCAGGCGCGGGCGCTCGTCATGGTCGAGCGCAATGCCTTCATAGTCGTGATAAGCGAGGTCAAAGGTAACAAGCTGTGCGGTCTGATTGAGCGGCAGCAATCCCTCCGCGGAACTCGCGACCGCGGTGCCGTCGGGCGTGTGCAGGTGGATCACACAGCCAGCATCCTCGCGAACCTCGTGGATTGCGGAATGGATGGTGAAGCCGGCTGGATTGATACTGTACTGACTTTTGGTGAGCAGGTTGCCGCCGAGATCGACCTTGACCAGGCTCGATGCGGTGATTTCATCGAACATCAATCCGTAGGGATTGATGAGAAAATGATGCTCGGGCCCTGGCACACGCGCCGAGATATGGGTGTCGACCAGATCGTCCCAGCCATAATAGGCGATCAGACGGTAGCAGGCAGCGAGGTTGACGCGCTGTTCCCATTCTGCGTCCGTCATTCCCGACGGTAATTCCTTCAACCGCGCTTCCGCTGGTGACATGACGGGATCTCCTGTTGATCGCTGTATTACGGCGAGCCTATTCTTGCCGCTGGCTGGCGACAAGGCGCGCTGCGTCGTTGGCAGTTATGCTTCACAGCGCCGGCGGTACAACTTACGGCGGCGGCATCGACAACAGGCTTGAAATGCTGCGCCCACGGATGTCGTAGACGCGGGCATACACGACGTCGTCGCGCTTGATTTCAACCATGATCGGCGCGCTGATAAGGCCCTTGCAGTAGAATTCGCCGAGCGTCATCGCGAAGTCGGCGACATGGCTGTCCCAGCCGATGGTGAAATCTGGCCCTAATGCGACCTGCGCCCCGCGGTGTGGCCCGCAGACCGCGACATTCCACTTGTGTCCAGGCGGTGGTGTTTCGTGTTTTTCGTCAAGCTGCTCGCGCAGGCTGTCGGAGGCCTGCTTGAATGCCAGCCCCCAGTAATCGAGCATGTAGCGGTCGTCTGCGCCGCGCACCGTGCCTGCGATATGGTTGAAATGGGTGTACTGATAAGGATGCAGCCGGATCATTTCGCCAAGCGGCAGCAACAGGCCGAACGAGAACACAGCGAGAGCTGCCGGCTGCCAGTTGCGGCGATTTTCTTTCAGCCAATTCATTCCCCGTGCGAAGGCCAAACCTGCGAGCACCGTCATCGGTGGAATCACGAAGATGAAGTGGCGGATGCCGTTGTAAAGCGCGGGACGTTTCAGGATGGCGATCGCGATCGGCAGCACTGCAGCCAAGGTCAGCATCAAAAGGATGGTCTTGCGGCGCGCCGGCACGTCGCTGCGCGGTAATGCCAGGACGGTCGCGACGACACCTGCGAAGGTCAGTGCCAGCAAAACTTCCGGAAGCTGCAAAGCGAACAGCGTCGGAAGATAAGACCACGGCATGTCCGGAACCGACACGATGGCGCCGTCGAACATTTCCTTCCACGGCTTTTCGAAGAAATTCGAGAAATAGGTAGCGGCCAGAAACGGATGGTCGGGTTCGATGATCGACCATGGCCAGATCAATCCCATGACAAGATAGCCGAGGATCAAGCCGGGCAGCAGCGCGTAAACCATTCGCACAAATCGCCTGACAGCCTCGCGCGCGCCCTGCGTGCGCACCTCCTCGATCAGCATAGGTACAAAGCCTGCCAACGCATAAAGCAGCGCAAGGCCGCCGAGAATGCGTGACCCGATCGACAGACCGGCGCCAAGACCGACGATCAGAACCGTCCGCGGCGAGGGATGCGGATATTCTTCGGCCAGTCGAACGAGGCCGAGCATCAGGATCACCATTGCCACTGCAAACGGCGCATCCTTCGGGTTCATGAACATGTGGCCGTAGAAGGTCGGGCACAGTGCTAAAAGCAATAGCGCCGCAAGTCCCGCCAGCGGGCCGCCGACGCGGCGACCCAGCCGCCATGTCACGGCGAGGCCGATCATGCCCACGATGGCGCCAAGCAGCCGTCGCGTTTCAAACAATTCGAGCGGGATTATCTTGTGCAGCAACGCCGCGGCCATATCGAAGCCGCCGCCGTACATATAAAGATTCGCGAACGATAACGCTCCGGTATCCTTGAAGCCGGAGCCATACATCCGCAGCAGCAAGTCGGCATATTCGGCGTGGGTGTAGTCGTCCCAACCGAGACCATAGTCGCGGAACGTGAAGCTCGCGACCAATCCGACCGCCAACAACACCAGCATCGCGGCGTCGTCGCAAGTCCGCTCCATCGAGCGCCGCGAAGGCGTATCGAGCGCCGAGGTCGCAATTGAAGACATGGCTATTGGATACCCGGTGTCCCTTTGGCCCAGTTAGCGCTTTTGAGCCTCATTCCCCCAGTATCCCTATAGCGCAGTTCCGTTGCCAAGTAATTGGCAATTGTGGCGTAATTCGCTTACCGCAACGCAGCGCAAGGGCAGATTTGGCCCCGGCGGCGGGTTCCAATGGTCCCCAACTATCGGAATTGCCGCAGCAATTGCCGTTGGCGAGGCACGCAATATGACGGTATCGTGGCATTTGGGGCTGTGGGGCTGCAAGGCCGCGCAATGGTCACGCGCGGCTTAGGGGTAAGTTTGATGATGATTGGGATGTTGGTCGCGGGGATTGTCTGCTTTCTGGCAGGCCTTCTTGCGATCGTTTTCGGGCTACCGATCAACCAATTCGACTTCGGCAATACATTGATTTTGGCTGGCGCAATCACCGCCTGCTCGGGGCTGATCATCCTGAGCTTGTGGGTCGCGGTCAGGGAGCTGAAAAGTATCGCCGGGCAATTCGGCCCCGTTTCCGCGCTCGACGAGGGCAACGCATCACAGCGAACCGCGCCGAGGCATCCAGCCGACGCCGAAGGTGGCGGCATTGCGCCGCATGCCGATTCGACAGGCGACGAGCAGCTCGGCGGACCTCCACCATCTGCGCCCTGGGTTGAAGAGACGGCTGGCCGTGATCGGCCCCGCCAGGAAGCGCCATCACCAGAGCCGCCGGTCAAGCCGCGGCGTAATTTGATGTTTTCGACGACGTCGCGCCGGGAGCGCGAGCGAAACCAGGCGCGTGCCGATGGTGCACCAGTTACCGACCCCCGCCCCGCTGCGGCCGCTTCACCAGCGGAGGTCAACGAACCTCCACCCGCGAGCTTCGACGATGCCTGGCCGAAATCGGAACGGGCACGGCCTGACGATGTGCCGCCTCAACGCCGTCCCGCGCGCAACCCGTCGACATTCAGCGAGCCGGTGGCACCCCGCCAGCCTCCGGCTGTCGAGACCGCGCCACCCGTGACGGTCCTCAAAGCGGGCGTCGTCGATGGAATGGCCTATTCATTGTATTCCGACGGTTCGATCGAAGCCCAGATGCCCGAGGGTATGATGCGCTTTGCCTCGATCGACGAATTGCGCGCGCATCTTGACCAACGTCCATGACGTTCCCACGATCTTGATCCGGAAAATGGGAACGCATGGTATGACCGGCGCGACGAAAATCTTGAGAAGGCTTAGGCCATGACCGACACCGGACCCAAGAGTTTCATCGACCTGACGGCGAATATCGTCTCGGCCTATCTCAGCAACAATCCGACGCCAGCGTCAGAAATTCCAGGCCTGATCAACCAGATTCATGCAGCTCTGGTTCGCGTTTCGACCGGCAGGCCCGAAGTGTCCTCCGAACCCGCCAAGCCCGCGGTTTCCGTCAAAAAGTCCATGACGCCGGACTATCTGGTTTGTCTCGAGGACGGCAAGCGCTTCAAGTCGTTGAAGCGGCACCTGCGCTCGCAGTACAATATGACGCCCGAGCAATACCGGGAAAAATGGGGGTTGCCGCCGGACTATCCGATGGTTGCTCCCAATTATGCGGTCGCCCGCTCGCAGCTCGCCAAGAAAATGGGGCTTGGCCAGCAACGCCGGCGGCGGAAATAGGCCACGTTTTCCGGAAAACCTGGCGTTCAAGTGGTCGCCAGCGCGTGGCGCGCATCGGCACGAATGCGCTCCACCATCGCGCGCAAGCCGTTCGAGCGTTGCGGCGTCAGATGTTCGCGGAATCCAAATTCATTGAAGATTTCGATCGCATCCGTTGAAAGAATTTGCTGCGGGGTATGGCCCGAATAGAGGGTCAGCAGGATCGCGATCAGTCCGCGGACGATATGGGCGTCGCTGTCACCGAGGTATTTCAGCAAGGCTTCACCCGCAGGGTCGCGTTCGATCTTCTTCGACAACCAAACCTGGCTGGCGCAACCCTGCACCTTGTTGGCCGCGGAATGCTCGGCTTCCGGCATTGGCTCAAGTGTCCGGCCAAGTTCGATGACATACCGATAACGGTCGTCCCAATCTTCCAGGAGTTCGAAATTTTCACGGATATCGTCAATCGTCGTCATGATCGTGCTCAGCCTTCAAAACCACATATAGGCTGAAATCGACCGAAAGCGATATCGTCCCTGAATGGAAATCGTTCCAGTTTCAGCGGGAATTACGGTGGCGGTGGAGTACCCTGCCAATCGATCTGCATGTCGTCAGGCGTCAGCGTATCGTGCGCGGTGTCCTCATTGGCATCCAGGCCGCCGATTGAACCGGTGTGTTCAGGCGCGCGCTTGTCTGACTTGTCAGACTTCTCGGGTTTATCGGTGATGTACTGGTAGACTTTTCGCGCGCCGCCTTGTGCGCGTTGACCGACGGCGGCTGCCGCCTGGCCGCCGACTTCGCAAGCCGTCGGTTGGCGCTTGCAGAACTGGCTCATATCGCTGATGGCGGCGGTCGCCGCAGAGATCGCGTCGGACGCATTGATCTGCGGCGTTTTGTCCACGTCTGGCGTCTTGTCTCTCGGCAACAGCACGAGGACCAGCCCAACCCAAAATACCAAGCGAAGCAGAAAAAACATTTTGCTACTCCGGCCGCCTCTCTTGTTACGTTGCTTTCAATCTCGAAAATCGATGACTAACAGCCGTCGATAAACGCAAGTATTTGTATTGAAGTTAAATCGCGAAAAATTCGCAAAAAAATCGCTTCGCGTGATTCGGCGTAAATTTTCGATTGATGGCGCTGGCGGCCGCTTTGGCCGGCCATCCACCATTTCGAAACCATACTCACGGATTTCCGGAAACCCGCCGTTCACCATCTGTGTTGATTGAACGTCGCATCGGATGCCGAAAGCGCCGCGCAGACGCGGTCTTCGGCCGCAATGCGGGCCAACCTTAGCGTTCGTTTAATGTCGCTCTGACAGGTTGCGGAAACGACAAGGGGGGCGTTCCGGGGCGTCTGTTTGACGCGCAGGCGCAAAGCGAAAGCAGTGACAGTTCTGAGTACCATTCGCGATTGCCTAGATACGCTGCTGCACCCGTCGGCACGGCAGGATGCGCTGGCGTCCGCGCGCCATCGCGCCTTTATCGCGCCGCGGCTGCTGGGAAGCCTCACGGCATTTGCAGCGTTTCCGGTTTACCTCGCCATGCACGGCGCACCGACCGCGCTCGGGGTGGCTGCCTTCGCATGGCTGATTGCACCCATCCTGCTGTCCTGGTTCCTGTCGCGAACCGGCCGCTATGAAGAAGCCTGCTTCCTTTCATCCGTGGCATTTGCCGGTCTGATCATGACGCTTGCTTCCGCGACCGGTGGCGTCGGATCGTTTGCCGCGATCTGGCTGGTGGTCGTGCCGGTGGAAGCCGCACTTTCGGCATCGCGCCGCGTGGTTGCGTTTGCTTCCGCGGCGGCCTTGACCTGTATTTCCTTGCTGATCGTACTTGGCCATTTCCAGTTGCTGCCGGCGGCGGATGTCAGTCCGGATATGCGCGCGATCCTGACGGCATTCGGCGTGGCGGCAGCAACGCTCTACGCCGCGGGTCTGGCGTTCGGCGCCGAATTGCTCGCACGCACCAGCGCTTCCCTGCTTTATGTCGAGGAAGACCGGTATCGCCTGCTGGCGCACAACATGAGCGACGTGATTTCCCGCCATCACCGTAACGGCGCGGTGCGCTTTATATCGCCGGCTGCGGAAACGTTGTTGGGGACGCCCGTCTCGCGTCTGCAGGGCTACGGGCTGTTCGACCGTGTGCATGTCGCCGATCGCCCCGCCTACCTTACCGCGCTTTCGGATGCCGCGCGCGGGGGCGAGGCGCAAAGCGTCGAGTTCCGTCTCAAGCGGGAGGTGATCCGCGGTCGCGAATTGGCGCAAGTCAACCAGGTGAATTTCATCTGGGTGGAGATGCGTTGCCGGCCGCTGGAGCCGGTACTACCGGCCGCTAAAAGCTCCGAGGCCGAGGTGGTCGCGGTGATGCGTGATGTCACCGATCGGAAAAATCAGGAACAGGCGCTGGGTCTGGCGCGTTCGGCCGCGGAGCAGGCCGACTCATCCAAGTCGCGTTTCCTTGCCACCATGAGCCACGAGCTGCGCACGCCACTCAATGCCATCATCGGCTTCTCCGAGATGATCATGCAGGAAGACGCGCTGATGCTGGATGCCGCGCGGCGCAAGGAGTATGCCCAGCTGATCAACGATTCAGGTCAGCATCTGTTGTCGGTCGTAAACGGCATTCTCGATATGTCGAAAATGGAGTCCGGCAATTTCGAGATCTTGCCCGAGCCTTTCGCCCCGCGGGCGGCGCTGATCAATTGCTGCAACCTTCTGGCGCTCAAGGCCCGCGAGAGCGGAATTGATCTCGTCACCCGTGCGCCCGACGATTTACCCGTCATGATCGGCGATCCCCGCGCATTCAGGCAGATTTTGCTCAATCTCGTCTCGAACGCCGTCAAATTCACCGAGCGGGGCGGCACCGTGACGGTGTCGGCCGCTGTCGAAGGTACACGGTTCGTGGTGCGCATCGTCGATACCGGCGTCGGTATCGCGGCCGACGACCTCAAGCGGATCGGAGATCCATTCTTCCAGGCCGGCAAGACCTATCAGCGCCGGCATGAAGGCACCGGCCTCGGATTGTCGATCGTGAAAAGTCTCGTTGCCCTGCATGGCGGCGAAATGACGGTGCAGAGCCAGGTCGACGAAGGCACCACCGTCACCGTTGCGCTGCCGTTGACGCCACAGGCCATGCAAACCTCAAGCAAGATCGCAACGCTCGCGCCGCCAGCGCGACCACTGATGTCAGAGCAAGCCCTCCCGGTGAAGAAAAGTGCCTAGGAAATCCGCACGTGACGATGATACGCCGCGCCGCCGTGGCTCCAGAGAAACCGCGCTCGAGCAGGATTCCGAACGCGGTCTGGTGATGCGTATTTTTCTGTACAGCCCGAAAGACATGATTGCGGGCGTGCTTGCGCTGGCGGTTATTTTTGCGATCATCGGCAACGCGCTGCTCATGCAGGCCGGACGTCATCCCGCGCCGATATTCGGCGCCGTCACGACATTGCCTGCGGCGGTATCGGTACCCGCCGGTCCCTTGCCGCGGCCGCGGCCGGTTGAGGCCGACACTCCGCTGCCCGAAACAAGGCCTGCCGATCTGAGAACCGCCGATCCCTTGACCAATCTCGTCAAGACAACCAGCACCGTGCCAGCGACGTCAGCGAATATTCCGCGCCCGCCCATGGCGGTGCCGGTATCTACCCGCGTCGACAGCGTGCCTGCTTCAAGCTCCCATCGCGTCGCCGCGGTGCAGCGCGCGTTGGCCGAGTACGGCTACGCCCAGCTAAAGCCGACCGGCGTCGTCGGACCAGATACACAGGCCGCGATCCAGAAATTCGAGAAAGCGCGAAAGCTTCCAGTCACGGGCCAGGTGTCCGATCGCCTGGTGCGTGAACTCGCTTCCACCATCGGTCATTCGATCGAGTAGGTGGAGTTGCGCGCTTCGGGTCACGCTGGCGGGCTTGATGCCATCGTTCGGACGATGCGGGCGCGCGCTCCGATCGCAACGGCTGCGGCTACTGCCATCCCGTAGATCAAAAGACGACGATCGATGGTCTCTCCGAGCAGCCATGCCGAGGCTGCCAAGGTGAAAAAAAGCTGCATGAGCTGCGTCTGACTGACGCGGGCAATACCGCCGAGCGAGAGCCCGTAGTACCAGGCAAAAAAGCCGATCAACTGACTGACCAGCATGGCATAGGCAAATCCCAGCCACGCCGATGCAGGGATAGGATTTTGCGGAAAGGTGACAAACAACAGCGCGGTCGTTGCCGTGAACGGCAGCGCAATAACCAGGCTCCAGCAAATGACCTGCCAACCGCCAAGTCGTCCCGCCAGCTGTGCGCCTTTAGCGTAGCCGCAGGCCGCAGCCAGGACCGCGCCAACAAGGGCCGCATCCGGCAGACTGAGGCTTCCGTCGGAGCTCTGCAAGACGAACGCGACAACAATCACCGTTGCGGCACAACTCGCCAACCAAAAGCGGGTGCTTGGCCGCTCGCCGGCGAACACGACGCCGGCGACGGCGGTTGAAATCGGCAACAGGCCGACCACAATGGCGCCGTGCGACGCTGGCAAGTAATTCAGCGCCAGTGTTGTCAAGAATGGAAATCCGATCACGACGCCGAGCGCGGTGACGATCAGTCCCGGCCAATCCTCGCGCCGAGGAAATGCCTGGCGCGTGAGCCAGAGGATAAGTGCGGCGGCGAGGCCGGCGCCGGCCACACGGCCGAGAAATACAAAGGCAACGCCGAGGTAGGGCACAGCGGCGCGGGTTGCCGGAAGCGTCAAGCTAAAGCCTGCAACTCCGAGCAATCCCCATAATGATCCGCGTAATTCCTGTGCCGCCACCTTACAATCCTGCTTTCTCTTATAATAGAATTTTTCTATCTTAAGAGAAAAAGCGCGCGACGGTCAAGCGGTGGTGGACGGGCAGGGTAAGGGGGTCAGCGCAGCCGCGTGCTGTCGATGACGATGAAATACTCGCAGACGGTGCTGCCGAGATTTTCAAAGCTGTGGCTCAGATCGCCGCGATAGAACAGAAAATCACCGGCCTCGACGACGTGCGGTGTGCCGCCGAGCGTCACCTTGAGGTGTCCCTTCGTCACGTAGAGGTGTTCTTCGACACCCTCGCGGTGCGACGGGAAAGGACCTGTCTTGGCTTTTGGCGGCAACCGGTTGAGGACAAAGTCGATGCCGCGCCCGGAATACATCGGCGAGAGCGAGCGGCGCTCAAAGCCCGTGCCGTTCTCGACGAAAGTTGGCTGGCGCTCGCGGGGGATGTGCAGAACTGGTTCACTGCGCGCGCCGCCGACCAGTTGCGAGATGCTGAGGTCCAGCGCTTCGGCAAGCTTGCCGAGCGTGGAGGTGGAGGCGGCGCTGTCGCCTCTTTCGATTTTCGAAATAGCCGCGCGGCTTACGCCGCTTTTGGCCGCAAGCTGATCGAGGGTCAGTTTGCGTTCCGCGCGCCATCGTTTCAGGGCGTCGCTGAGTTTCGATCGAGGTGCCACGATAGTTTCCGATTAATGTGGTGATGATCAGCATCACCGATCGGCATTCGTCTTTCAAGGCGCATGCCACTCCACTAGCTTCGTAACGTCGACTGGCCTATGTCTGTCTCATGCGATTGAAATCAAGCATTTGGGTCGCGGCCTATTTACGCCGCTGCCAAACCGAGGGCGTCTTTGGCGCTGTCCGCCGGCGTGGGGCGGAGGAGGCGGGCGCCGTGTTCGTCAAGGTGGCCTCGCTTGACGGCAACGCCATGCTTTACGTGCCGGCGCCGCAGACGGTCTACGACGAGGCAAGGCCGATCGAGCGGCTGTTCATGCCGATCTCGAAGGCGCCGGTGCCCGAGCCCTCCGTGGAGGAGCGTCTTCAGAAAGAGATCCGGTTCGATCCTGATGCCTGGATCGTGGAGACCGAGGATCGCGCCGGGCGGCATTTTCTCGATCTGTCACGTGATTGATGGCGGGTGCGAGGATTGCGTCGGAAGTTGCCGCGATATCATGCGAACTTCGGAATCGGAGGTCTAGCGCCGGGAATTCTGCGACGAACCCGTCCGGGGTGCCGCAACATTGCTTGCCGGCTGCGAGGCCGTGCGAGTTTGAGCCGCGGCGGGGCGTGCATGGTTGCGTTCGTCGTCATAGAGCGCGGAATGATACTTGGCGCGCGTCACCACCATGGTGGAGCCACGCCAGGCGGCCAGCATGATCAGCGCCGACCTTTCTTTTAGGACGTCATAGAGGCGCGAGAGCCGATACACTGCGTGAACGGAGGTGCCGATCTCGGGCCTGAGGAATAAGAGAACCCGCTGAAAGACCGGGCTCGGCATCCCGAGCGCCTTCGCGGCGCAGGCAAGCGGTTCTCCGGTCGGATCGTTGACCACCTGGGTTGCGATTTTCCAGGGCAGTATCAGCGTTTCGCTCAACTCGAGCGTAAAGTTCTCGACGTCGGCAACGAAGGCCGCCATTTCCAGGGCTTCTATCGCACGCTCCGCCCGGAAGGCGGGAATACGTGGTGAAGCCTTCAATGGTGTTTCGGAGAGATTGTGCAGGATCAAGGCGCGTTCGGCCGAGCCCGCACGGAAAAACAGACCGCAGATTTCCGCCGCATCTGTCGGCTGCATCGACAAGCTTGATGTCATGCCCAATTGCTTTTCACGGGATGTCGTGGCCGATGCCAGTGTGAACCTGGCCTCGGGAAGAGGAGGCGCGGGAATCTCGCGCGCCAGCGGCACGCGCCGATCGGGATGTGCCGGTTTGAGCCCAAGTTGTTTCAGGACCGGCGCGGGCGTTGCCGGATAGAGGGCGAGCCGTGCCCGCACGGCCGCGCGCGTGGCGTCGTCGACCTGGTCGATCAGCCGGGAAGTGAGTTCGACGAATTGTCGGGCTTCTTCCTCGCTGTGCGTGTTGGCCTGCACATAGAGATCGGCAAGGACGCGAAGCAACGTCGGACGGATATCGACGCCCTCTCGACGGGAGAGATTCATCAAACCGTCAAAGCCCGAGAATAGCGGAGGCGTGGTCATCTTGAGCGGTACGCGACTGATTTCAGATTTCGCGCCAGCCTAGTCGAGTTGCTTTAACACCGCGTTAAGGAAAACAATCGGTGAAAGGGCGAGGCAGCCTTTGTGCCATTTTGTCCGTATCGGAACTTCGAACTCCCCGCAGCGGTGCATTAAGAAGCCGTTAACCACGTCCTGATCTTAATGGCCTCGACGTCGCCGCAAATCGCGTGAGAGCGGCAACCGGAGAGAAGTTCGGCATGGGCACCATCATTGAATTTCCGGCAGATGCGGCATCGCGGCGGCTGGGCTCAACCATGGATCACGCCGCGCAGGGAAATAAGGCAACGGTCTTGATCCTTCCCGTCATCCGGATCGAGCGCCAGGCTGACGAAACCAGCGGAGACCGTGGGCCGGAGGAAGGGACAGCCCCTGGCCGCCGCCGCCGTCGGCGCTGAAAGCCGGATTGATATGCCCGGCACCGCTCTTTTGATACGAACCCGGCGGCAGCCAGTAGCTTTCGTATCGGCTTTGGCGCTGCTCGCAACGGGGCTCGTGCTCGCCGGTTGCAGCGGAGGCGATCTCGGCCGCACCCGTCAGGATTTCCTCAATGACGACATGCATCGCTGGCTAGGTAGCGAGGCGACCGGCAGCGTCGGCTTGAAAGCCTCGCAGTTTCAATTGACCGATGGCGAAAGGCAGCTTCGCGATCAGGCCTATCCGGTGATCGAGCCGCCGCATTCGCGCCCCGCCTGGAAGGCGGTGTTCGGCGACTACCAGGTCGTGGCTTCGCCATGGCGGCAGAAAGTCGCGTTCGACCGCACCGCCTATGGCCGCCAGCTGATCGACGAACCGCACCGCTCGGACGCCTCGCGTTATTCGCTGTTGATCGATGATGTGCGCGACGACATCACCCGCTTCGAACCTTTCTATGCCACCGCCGCCCGCGTGCTCGACCTCGACCGGAAACGCAATGCGAGCCTCGCGCACGTCTCGCAACTGTCGCCGCGGGAGCGCGCGGACGCCGTCGCCCGCATGGAAGAGAACACGCTGATCGTGCAGTGGGTCCAGCAATGCCAGGAGCGGCGGATTTCGTCGTACCGTTGGGCGCTGGAACGGCTGGTGGTCCAGGCGCCCGACGGCATGGCCGCGGAAGCCGACCGCCTCCTCAACGAATTGGCCGCGCTGGCCGCCAATCCGCCGGTCGCGATACAGCCTGTTGCCGGCGCCACCCTCACTTCGAAGGGCTAGAGGTTCAGCGCCTCGCCGGCATCGGCTCCGTCTGAACCATGCAACTCGATGCCGCCAGCGAGGCTTGCGCCTGCGCCATCAGGCTCGGTTCAGGCGCCAAGGCCTTCATCACGATCAGTCCGGACGTGCTTGGGGAATCGATGATCAGCCGGTCAGCCGCGGTCACATCCTCATCCTCGGGCAGGGCTGCGTGCTGGGCTTCTGTCATCAGATCGAGTTCGATGACCTTGCGTCCGGCGGAGCGGTCATTGATGGCATAGTAAGCCAATTCGTTGCGGGTATAGAACGACACCGACGTATAGGCCTGGCTCACGGGAACCGTGAGTTTGATCGGCCCTCCGGACAGATCGTAACGGCAGATCGCGACCGCAAAGGCCGGGTCCATGAACGGCAGCGGCGCGCTGTTCGGGTCTGGCTGGGGCAGGGAGGAAACGGCATTCAGCTTGGTGATGGGAGCGAGCCGGGAATAGGCGTCCTGGGTCGCGATGCGCGGCAGCGCCAGCACGCTGACCAGATGGACGATGCCGCCCAGGAGCACACCCGCAAGGATCGTGAACAACACCCGGATCATGGGCAGCTCACAGTTGCGATGGAGGGCATCGGGGCATCGCGCTGGGTACGTGTCGCGACGCCGACGGGCGTATCGTAGAGCCGCATCACCAGCGTGTAGCGTTCAATTCCGCCGGTCGGCAGCCAGTTGCCGGCGCGCGACCGCGACGCGACCCGCAGTTCGAACGAACCATCCGCGCCGCGGATGATTTCCTGGCTGGTGAAGCCGTAGCGTTGCAGCGAATTGGCGACCAGCCGTCCTTTCGTATCGTAGAGCGTCAGTGTCCAGAACCGCGCCGGCGGCGTAATTCCGCTCACGAGAACGTCGCAACGCCCGTCAAGCGGCTGCTTGCGGTCGTCCCGTGTGGCGGAGAACGCAACACCATCGCCGGTGCCAACCGGCAGTTCGCCGCTGCGGGCGATGGATGCGCGCGAATAGGGGTCAACGTCCGGGGTGCCGGTCCTGGGCCGTGCGGTCCACGCACCGATCGCCAGTGTTCCGATGTCGGTGCCACGGGTCGCTGTCGTCCACGTCGCGCCGAGGCCGAGCGCGGCGGCCAGTACCAACGCCAGCAAGGTGACGAATATCAGCCGCACGTTATTAATTCTTGCGCGGAGCGGGTGCAGCCGCCGGGCTGCCCGGCAATGCCGAAGCAAAGCTCTCGTTAAATCCAGCCGAGGTCGAGGAGATTGGCTTGGCTGGTTTGGCAGGCTCGTCGGTTGTCTTCTCGGCTGTCTTGGCCGCCTCGTCGAGCAGCTTTTCCACGCGCACCAGGATATCCGCGCCGCGCTTGGTGAGGACCGGCGGCGGCTTGATGTCCGGGGGCTTCGGACCACCATTGGCCGCCAGCAGCGCGGCGGAAGGCGAGGGCGGTAGTTTCGTGCCCATTCCAACGCCCGGAATTTCCTTGATTTCCACGCCCTGATGGGCGGCGGTCATGATGTCGTGCCAAGTCTGTGCCGGTAGCGAGCCGCCAGTCATGCGGTTGGTCGGCGAGTAATCGTCGTTGCCATACCAGACAGCGCAGGTGAAGTTGCCCGTGTATCCGACGAACCAGGCATCGCGATAAGCATTGGTGGTGCCGGTCTTGCCCGCGGTCGGAATGCCGTCCAGTGCGGCGCGGCGCGCCGTGCCCTCGCTGACGACATGGCTCATCATTTCGGCCATGTCGGCGGCAACGGAAGGGGGGATGGCCTGTAGCGGTTTCTTGCCGTCGCGATCGAAACGCCAGACCAGGTCGCCGCCGCCAGTGCGCACTTCCAGCACGGCATGCGGGGTAACCGACCGGCCCTTGTTCGGGAACGTCGCATAGGCGACCGCATGTTCGAGCACCGTGACTTCGTCGGCGCCGATCGGCAACGACGGCGTATCGGGCAGCGGCGCCTTGATGCCGAAGCGGCGGGCGACCTCGACGATTTTGGCGCGGCCCGCCTTGGCGGGATTCGGCGATTTGCCGCCAAGCGCGATCGACAGCTTCACCGGAACGACATTGATGGAGCGGGTGATCGCCTGCGTCAGGGTGACTGCGCCGGAATAGGAGTGACCGTAATTCTGCGGGCACCAGTTGCCGATGCAGACCGGACCGTCGACGACGACCGATTTCGGCGTGAAGCCATTGAGCAGCGCGGTCGTATAGACATACGGCTTGAACGACGAACCGGGCTGCCGATAGGCATCGGTTGCGCGGTTGAACTGGCTGGCGCCATAGTCGCGGCCGCCGACCATCGCGCGCACGCCGCCGTCGAGATCGGAAACGACGGTCGCCGCTTGCGTCGCGTGATAGTCGCGGCCGAACTGGCGCAACTGATTTTCGATGGCGTCTTCGGCGGCGCGCTGCACGTTCATGTCGATGGCGGTGCGCACCACGAAGACACGCTCGTTGTAAGACTTCGGGAACGTGTCGACGAGCTTGCGCATCTCGTCGAAAGCCCAGTCGAGATAGTAGTTCGGCGAATTCTCGTCGCGGCGGTCGACCGCGGTGGCTGGATTGCGCCGCGCGCCGAACACCTGACCTTCGGTCATGAAGCCGGCATCGACGAGATTGTCGAGCACGACGTTGGCGCGCGCACGTGCCGCCGGCAGGTTGATGTGCGGCGCATATTTGGTGGGTGCCTTGAACAACCCTGCAAGCATCGCAGCTTCAGCGAGATTAACGTCGCGCGCCGACTTGTTGAAATAGAAATGGGCCGCGCCGTCGACGCCGAAGGTGCCGCCGCCCATATAGGCGCGATCGAGATAGAGCTTGAGGATCTCGTTCTTGGTCAGCCGTGTTTCCAGCCAGATCGCCAGAAACGCCTCATTCACCTTGCGCTCGATGGTGCGTTCGTTGCTCAGGAACAGGTTCTTGGCCAGCTGCTGGGTGATCGAGGAGCCACCTTGCCGCACGCCGCCGGCCTGCGCGTTGGTCACGATGGCCCGCAACGTGCCGGCGACATCGATCCCGAAATGGTCGTAGAAACGGCGATCTTCGGTGGCCAGCGTTGCCTTGATCAGGACGTCCGGAAAATCTTCCAGTGGAATTGAATCGTTGTGCTTGATGCCGCGACTACCGATCGGATTGCCGTAACGATCGAGGAAGGTTACCGCGAGATCGGATTTCTTCAGCCAATCCTCGTCGGCGGTCTCGCGGAAGGCCGGCACCGCCAGCACCAGCATCAGGAGCAGACCGCCGAGGCCGAGGGTGGCCGCCTCCGACAGCGGTTCGATGAAGACCCAACGCTTCCAACGGCCGACATAAAACCGGTCCATGAAGGCAGAGTAACGCTCATAGAGTTCGCGGGAGCCCTTGCCGGCCGAGAACAGCGACGAATCGATGCGCGCGTCCAGATCCAGCATCCAATGCCGGATCTTCTTTCTCCATCGGGCTAGCAAGTTATTGGGCACGAGCAGGCGTTACCTGAAACAGGAATTCCGGATTCGTTTTTTCGACTTGAGATCGATCACCGCTTTTCGGCGCGCGAAGCTCGAATCTTGCAGGAATGTTGCGGCAAACCTAGGGCATATCGGCGTCCCGGCAGCCCGCACTCTTATCTAGCCGAGCGGGGACGATAAACCAATGGCCGGGCTCACATTTTCAAGTGGAAGGGATAACGTCATTCCCGCCCGGCCAAGCCCAAGCAATCTTGTTCTAAATCTTGCACCCAATCGTGCCCCCAATCTTGCCCGTAGTCCTGCCCACTTGCGTGGCTCCCGCCGCAGCCTCTAGAACTTCGAAAAGCAGCCAAGCATCTGAAAATTCAAAAGCTCATGACCAAAAAGCCCCAGTCGCCCTCCGGACAAGAAGGATTCTTCTGGAAAACCAAGACTTTGGAAGAGATGTCGAATCCGGAGTGGGAGAGCCTGTGTGATGGCTGCGCCCGCTGCTGCCTGGAAAAACTTGAGGACGAAGATACCGGCAAAATCTATTTTACTCACGTGTCCTGCAAACTTCTGGATGCAGGCCTTTGCGCTTGCAAGGATTATACGCACCGGTCCGAGCAGGTTCCGGACTGCGTCAGACTGACGCCAGCTAACGTGCGGACGCTCAATTGGCTGCCGCCGAGTTGCGGTTACCGACTGGTGGCCGAAGGCCGCGACCTTTATTGGTGGCATCCGTTGATTTCAGGTGACCCCAATACGGTCCACGAGGCCGGCGTTTCCGTGCGCGGACGCGTGCAGGGAACCGAAAATGAAATCGCTGACGAAGATCTCGAAGATCATATTGTGCGGTGGCCGGCGCTGCTGCCCAAACGCGCCCGACTGAAAAAGCGCCCGGCCTCCTCCGGATGACGCCGTTTCTTGCCAAATCGTCGCATGCATCGGGCAGCACCCATGCGCGCGACCCGCTGCCGCAGCCTCGATTCGCCCCCTAAATAGTGGACGTGTTCCCTGGCGGCGAGCCGCCGCATTATTTTTCCAGCACCACGTCCACATGAACAAGTTCGAACGGCAGGGCCGTCCACTGGCCGATCAGCAGACATTGTCCGAAAGCCTCGCCAGCGAACCTACGGTGGTGCCTTCGGACATCCCCGATATCAGCGACGCGCCGTCGATTGCGCCGCCTGCGCCGCTGACGCCGGGTGAGGTGCGCACCATTTTGATGAGCCTGATGCTGACGATGTTTCTGGCCGCGCTCGACCAGACCATCGTCGCAACGGCCTTGCCGACCATCGGGCAGCAGTTCGGAGACGTTTCCAGCCTGTCATGGGTCATCACCGCCTATCTGCTGGCGTCGACCGCGGTGGCGCCTGTATTTGGCACGTTGAGCGACATCTATGGCCGTCGCGCCACGATCATCACCTCGATGAGTTTGTTTATCGCCGGATCGATCCTGTGCGCGGTTGCGCCCAACATGACGGTTCTGATCATCGCGCGCGGCCTTCAGGGCCTGGGCGGCGGAGGTATTCTGCCGATCGTCCAGACAGTGATTGCCGACGTCGTCACGCCGCGTGAGCGTGGCCAGTATCAAGCCTACTTCAGCGGTGTGTGGATGGCTGCAGGCATCGGCGGGCCGATCCTCGGCGGCGTCTTTGCCGAACATCTCCACTGGTCGATGATCTTCTGGATCAACGTACCGCTCGGGCTTGCGTCGCTCGCCATGCTGTTGCCGAACATGGGCCGAATCCCGGTTTTTCACCGGCGCCGCAAGGTCGATTGGCTCGGTGGCGTTCTGCTGATGGCGGCCGCCGTCGTTGTGATGCTGGTATTGACCTGGGGCGGTAACCGCTTTCTCTGGCTGTCGCCGGTCATCGTGGCGATGATCGGCGCCTCGATTGCGCTGACGCTTGCTTTCGTGTGGCATGCGCAGCGGGCGGACGAGCCGTTCCTGCCGCTGTCGCTGATGGGGGGAACCGTCGTGCCCTACGCCATGGTGTGTGGCGGCTGTGCCATGGGTGCAATGCTCGGACTGACCGTCTACCTGCCGCTCTATTATGAAGGGGTCTATCACCTCAGCGCGAGCCAAGCGGGCCTGGCGCTGATCCCACTGGCCGCGGTTTCAACCGGCGGTGCCGCGATCGCCGGGCGGACCATGTCGCGTTCCCGCCACTACAAGCGGGTTGCCATCATCGGGACCATCGTGGCCGCTGTCACCGCAGCCGCGCTGGCGATGGCGCCGATGCCACTGTGGATGCTGCTGACGCTGTTGTCGATCTTCGCATTGGGCCTGGGCACCGCCTTTCCGGTCTCAACCGTCTCGTCGCAAAATGCAGTCGCGCGATCGCAAGTCGGCACCATCACGGGCGCGACCAATTTCTTTCGCGCCTTGATGGCGTCCTTCACGGTTGCGGTGTTCTCGGCCATCCTGCTGACGGCGCTTGGCCCCAACGTCTCGCTTTCGGGTGAGCAGCATGGCGCGGTGAGTTTGATTCCGGCCACGGATATGATCGCCGCATTCCGATATGTGTTTGGCGCTGCCGCCGCCATGATGGTCGTAGCCTCAATTTGCATGGGCTTGATGGAGGAGAGGCCGCTGGCGGGTCCGGCACAGCCGGTCGAACTGGCGGAATAGGCTGGCCGCAGTCGCCCCTCGCGCGCCGAGGCAGTCGGGTCCTCTCATCCGCGGCACGCAACGATTGCGGTTCTCAAAATGACGGTTTTTTAAATCAGCCCCGACCGGTCAAAACAGCGTCGAAAATAGACGCGCCTGATTTTCGATGTTGAATAAGGGGTTATAAAAAAATCGCGAATTTAAGGCCTTTCCGATTAAGGGGCCATTCAGAGTGTTCTTCAATGCACCTGTAACCAATGGAATTTAAATTCCAGGGCAGGTTGAGGCATTGCAAGTGCTCGGGGTTTGCGAGCAGGAGTTTCGGATGCTGCATCTGATTTCACGAATTCCTGAACGACGAGTCCGGCGCGACGGCAATCGAATATTGCCTGATCGCGGTCGGTCTCAGCATCGTGATCATCACGGCCGTCAACGGCATCGGCAGCACCGTCAACACCAAATTCTCATCGATCAATACGTCGCTGAAATAGCTCGCCCTATCCGGCCTTCTTCGACCGAGCCGAACTGCGCACGGGCTTCTTCGCCGCGGGAGCCTTGGTCTCAGTTTTTGCTTCCTCTTTGGCCGCGCGCTTGCCGCTTATCGGCAACAGCATCTCGCGCTGACCTTCGATCCGCTTCTTTGGCTTCTTGCCCTTGGCAGCGGGGGGAGGAACCTGCCGTTCGTTGGCCAGACTGCGCTTGAGGGCGTCCATCAGATTAATGACGTTGCCGCCGGTCTTGGGAGCGGCCTTGGCTGTGGGACGAATGCCGCTGCGCTTTTTGTTGATCAGGTCGGTCAGTGCGGATTCGTAATGGTCCTCGAACTTGGTCGGCTCAAACGATCCGGATTTCTTCTCCACGATGTGCTTGGCGAGATCCAGCATGTCCTTTGTAACTTTGACGTCCTGGATGTCGTCGAAATATTCGTTTTCGCTTCGCACTTCGTAGGGGTAGCGCAACAGCGTTCCCATCAGGCCTTTGCCTAACGGTTCCAGCGCGACAATGTGCTCGCGGTTGGTCAATACCAGGCGGCCGATCGCGACCTTGTTCATGCTGCGAACGGTTTCGCGGATCACTGCGAAGGCATCGTGGCCGACCTTGCCGTCGGGGACGAGGTAATAAGGGCGGATCAGATAACGGCTATCGATGTCGGCTTTCGGGACGAACTCGTCGATTTCGATGGTGTGGGTCGATTCGAGCGCGATGTCGTCGAGTTCGTCCTTGGTGACCTCGATGTAGGTATCGGTGTCGACCTTGTAGCCTTTGATGATGTCCTCGGAAGCGACTTCCTCGCCGGTATCGGCATCGACCTTGGCGTATTTGATCCGATGGCCGGTCTTGCGGTTAATCTGGTTGAAGCTGACCTTTTCGGCGTCCGACGTCGCCGGGTACAGCGCGACAGGGCAAGTCACCAGTGAAAGGCGCAGGAAACCCTTCCAATTGGCACGGGGGGCCATGGGATACTCCTCAAACGCAACACGAAAAAACCAATGATATCACCGCAGGGCGCGGTTTCAAACGAGCCGGGACGGGAATCTGATAACGGCGTTAACCCCAGATAGGTTGCGCCATTACGGCAGGCGGCGGCCGAGCGCGCAACGTTGGCGGCTCAGCTTGCGGTGCGTCGCGCCGTGCTGGATCGCACCGTCGCAAGCTACGGAACATGATTGGAAATCACGCGTTGCCCTTCCGTGCCGCGGCAGAGAGCGGCTTGGCCTGAGAATGGATCGAGGCTGTCATGGCAGTGCAGCGACAACGTCGGATTGTTGAAACTCCAACCGAGGCCCGGCAAGCGGAGCCCGGACCGTCGGTGCTCGCGCTACTCGCGGTTTCCACCGGTCTTGCCGTCTTGATCCTGGGTGTCCTCTGGTTCGTGTTCTTCCGAACCTGAGCTGAGGACGAACGAGCGTCCGGTGGAACTTTATCCGATCTCCGATCGTGCTGGCCGGTTGATCACCGTGCTATTCCGGTGCCCGTGTTATTCGGGTTTTTTAGGGTGCGCGAATCGCGCATGATCGCGGCCAGCGAAGGCTTGCCCGATCGTTTCTGATCCGCTGCAAGGTTTGCGGGCAGAGCAGACAGGTTAGGTTTTCAGCACTTCAAATCATCATCTCGCCCTATTCGGGCGATGAAGAAGCGCGGGGGGGATAACCGGATGCAATCCATGCTCACTCTTCTCCTTCAGTCTTCGATTTTCATCGCGGGCTTCCTTGTCGGATACGTCGCCTGTGCGTGGCGATGGCGCCGGGCGCAATATGCGGGCATGACGCCGCGGATTTCGATGTTCGGGCATCCGCGACGCGCCTTTTAGCGTTTAAAGCGCGACGCCTTGCGCCGCGCAGGCCGCGGTCTTTAGCTCAGAGCGGTCTTCAGTTCAGATTGAG
>CAVVZW010000092.1:0-4700 GCA_963752265.1 uncultured Alphaproteobacteria bacterium
GTGACGGGCCACCGCCATGATCGCGCGCATCACATGCTCGACAATGACGATGGTGAGTCCTTTGCCGGACAGCTTGCCGATCAGCGCGACGGCCTGATCAATCTCGGCCGGATTGAGCCCGGCCATGACTTCGTCGAGCAGGAGAATTCGGGGTTCGGTCGCCAGCGCGCGCGCCATCTCGAGGCGGCGCTGGTCGATCGTGGTCAGGTCCTTCGCCGCTGTCTGCTCCTTGGCCGAGAGGCCGACGAAGTCGATCGCTTCGCGGGCTTTCTCACGCGCCGCGGCCGTGTTCTTGTCGCGCAGGAAGGCGCCGGTCATGACGTTCGAGAGCACGGTCATGGCGCCGAACGGCTTGGCGACCTGAAAGGTGCGGGCCAGGCCGTGCGCGCAGATGTTGTGCGGTTTGAGGCCGACGATTTCACGGCCGAAGGCCATCACCGAGCCCTGGTCCGGCCGATGAAAACCGGTGATGAGATGAAAGCTCGTGGTCTTGCCGGCGCCGTTCGGTCCGATCAAGGCGACGGTTTCATTTTCCTTGACCGTGAAACTGACGTCTTGCACGGCGCGCAAGCCGCCGAACCTTTTGCTGAGGCCGTTGATGACGAGCGCATCTGCCATGATGTTACTCTTTACGCTTGCACGGGTTTGCGGCCGGAGAAACGCTGGCGCGCTTCGTCGATCATGCCCATCAGCCCGGTCGGGCGCCACAAGATCACCGCCATCAGGATCAGGCTGTAGACGGTCAGTTGCACGCCGCCGATCGAGTTGCCGAGCCAGCTTTGCAGCAATGTCGAGGTGGTCTCAAGCAATACGGTGCCGATCAACGGTCCCCACAGCGTGCCGATGCCGCCGACGATCGAGACCAATGCGGCTTCAATCGAGATGTTAAAGGAGAACGCGGTCGCGGGATCGATGAAGTAGATGTACTGGGTGTAGAACGTTCCGGCGAGCGCGGTGAGGAACGCGCTGATCATGTAGATGTCGCGTTTCATTTTCGGCGCGTTGACGCCGATGGCGCTGGCCGCGTCTTCGTCCTCACCGATCGCGACAAGGTAATATCCGATCCACGAGCGCTCGATCAGCCATGTGATCAGCAACGCGACCAGGAGCAGGCCGAGCACCACATAATAATAGGAGCTCTTGCTTTCGAACTGCATCATCAGTGGCGCAGTGCCGAGATTGGGGATCGTCGTGCCTTCGGCGCCCCAGGCGAAATCGCGAAACTTGAGGAAGATCAGCATCAACGCTTGCGCGGTTGCGATGGTGGCGATGGTGAAATAAGGGCCGCGCAGGCGGAAGCACAGCCAGCCGATCGGCAGGCTCGCCAGCGCTGCCACCACCCCGCCGGCGATCATGCCGATCCAGGGCGAGATGTCGTGGTTGATCTGGAGGATAGTTGAAGTATAGGCGCCCAATCCGAAATAGGCCGCATGTCCGAGCGACAACTGCTTGGCATAGCCGCCCATCAGATTCCAGGCGGTACCGATGAAGGCAAACAGCAAAATCCGGATGAAGATGTCGATCGCAAACGAGCTTTTCACCACCATCGGCAAGGCGACGAGAACCGCAATTCCGATCGCCAGTAGGATGGTGGTGCGCGGGCTGAGGCCGTACGAAGTCATCGCGCGCGACCTCCACCAAGTCCGGTCGGCTTGAAGGCCAACGTCAGCAGCAGCAGCGCGAACACGACGATGAGCCCCGAATCCGCGCCGACATATTGCACGCCAAGCGACTCGGCGACGCCCATCATCAGGCTGGCGACCAGGGCTCCCATGACATTGCCGAGCGTCCCCAGCACCACCGCGACAAAGGCCATCAGCACGAAGACCTGGCCGACGAAGGGATAGGCAGAATAGAACGGCATCAGCAGCGATCCGGCGGCGCCGGCCAACGCCAGCGCAATGCCAAGCGCGACGCAAAACACGCGATTGGGATTAATGCCCATCAGCATCGCCACGTCGCGGTTCTGCGAGGCGGCGCGCATCGCTTTCCCAAGATCAGTCGTGTGCAGGAACAGCCAGAGCAGGCCGCTCAGCAACATGGCCACGACAAAGGCGATAAGTTTTGCAACCGGGATATAGAGGCCGGCGATATGGAAGGCTTCATCGGAATAGGACGTGTGGACCGTGCGATAATTTGCAGTGAACAGCATCAGCGCCAGATTGAGCAGCAGCAGCGACAGCGCAAAGGTCAGGAAGATTTGCGGCATGTCGTTTGGCCCGAGCACCCGGCGGATCAGGTAATGCTGGATCAGGACACCGGCCACGAACAACACCGGCATCGAAACGAACAGCGACAGCAAGGGATCGATGCCGAACTGGTTGGCGAGAAAGAAGGAGATATACATTCCAATCATCACGAATTCGCCTTGGGCGAAATTGACGATCTTGACCACGCCGAAGATCAGCGTAACGCCGATGCTGACGAGTGCGTAGATTCCGCCGATCAGCAGGCCGTTGATGACGGCCTGGGCTACTGTTTCGAACATGTGATGCAGCCGGCTTCAGATTTTTATCATGGGCGCGCGGGCGTCTTCCTTGGGGAAGATGCTGGCGAGATCGCCGTTTTGCCATTGCACGCCGACGGGGTGGCCGTAGATGTTCTTGCCGTCGGGGCCGAATTTGACTTTTCCGCCCGGCGCCATTGCCGCATAGCCCGAGGAAACATCGAGCGTGGACAGCGCCTCGCGCACCTTTTGCGGATCGGCCGAACCTGCGCGCTCGAGCGCGTCGGCCAGCATGAAGGTCTGCGCGACCAGGCCGCCGGCATATTCGAAGGCGAAATCACCGGTGCGTTTTTTGAATTCCACATTCACCTTCTGGGCGTCCTCGCTGACGTCGTGATTCCAGTGCGCCACGCCCTGCAGGCCTTCGGCGAGTTTGCCGACGTTTTTGTAGAAGTCCGGAATGACAAAGCCGCCGGAGCCGCCGTTGATGGGGACGTTGAGGCCGAATTGTTTGACCGTGCGCACGATCAGAATGAGGTCGTTCAGGTAGGAAACAGAGAACAGCGTGTTGGCGCCCGAAGACTTCACCTTGTTGATCAGGGGGCTCGCATCGGTGAAGCCGGCCGAGTAGGGCTCGAACATCACGATCTCGACGCCTTCCCCAGGCGCCAGTTCCTTCAAGCCGTTCGACGTCGAGGTGCCGAAGGCCGTGTTTTCAAAGATCACCGCGACCTTCGGCTGCTCGCTGACGAGCTTGGACATCTGTAACTGCGCGCGCGCAAACTGCGAGGCCCGCGCAAACGGCGTGAACGTATAGGTGCGTCCCTTGTTTAGCTGGTCCGAACTCGATCCCGTGATCAGCGGTACCTTTGCGCGTTCCGCCACCTCGCTCGCAATCAACGTGAGCGCACTGGCGTAGCACCCATGGATCGCCGAAAGCTTGTTACCGGTGATACGCTGCAGGATTACCGTATTTTTCCTTGAACAACGATCGGTCGTTATTTTTTCGATCGATTCAAAATCGGCCAAGAAGGGTCGAACAATAAAGCCCTCTCCTCTAATAAAGCCCCCTTCGAATAATCCCCCTCCCCCCTGAGGGGAGTTGAACAATAATCCGGAGGGAGGCTTTATTCGAAGTCAGCTGCAAGATTACTGTAAGGTTGTAAGTTTGGCTTTATATATTCTTATATAAAGTTATTTTTGAACCTAGATTACCGCATTCCTTATTTGGAAATCTATGCACTAAAAATCCTTAAAGGCCAATTCATAGTTTGCTGGCCAGCAAGTGGGCGGAGCCAGAGACAAGCGCTGATTGGCCGAATTCAAAAATTGAGCAATCAGCGCTTGCTTCTGGCCCCGCCTACTTGCTGGCCAGCAAACTATGAATTGGCCTTAACGCTGACTCAGGCCAGCAACCCTGAATGGTTTTTTGTACCTGGCCTTGTCCTCCACGCTAACCGGCATTGCATTGCCAGTTTGAAGCAAGATCGAAATAGCAAAAATCCATGCGAATATTACCATCATTTGGCTACTACCAAGTGGAATCCGCATAATTGCACTCCGGATAATTGCACAAACCGCGTAATTGCATCTTTTTTCTTGCTCCCAATTGGGTGCTTTATACGGTTTTTTTTCAATCCGCATAATTCACAGAGAGCGCGGGATAGCTCAGCCGGGAGGAGTCCTGGCGGCTAGCCGGAGGAAGGGGGCGTGGCCTGGGTTCGATCCCTCTCGGGGGTGAAAATCCTTCTGCCTGCCAGAATCCACCGCGGGGTTCACCAGAGCCTTGCCTTCTCCTACTGGGAGTTGATGCTGTAGGTTGGCACAGTCTGGGAGTGGGGTGTTAACCCAGGGAAAATTCAGGTCCCCACCACGCATCTGGACACAGCGCGGGGAGTCCGTGTCCTTCCACCACCAACCCGAGAGGGTCCGCGTGGCTGAGGCCTCCAGGCGAACTCGATGGGACACCGTGCCCGAAAGGGGTGGGGGGAACCATCCCTTCCCAGGGACCCCTCTGGTCTAGATATGGCTGACGAATTTTCATTTCATAATTGCAGCACAAATCCTGGCTCCCGAGGGTGTGCAATTATGCGGATTACACTGTATCAAGTGGACGGTAGGACAAGGAGTGGCAATCCACGCCGACAGGCCAACACACTGTGTCTTCTCATGGCACCGGCTTGGATGATCTTGTAACGATAAGGAAAAACCTGTTTGCAAGGAAGTAATTCTGCAAAAAAACCATGATCTTATC
>CAVVZW010000093.1:0-27035 GCA_963752265.1 uncultured Alphaproteobacteria bacterium
CCTATTAGATATAGGCGAGACTAACAGTGTGTGTTGACTGATAGCATTAGCTTAGCCTATATCTAATGCATCACATAAGTTAATCTAATGATTAAACTAACTAATGATAAGCATTAGACTAACTAATGATTGATATGACATTGGCATAGATTGGTGGCCAGAAATGGAAACGGAAACAACTATATATACTCTCTCACAAAATTTCTCCATCTTTACCCCACTACTTCACCTTCACTATTCACTTAATGCCCTAAATGTATTAAACTGATGTCATCGGGAATGTATAAGATATTGATGGAATAGAACTTGCTAGAGGTTGATGTAAGTGAACACATTAAACATGACTATTGAAGCGATATTGTTGAAAGCAGGTTTGAATAGAATTGCAGGTGTTGGATTAATTAAATAACTTGTGATTGGAGTTCAAATAGCTAAAGCATACGATGAAGGTTCATCCATTGATGAGCTTGTGGGATTGTTCAATTATGACACTGAACAAATCAAACAAGTTCTTGTTCAATTCAGCAAACGATATAGAGCTGAAATTAAAAAGGATACTTTAGCAACAGATTTCACAGATGATGACCTTGCATTGTCAACAGCAGTTTTTAAAGAAGTGATGCTTTCAACTGATGATGATTACTTGAAAGTTCGTTGTGCTCGTTATATTCGTGACGACAAGAAAGGCAGACTTGATGCTTTGAAAGGATTAGGCACTTTGAAAATTGATGTTTACAATATCAATTTGGCATTGAAAAGAGCACGCGAGGCAAAGGCTGCAACTGATGGTGAGAAACCAATCATTGAACTAGAGGAAGTGACTTCAAAGTGATTAAAAGTCCATTCACATCAATCACAAAAGAAGATGAACTTCTTTATGGAGTAATGGCTAAACCCAAAGCCCAATCCGTCCCGTCCCCAAAGATTGAGCAAACTAAACCTAACTTTACTGCATCATCCACGCCTGATTCTAACAAGCCGATTAATGACATTGCTGCACGAAACATAAATGAAACCGAAAGTTCCAAGGAGGAATATGTTAGAGTTGATGATGCAGTAAAGCCAATTCAAACCGCCGGTAATGGTTATGCAGGCGACAGTCAGGATGAAGATACAACTCCACTTAAAGATACAGGATTTGATAAGCTTGAATTCTTGTCGCCCGATGAACTTCTGTCTGTTTATGATGTAAACATTCGCGAACAAACGGTGGTTCTTCATAAATGGCAGCGCGAAGTCAGTGAAGAATTGTCGAGTGCCAAACCAACTCAACTTAATCCATTCAAATACATATTGTGTGCTTGCAATGGTTCAGGCAAAGATGCTTTCGTGATTGCACCTTTCGCTATTTGGTTTGCATTAAGTAAGATTCAATCAAGATGTATTATCACTTCAAGTTCAGGTGTTCAACTCACAAGTCAGACAGAAAGTTACATTGTCAATTTAGCAAGAAAGGTAAATGAATTTCATGGTGCAGAAATCTTCAAAATCCGACAACGTTATATTAAATGCCGACTTAGTGGTTCTGAGATACGTTTGTTTGCAACAGACGAAGAAGGTAAAGCAGAAGGATACCATCCGCTTGAGCCTAACAGTGAAATGGCAATCATTATCAACGAAGGTAAATCAGTTTCACTTGAAATCTATAGGGCTTTAAGACGTTGCACTGGATACAACTATTGGATAGAAGTTTCAACACCCGGTTCTCCTGTTGGTGACTTCTATACTCATTTCACTACTTGGTCACATTGTCGTAGAGTTGACACTTATTCGTGCCCTCATTTAAGCAAAGATGAACTTGAATCTGATAAGCTTGAACTTGGTGAGCATTCTGCTCTATTTAGGTCAAAGCATTTAGCTCTATTTACTTCTGCTGAGGGTGATTGCATTATCAGTAAAGAAGTAGTTGATAGAGGAATCAAATATTCACGCGAAAACAATATTAAACCAACTCTCCAACATTGGCCAATTCGTGTAGGTATTGACCTTGCTGCTGGTGGCGACGAGAATGTTGGCATTGCAGCTCGTGGCAATACTATAATCAAGAAGCTTTGTTTTCGAGAAGTTGACACAACAGTTACAGCACGCCGATTTGACCTTTGGTTAACTGATGAACTAAAACTTCCAAAAGACCATCCTCACGTTTATGCAGATGATGGTGGTGTTGGAAAGTCATGCATAGACCAGCTTAATTCTAACTTTGGCTGGAATGTAGCTCGCATAAATAATCAATCACCTGCAAGCAATAAGAAACTATACATTAATAGAGGTGCTGAGAATTGGTATCGTGTGAAACGCATACTTGAGGAAAACTTGTGGTTCTTCAGGACTGAGGATGAACTTGATAGCAAATTCTTACAACAGCTTTACACACGCTATTACAAACAACAATCCACACAAGGTCGCATTGCTCTTGAATCTAAACCTGATGCTAAAGCTAATGGACGACCAAGTCCTGACCGTGCTGATGCTTTTATTCTTGCTTTCACTGGCTTATCTGTATCTGATTTCATGGGTGAGGATAAAGTCAATACCGATGAACCTGTCAAGCAAAAGCGGATGAATGGTGAACAACTTGAACAATGGCATGACGACACAATCGTATACAAACAATATGAAGAACGAGAGCAACGTCACAATAGAGTTTCAAGAGGCCCAATGACTGTGGGTCGTCTAATGAATAGCAAACACAATCGCAGAACAACTTATCAATATGAAAAAAGAAATTCCTAATCCCGGCGTAGATGCTGTCTCTGGCAAGAATGAAGGTGACGAACCAAGCATTGATTCAGCAATGCATGATTTGCCCGGTGAAGATGGTGGTGGGTCTGAAGATGAATCTAACTATCCTCACATTGAAGAGTTTGTGAAAGGACTTGCACATCCTCATGAGCTTCATCATGCAATGTATCATGCAGCCAAACGTTTGACTGATGAAGATACAGGAAGTCACTCTGGTGCTGAACCAGTTGAAAAGCATGTAACGATGGATGATTATCATAACTTGAAGAAATCTGCTGATTGATTATGCAAACAGCCATTGATTCAGCAACACCTTCTGCTCCTATTACACCAGCTTCTGACCCTTCAAATAATCAAGCTGCTGCTATAGCTGACGAAGAACAAAAGCAACTGATTGACTTTCAAACTGCACGAATCTATTTGCAGAGTTTGGTTACTCGTTGGAAAGATGAAGAACAACGAACTGAGGCAAACAGATTGACACGTGATGTTGAATTCAATATTGATGCACTGAGAGAAACTGGTGATATTGATGACGATGAATGCTTTATTCCAGAACGCATTATTGATGGCAATATCCAACGAGAAATGCCTAGCTATATCAATTACCTTAAAAATAGCAGGCGCATTGCAACCTTTACTGATATAGTTGATGATACTTTCGATGCAGATAGACTAGAACAGCAGTTCACAAAAGTCATGACATACAAAGGCTGGACTAAGCCACACTTTAAAGTCGTGGATGGTGCAGCTACTCATGCTTGGGCTTGTGTTGAAGTAATGTATGACGAACGGTATCCCGGTCATTGCTGCATAGAATACATTGCACATGAAGATTTAATCTTTGCAATGGATGCACAAGACCTTCAAGCTTGTGGAGATTTAATTAGACGCTACAAACTTAGCCCATTACAACTTAAAGCTTTTGTTGCAAACTTTGGCTTCTCACAAGAGCAAGTAAACTATGTATTAGAGAAACGTCGTTCATCTAAACAAGACAAAGATAAAACTTGTCTGGTTTATAAAAGAATGAAGAAGTTTAATGGTGCCGTCTATGTGTCTTGGTTTACCATTGAAGAAGGTGCAACAGATTGGTTGAAGTCACCAGTTAAGCTTTATGCTGGCATTGATGAACAAAAGATGGTAATTACACAGCAACCACAACAGATTCCACATTATGATACTGGTGGTAATGTTGTTGGAACAACGACTCAAATGGTTGAAGTTCCTCAACAACAATGGGTTCCTGTTGACTTGGAGAACTATCCAATCTTTCTATTGCCTTATCGTGAAACAGAAAAGCCTTTGATATTTGATTTAGTTGGTCGAGTGTTCCTTGACAAAGATAAGCAAGAAGCTCAAACTGCAATTCTAACGGCCTTCGTTAATCGAATGAATCGGTCACAGAAAGTATTTGCTTCTCCTGACATTGATGTGATGAATGATGGAAGGCCAGCAAAGCAACTTGCTAATATCAAACTGATTGATGGAACTATTTGGGATAAGCCAATGAAGTTCTGGTCAATGAATCCTCCCGACCCCATAGTTCTTAAAGCTCTTGAGTATATGGATACTGCCAATTCTCAAGATATCGGTCAGACAGACTTTGCAGTATTGAATCGTGAAGATAGTAGAAAAACTGCACGTGAAGTAACTGCTGCTCAACAAGCTCAATCATTGCTTGATTCTGTTGATTTGACGTTGTATAGTGAATTCATTCGTGAAGTTTATAGCTTTGCTTGGCTAATTGTTCGTAGTCAAGCTCTGCAAAACAAAATCAAGTTCTTGCAAATACCTAATCCAGCCATGACACAACAGATGCAAACGCCACAATCTGCTGTTGATTCAGCTGGTTCAGTTGGTGATGAAAATGCTTACATTAGTGATGCTGATACATTAAGTAGAACATTTGAGGTTCGTGCTGCTGGTGATGTTGATGTAATTCAGAAGGCAGAACTTGTGCAACAGATGATGCAAGATTGGCCTGTTTTGCAACAAACTCCTGTAGCAATGGCATTCCTTTCTGACTTGCTTAAACTTAAATATCCTCAAGATGGAGCACTATATTCTCAAATGCTTCAGGAAGGTAATCCAAAGAATCAAGTCATTCAATCTTTAGGTTCACTTGTCCAAGACCTACTTAAGATGCCCGGTGTTGCCGAGCATGTTAAGGCTGACCCATCCCTTCAGCAAGGATTAACCCAAATCGAGCAACAAGCTCAACAAGCATTGAAAGCACCATGAATTTCAAATCTGTAATCTCTAAACTTACAACTCCACAAGTTGCTCGTGATGAAGCAGAAGCTAAAGTTATTGCAAAGCAAGTTGAAGATTCAAACAAGGAAGCTGAAATGTCACAGCTTCGTTCTCAATGGTTAACTGAACCAACAACTAAAGATTTCCTTATCTTTCTTAATGCATCATACAACTATAACGTAAACAGAGCAAAACAACTTGCAGATGAAAACAGTCCACAAGTCAGTAAATATCTAATCCAAGCCTCCACAATAGAGAAAGTAATAACCTATGCCAGAACAGGTAACGTCGAATCAAAATCCTAATCTATCTTCTGATGACCAGTTTAGAGCTGGTAGTGATGAAGGTGTTCAATTAGAACAGCCAGCTATTCAACAGCAAGTTCAAGCCCAGCCTGAACCTATTGTTGAATCTGAAGTTGCTGCTGACCCAAAGCTTGAAGTCAAACCTGATGCTTCAACCGAATCAGTAAACTATGATGACTTCAATAAGCTGAAGGATGCTTTCGTTCCTAAAGAGCCAGACGTTAAACCTGTAGTTCAACAAGCAAAGCCAGAAGGTCAAGCTGCTGTTGTTACTAAACCTGCTGAAGTTCAAAAGTCTGATGGCACCAAAGCTGTAGCTCGCGACTACACAGGTTTTGAAGAAACTGAATCTGCTTTCCTTAAGCGTATGTCAAATGATGCATTCGCTTGGGTAAAGCCACAGCTTCTCGAACGTAAGAACTTAGCGAAAGTTCTATCAAACAAAGATGCAGAGATTGCTAATCTTAAGAGTGGAAAAGCTCAACTTCCTGATAGTTACTTTGAACATCCTCAAGGCTTCGTTCTTGCTCCTGAATATAATGATGCAGCTAATCAACTTCAAAGGTCTGATTATGTAATGAAGCATTGGCAGAAGCAACTTGTCAATATTCGTCAAGGTGGCAACTGGCAAGATTTAAACTTTGATGCTAAAGGCAATGCAATCCTTAGTCAACCAGTTAAAGCAACTGCTGAAGCTGAAGCTAGTGTGCTTGGTTACATTAATTGGGCAGCTAACCAAATGCAGGACAAACAACGTGCTGTATTGAGTATTGAACAAGGCTTTCGCAATAGACATAGCGAAGCAGCTAATGGCATCAAACAAATAGAGAAACAATACTTTGCAGCTTATGAAGATGAGAAGCATCCTTATATGCCAGTAGTTAAGAATTTGCTGTCAAGTTTGCCTGCGGAGTTTCGCAATAGTCCACTCGCTCCATTGGTTGCTAAAGCAGGGGCCGGTGTAATTCAATTACTTAACGTCATCAAAGAACGTGACTTAACTATCGCAAAAGTTCAAAAAGAAAATGATGAACTCAAGAAAGCAGGAGTTAAGCCGCGAGTTGGACAACAACCAACTAATGGTGATATTGTTGCATCAAGTGTAGAGAAAATCGGAAGTGGTGGAGTTGGAGATACTGTTAGCTATGATGACTTCAAAGCTTTGAAGAACTAATTAAGTTATGCAATATTTAATATTCGACACTGAGACATCTGGCTTTCCAAGTAAGCAGATTCATCCAACACATCCTGCACAAGCACATGTCATTCAAATTGCTGCATTGTTGTATGATGAACATTGGAATGAAATCAAACAACTTTATACATTAATCAAACCACCATTTTCAGATTTCAAAATTGCTCAAGGTGCATTTGATGCTCATGGAATAAGCATTGAACGATGCAGGTCTGAAGGCCGTGATGGATTTGAAGTAATCAAAGAGTTCATGGAAATGTTCGAGCAAGCTGATTGTGTAATTGCACACAACTTTAGCTTTGATGATACAATGATTAACATTGAATTAGGAAATATCAAGAATGAAGCATTGAAATCTGCAATGCTTGATGCATGGGAGTTGGCTGAGTACTATTGCACAATGGAACTCACAACAGATATTATGAAACTTCCATTTACATCTGGCCGTCGGTTTGGCACTAAATACAAATGGCCTAAAGCTAAGTGAAGCTTATAAGTATTTCATCGGTAAAGACTTGTCTGGTGCTCATGATAGTTTGAATGATTGCAGAGCAACTGCTGAATTATTTAAGCATCTTCTTCAATGCAAACTAATATCATTGGATGAACTTAGATTAGCTATTTGATTTTCGCTGGTATAGAACTTGCTACATCATCAGTTGAGAGCGACTATTTAGGTTCGCGCAACCTAATCTGTTAAGCATCTACAGTTATCTTTGTGCTTGAGATAGATTGTTCAGAGCAATCAATTAACTCTGAATGAAATTAACAAGCAATCCACAAGATAACATATGGCAGTAAATCAAAATGTTACAGGCCCAGGTGGTCTTAACAGTATGCCTATTGTTGATGCTAATATTTGTTCAGGTTGGACTGAACAGGATATTAACCTCTATAATAGGTTGCCTTACTACTTCGCAAAAATGCAAGTTGAAAGGCGTCCGTTCTACACTATTTGGAATAAACTCACTGGAAAGAAAAAGTGGATTCCAAATCAAGGTCAAACAATGCGCGGTGTTCGTAAAGAACCTTCTCCGCGTTTGCGTCAAGAAGCATATCCCAATGAAATTTCACAAGCCCCTCGCAAAGATGTGATGGATGTGCGTGAAGTGACAGTTGATACTGTGGTTAAGCGTCAAAGGTTTGAATCTCCTAATATGAGCTTCGTTGGTTCATTTAGGGATTTCTTCAATGACCATGTTGATGCACATGGTAAGGACATCATGGAGAAGCAGGAACAATACGAAGATTTGTTCATCAGAACGAATGTTTGGGACTTTGCTCCTTTCTTCTGGGTCGCTGGTAAACCAACTGGTGAACTAACTCCTGTCATATCTGCTTCAGGTTCATATGCAACGGGTTCTTCTAAGACTGCTGCATTGATGCTTGATGTATTCAATGGCATTAACGACCGTCTAAGCTTGCTTACGTTGAATAAGCTTGTGACTGTTATGGAAGATGATATTGGAGTTCCTTACTTTAAAGGGCCAGAACTGCCGAAGGATGACGAAGGATTGACTGGAATGTATCTGTTGATTTGCTCATCTGAAGCATTTCAGCAATTTACATTTGACCCATACTTGCAACAGAACAAAAACTGTGCATTGGATGTCGTTAACAAGTCATTCAAAGGAAATCTGTTCGGTCGTATCACTTGTCGCATTGAAAACAAACCTTTGAGATTCAATGTTGCTGGTGGTAAGTTTGCTCCTGAAATTCGTGTTAATCAGAATACGGGTGCTCCTACATCTACTTCTGACCCTTACAATGCGAATGAAAGCATTCCTAATTCTCAATACACTCAAATCTCTGACCCACTAAACGGTGGCAATTGTTCACCTTATGAAGTTGCTTGGCTTTGTGGTGCTGAAGGTTATGACAGCATTGAAGTTGGGCCACCCCCTGCTGCATTCAGCGGCAATGGTATGCCTAATGGGTTTGGCAAGATGTTCTGGAATGGGCAAATGATGATAACCAAGAATCTATTTGTTCCTTGCTATGACGACCAAAACAACTTGATGTATGAGCCTAACTACTATGGAGAATTCTTGAAATTCATTTCTCAATGCACGTTCGGTATTCTTCCGAAGCAGCGCAGGAATGCAATTCCGATTATCTTCAAACGTCAGCGTGGCCCTGCTAATCAATAAGGAGAATCACAACATGAATAAACTATTCAAATACATTGTAAGTGCAGTTGCATTGATTGGATTGATGGCAACGTCTGCCATTGCTCAAATCAACTCGCCATCACCATCACCGGCGTTCACCACAAACATTAACATTAGCAATCCAACGGATGTCGTTGCAGTAACGAATGCCAGTAAGATTGCACAGGTTAGTGTGATTGGTGTTGGACTAACAACTGTTAACATCTATGATAACAGCTTCACGAATACAACGTATACAAACGTAGCATATACGAATGTGACGCAGTTTTCGACGAATGTTGTTTCAACATTTGTTAGTCCGTTGACTGGAACAACGAACACATTCACGAATACCCTATGGGTTGAAACGAATGTGGTTGTGGCAGCTGCAACTAATCAGTTGCCATTTCGGACATTCATTGCTCCGAATGGTATCATGTCAACCTACAACATTGACATGATTATGGTAAAGGGAATCTTGGTTACGTCGTCATCGACGAATGGCCAAGTGTTGATTACGTATCGTAACAATAACTAAGCAGATGAGTAAGGTTTTGTGGAGTTCCTTTCAAAAACTCCACAATTTGTTTCCAATGATTAAAAGATTGTTCATAATGTTGAGTTTGATTTGTGCTGTTGATTCATTTGCACAACCAACCACAAACAGTTTCACTAACTCCATTGTAACATATCCAGCTTTCACAAATTTGATTGAGATTTTGCTTGGAACAAACAACTACAATTTCTCAGTTACTCCTATTAGTCTAACTAATAATCCTGCTCCCTTCACACAAAGTGGTAACTTTCAATATCTAAACAACACAAACAATCCCGGTTATTCATTGACTGTAGATGCAAATGGAAATGTATCTCCTACTCAACAGGGGAGTTTGGTTGCTGTTTATGCTGGAACAACAGTTGGTATAACAAACATCTTCACAAATGCTAATGCAACGAATCAAGCTTTGTATGAAGTTTATGTGTCTGGTTCAACGTCTTCATCTACCGGAACTATTCAAGTTGGGTGGCCCGCCTTAGCTTTGACGAATACATTAAATTTATCCACAACGATTGCTGCTACAAATTTTACTGGTTTAACTTTACATCCCACGAATACAGTCATTGTTTGGGTAACTGGTGGTAATTTATTGTTTTATAAGATTGCATTGCGTAAGATAACTGATTAATCTAATTATGCTTAAAAGAATTCTTTGTTGTGTTACATTATTGACGGGTATTAGTTCATTTGGTCAACCACAGTTTTTTCCAACTGGTGGTAACAATCCAAGTCATGTGACTGTTGGCGGTGGAACTAATAGTGGAAGTGGAACTACTTATACAGCTGGCGCAGGTATTACTATTGCTGGAACTGTTATATCTACGAATGGAAGTTCCGCAAGTGGAACAAACATAACTGTGGTTGGTTCTACCAATTTGACCTTTACTACTAATCAAGTAATAGGAACAACGTATACTAATAATTATAGTGTCCCTATTACTATATTTGGTGGTATTGCTCAATTTAACTCTACTGGAAGTGGTAATCCATCTTTGACTTTTAATGGCGCCTTTTTAAGTGGTCAAAGTATTCAAGGCCCGGTTTCGGGTGGTGTAATTAATGTTAGTATGCCAGACTTTATTGTTCAACCCGGTTCGACATGGAATTATCAGAATACAAGCACAGGAACAGGAACAGTTACTTTGTTTCCATCTAGTTTTCAGGTATCATTACTTTCTCCTGTCACTCCAACAGTAGGGTTTATAACCGCCCCTGTTTCTATTCTAAACGGCGGCACGGGCCAGACGACGGCGAGCGCGGCGTTGACGGCGTTGGGGGGCATGTCGAGCAACGGCCCTAGCGCGTCAACCGCTGTGGGATTCAGCACATTATTGATTACACCCACGATTCAACCTCCTAATGGAGCTAATCCTACTTTCTTTTTTGCTCCTGACACAAATCCAAATGATGACCAAGGAGTTGTTGTTTCTGGTTCACCTTTTACGTCTGGTGGCAATTACAGTCTTGCTATGGTGATGAGTAATGCGGTTGGTTCTCCAAATGCGAATGGATACTATCCGTTTGACCCACAAATAGCCAGTTTTATTGCGCCGGGATTGCAGGCTACAAACGTAGATGGGCCGGGAACAGTTCAAATTGTTGTCAATAGTCCGGCACCCCTTGCCTTTACTCATCCACAAGGTTCATCTGGAAATCTTCCGGGAATATGGATTGCGGGAGATACCAATGGATTTAAAGTTGAGATTCCCTACAACGACGGAATATCTAATCACATTTATCCGTTATCTGTGTTCTACATTAAATCAGGAAGCAATGTATTTTTCCAACAAACAAACGAGCCGAAACTATTTGAAGTTGACCAAAATCAAGCACAGGTCAATGTATATAATCCTATTGGCAATGGCACGTTACAACTTCTTAACGGAGCTAGTTTAAAAACAGCGTATGGCACAATTATTACAGCAGGAGGCCAATTAAGCAATGCTGTTGCATTTAATAAATTTGACCCAACAACCGCTGAGTTTGGCAATGCAACAGTTAAAGCGACTAATTTCTTTTTGGAAACTTCTGCTTCTGGTGGAACCAGTGGTTATCTTGACCCTTCTGGAACTGGTTGGGTTCCACGTGGTGCTGGTCAATGGGCCTTCTTTTCCAGTGGTAACTCAGCGAATGCAGTATTAATTGATAATACTGGCATAAATCCTACATTCGGTAATAGCGGAACACCTACTCTTGGTGCAAGCTTTTCTCAAGAATATGGACTAGTAGTGACTAAAGCAATTTCCACTGGAGGAACAGCTACTGGTAGTATCACTGCCACTGGATATACAAATATCTTAGGAACGAATGTTTACGTGAATTGCATTGGAACAGCCGTAGCTGTGACAATTAAGAATAACGCTGGAACGCCGGTTGCCACGAACACAGTTGCCACGGGCGGCACCATTATTCCACTCCAACCGGGAGGCAGCATCTCTGCTGCATCAGGACTGACCGGCACCTATTGGGTGCAATAACCCATGCCCGCACTAAAATCAAATGCAACTTAAAAAGGAAATCTCGGTTGGTAATATAGTTTCAATCGCCACTTCGTTAATAATGATTGTCTATATGTGGGCATCAACAAACTTTAAAGTAGATAATCATGAGAAACGAATCACAGCACTTGAAGCCTCTACCGTCCACCTCAATGATACAATGATTGAATTAGCTACGACAGTGAAAGACCATCAAACACAGACAATCAATATAAAACAATGAACTGGAAACAGTGGAAACTTGGTTTATTTGTTGCTATTCTTACTGGTTTAGCTTCTGGTCTTGTTGGAGCATTGGCAGGTTTGGCAGTTGGTCTGACTAAAAATCAAATCATCATCTTGTTTTCTGTTAACCTTGGTATTGCTGTTGGCAAAGATATGCTTCTATTTCTTCAACAACATCCTGCTGACCAAGTAACTTTTGATACAACTCATATAACTAAAACAACTGTTGTTGAGTCTACTATCAAAACACCATCTGCTACACTTGTAGATGGAACCCAAACACAAAATGAAAAAACTAATCCTTAGTCTCGGTTTTCTTGCTATGACTCTTGCGAGTCAAGCACAAACAAACTTCTTCACTACAGCCTTTACATGGGCTACGTCGTTTAATTAGTATTAAACGACGTAGCCCATCCCGCGTTCAAACTCCAAGCCCTGCCCCCAGCGCTGTCGCGGCGCCGAAACCAGCCAAAAGCACGTTCGTCCAGAGCGCGGCGGCCGAAAAGGAACACGAACGCATTCTGTCGTCTTATGGCGGCCCCTATGATGACCCGAAGCTGGAGGCGTTGATCGGCAAGACCGTCGATCGGCTCGTGGCTGCTTCCGAGCGTCCCGACCAGTCCTACAAGGTCACCATTCTCAATTCGGGCGCGGTGAACGCGTTCGCGCTGCCCAACGGCCAGCTTTATGTGACGCGGGGCCTGATCGCGCTCGCCTGCGACACCTCCGAATTGTCGTCGGTGCTGAGCCACGAAATGGCGCATGTGTTGGCCAGGCACGCCATCAGCCGCGAGGACCAGGCGCGACAAGTGGCTGCCAGTGCGACCCGCGCTGTCGCCGATGTCGGCAGCGATCCGAATGTCACGGCGCTGGCGCAGGAGGAGAGAAGCAAGCTCTCGATGGCGAGCTTCTCGCGGTCGCAGGAGCTCGATGCGGACAAGGCCGGCGTCAACATTTCCGCGAATGCGCATTTCGATCCCTACGGTGCGGCGCGGTTTTTGACCGCGATGGAACGCAACGCGGAGCTGAAGGCGGCCAAGTCTGCTGCCGACCCACGGGTGCAAGACTTCCTCTCCTCGCATCCGGCAACGCCGGAGCGTGTCGCCAACGCACAGAACATCGCGCGGAATTATCCCTTGAGCGATTCCAGCGAACGCGACCGCGACAGCTATCTCGCCGCGATCGACAACATCGTCTACGGCGAAGACCCCAGCGAAGGCTTTGTGCGCGGGCGCCGGTTCCTGCATCCCAAGCTCGGTTTCACCTTTACGGCGCCGGAAAACTTCACACTGGACAATACCGCGCAGGCCGTCATCGGCGTCCGCGAAGGCGGCGCGCAAGCCATGCGCTTCGACGTGGTGCGAGTATCGGGCGAACAGTCGCTCGGCGATTATCTCAACTCCGGCTGGATGGAAAACGTCGACAAGGCGTCGACCGAGGACCTCACCATCAACGGTTTTCCGGCGGCCTCGGTGATTGCCACCGGCGATCCCTGGCAGTTCAAGGTCTATGCGCTGCGTTTCGGCAGCGACGTCTACCGCTTCATCTTCGCCACCAAACAGAAGACGACGGAAAGCGAACGCAACGCGCGGGAAACCGTGAATTCCTTCCGCCGCCTGACGCTGGATGAAATCCAGTCGGCGCGGCCGTTGCGCATCAAGGTGATCAACGTGCAGCCCGGCGATACCGTGGAATCGCTATCGCACCGCATGGCGGGCGTCGACCGGCCGGCCGAGCGCTTCCGCATCATCAACGGGCTTGAGGCCCGCGCCCAGATCAAGGCGCGCGACCGCGTCAAGATCGTGGTGGATTGACGCGCGAAAGCGCGTCATCCCCGGGCGCGTTTAAGCGCGAACCGGGGATCTCGATTGGCAAACTCTCTCTTACCGCTTCCGCTTGCGGGCGAAGTCGATGCGCTCGGCAGCGCCAGGGCGCGGCGGGTGGGGAAAGTCTCTCTTCCGAATCCCGGCACGCAATGGACGGCGGCAACCCCCACCCCAACCCTCCCCCGCAGGCGGGAGAGGGAGCGCAGCGTCGCAGCGCCCCCAAAACAAAAAGCCCGGTCGCATCGACCGGGCTTTTTCAATTCGCTTGGATAGGAAAACTTACGCAGCTTCATCCGCGACAGCGGCATCATCGCCATCAGCGTCGCCATCCGTCTCGCCGTCGGCCTCACCGTCCGCTTCAGCATCGGCCTCTGTCTTGACGCCGCGGCGCGGGCTCTTGGCGAGCTGGCCTTCGATTTCCTTCACGGCCTCGGTTTCCGTCACATGCTGGACGACGGCGATCTCGCGCGACAGGCGATCGAGAGCGGCTTCGTACAGCTGACGTTCGCTGTAGGACTGTTCAGGCTGCGATTCCGAACGATAGAGATCGCGCACGACCTCCGCGATCGCGACGATGTCGCCCGAATTGATCTTGGCTTCGTATTCCTGGGCGCGGCGCGACCACATGGTGCGCTTGACGCGGGCACGGCCTTTGAGGGTTTCCAGCGCCTTCTTCACCAGCGCCGGCTCCGACAGCTTGCGCATGCCGACATTGGCGACCTTCGCCGTCGGCACCCGCAGCGTCATCTTGTCCTTCATGAAATTGATCACGAACAGCTCAAGCCGCGCGCCGGCGATCTCCTGCTCCTCGATGGCGAGGATCTGGCCGACGCCATGGGCCGGATAGACGACGAATTCGCTGGTCTTGAAGCCCTGACGCTGGGTCAGCGGCTTTTTCTCTTCGATGCGCGGCGCAGCCGTGACCGGCTTGGCGGCGACAACGGGCTTCGCGGCAGCCGGTGCCTTCACGGGTGCCTTGGGCGCGACAGGCTTGACCGGAGGAGCCTTGGGCGCAGCGGCCTTGGGAGCAGTCTTGTGCGAGACGGTCTTGGAAGCAGCGACCTTCGAAGCAGTGGCCTTCGAACCCGTCGCTTTCGCGGCAGTTTTTGCAGTCTTGTTTGGCATTGAGCTTCTTTTGTTTTTTGAGGGCTTGGCAGCCGACGCCTTGGCGGCTTTTCGCGGATCCTTCGCGGAAGCCTGGGCACGGCCCTTGGTTGCGCTACGACTAATGGCCGCGGCGGCTTTTTTTGAAGCCTTAGAAGTACTCTTTGTACGCGTTTTTTGTGACACAGCCTGCGCGCGGAACTGCCACGCCCCTGTTCGATGTTTTCACGGGAACCCATAGGGGCCGATACGCTGGCTGACGGGTTCGGCTAGTTAATGAACCAATATAGCACATTTCCCGCAAAAATCAATGGTTTATGCCCTCCCAGCGTCACCTGGACACCGTTTTCGACCTCCAAACCGCAGGTAGGGTTAAGCAGACCGACTATCCACAGCCCCCGGCACGCCTGTGGATAAAGGTTCAAAACCGGATCTGGTTACCTAGTCGCCGGTGCCGGGGTTCGGAGAAAAATATTCCTCGAACTTGCCTTCCTTGCCCTCGAAGTCCTTGGCATCGGCCGGGGATTCCTTCTTTTGGGTAATATTCGGCCAAGTTTTGGCATATTCGGTGTTGACCTCGAGCCATTTTTCGAGGCCCGGCTCGGTATCCGGCTTGATGGCGTCGGCGGGGCATTCAGGCTCGCACACACCGCAATCGATGCACTCGTCCGGATGGATGACCAGCATGTTCTCGCCCTCGTAAAAGCAATCGACGGGGCAGACCTCAACGCAGTCGGTATATTTGCATTTAATGCAGGCTTCAGTGACGACGTAAGTCATCCAGGGCTCCGGAACGGGTCAGTTTTTAAGTCGGATTTAAGAGGTTTGCGTAGCGCAGGAACTCATGCGCTGCAAGGGAAGCCCCTCGCCTGCAGGATTGAGATAATCACTCCGCGCGGCCCTGCAAATCCACATAAAGGGCGCGTGCGGACGCCGCATCGCCCCGCCGCTCGGCAAATCCGACGATCTTGAGAACCCGCACGGTCCGATCCAGCCCGACGGTCAGAACATCACCCGCTTTCACCGCGTGACCGGGCGAGGTCTCGCGCACCCCGTTGATGCGCACGTGACCAGCCTCCACCAGTGCGGCCGCGCTGGTTCGGGCTTTGATGAGCCGCGCGTGCCATAGCCATTTGTCGAGACGCTGGCGCTCCAAGCAACACCCACGCGGGAAGGGCTTATTTTTTTGACGCGTTTTCTTTAATGCGAACCGGCATCCACCCGTCTCCGCGAAGGCTTCGCCGGGCCACTAGCTCACTCGGCCGCCGAAGCTTCAGCGAAGGCGGCTTCGCTTGAGAACGCTACTCTATTTTTGACGCGTTTTCTTCACGCGAACCGGGCATCCACCCGTCTCCGCCAAGGCTTCGCCGGGCCACTAGCTCACGCGGCCGCCGAAGCTTCAGCGAAGGCGGCTTCGCTTGAAAACGCTACGGGTCCTTTCGGTTGGCGCTCATCTGCTCCTTGAGCGCGGCCAACTTGGCGAAAGGCGAATTGGGATCGATCGGACGATCACGCTCGCGCGGGTTGGCGCTCGAGGCATATTGCCGATGCGATGGACCGCTTTCCCGGCCGCCTCGGTCGCGGTCGCGCCCCGGCCGGTCGCGACCCTTGTCCCGTCCGCCCTTGTTGTCGCGCCCACCTTCGTCGCGATCGCGCGGCTTGCCCTTGTTGCGTTCCTCGTTGCGGCCGGAATTGCGATCCTTGCCTTCGAAACGCTCGCGCGGCCGGCCGTTCCGCTCTTCGCGCGGTTCAGTCACGGATGCTCCGTCCGCTACAACTGGCGGCGCACCTTCGCTCGCGGCTGCGGGCTGCGGCCTGCGGAAATCCTTGTGACGGTCGCGCCGACGATGCCGTTCGCGCTTGGCGCCCTCACCTGGTTCACCGGACGTGGTTTCGCCCGGTGAAGCTTCGGCGGTGGCAGGTTGCGCGCCATTGGCGGGCCGCTCGGGGCGGCGATGATGCTGCCGGTTACGATCATGGCGCGGTGGACGCCGCTCATCGGAGCGGCCACCTGGACGCCAGACCTCGATCAGTTCAGGCTCGGCTGGTGCTGCTGCAGCAGCAGTAGCTTCCGCTGCTGATGCAGCACCGTCAGAAGTTTCAGGCGCCGCTTCCGCCGACATCGGTGCATCCGCAGACGCGAGCGATGTCGCGGCCTCGGCAATGCCCGATTTCGTTTCCTCCACGATCGTTGCAACGTTGAGAATGTCCCGCTTCTGCGCGAAATCGATCTGGGGCAGTAGCGTCATCGACGAGACGAGCGTTTCATCGGCAACCGGCGACGCCTCTTCGACAACCGGCGATACCTCTTGGACGACTTCGGCTGATGATACCGCATCAGCAGCCGGTACAGCTTCGCCTGGCGCCGCGTCCGCGAGAGGCTTGGCCGTTACCTCCGATGCGGCTTCGCTGGCCGTCGCATCGGCAACGGGCGCGAGCGCTATCTCGGAAGCAACACTTGTCTCGGAAGAAGACACTTCGGAAGAAGCCTCAGCCGCCGCAACCTCACTCACCGCCGGTTCGGCCACCACAGGCTTCGGCGGCAACGGCGGACGGCGGTCCATGCGATAACCGAGCGCGCGCAGGATCGAGGCGAAATCCTCACCCGCTGATCCCGCCAGCGACGTCATCGCCTGCGTCACCACAAAGCTACGGCCGTCGAATGCGCCCGCGGGCTTTGCACCGGACGAAGTCTCACGCCAGGCGAGGGCAGGGCGGATGAGATCCGCCAGCCGCTCCAGAATATCGACCCGGACCGCGCGCTCGCCGCATTGGCGATATCCCAGCACGCGATAGGCATCGCGCGGCAACGCCTTGTCGATCGGGAACGAAGTACGGCCCGAAGCCGCCAGGTGCTGCGCACCCGACAGCAAGGACAGATCGACATTGGCCTCTTTCAAGGCCCAGAGCAGCGAAGCCAGCGCGCGCGCCGCCGGCTTGAGCAGTGCCGGCACGTAGATGTGATAGGCGCCAAAGCGCACGCCGTATTTACGCAGAGTGGCGCGCGAAGGCTGATCGAGGTCCTTCATCTCGGCTGCGATCTTGGCGCGCTCGATCACGCCCATGGCCTCGATCAGCTGGAAGGCGATACCGCGCGCAATCCCGGTGATGTCCTCGGCCTTGCTCAATTCGAACAGCGGCCCCAGGAGCTTTTCGATATGGGTCTTCAGCCACAGATCGAGCCGCCGCTCGACAGCCTCGCGTGGCGCGCCGCTCAAGCGCTCGTCGGAGATAACGCGAATACGCGGATGCAAGCTATCGTCGGCCGCGGTCAGCCGGCCGACCGCATCACCGGTCCAGCGGATGATTCCCTCCGAGGTCAGCACAAACTGATCGTCGGGCGCAGCGGAGAGTTTTTCGGCACGCGCATCGATTTCGCCGGCCAACGCCTTTTGCGCGGTCGCCTGCAACGCCTTGGCCTCGGAGCCGGCCTCCGCCGCATCAGGCGCAAACGTGAACCCGTCCAGACGGCCGATCACATGGCCTTCTACGATCACTTCGCCGGTCTTGCCGATTTCCGTATTCAACATCGCGTTTTCCCGCAGGCGGCGCATCAATACACTGGTACGGCGATCAACGAAACGCTCCGTAAGCCGTTCATGCAGCGCATCGGACAATTTATTTTCAACTTCCCGCGCAATTCCCTGCCAATGCTCGGGGTCGGCTAGCCAGTCCGGACGGTTGGCGACGAAGGTCCAGGTCCGGATTTGCGCAATCCGGCCTGATAATGTGTCGATATCGCCGTCCGCCCGATCGGATTGATCGATCTGGGCTGCAAACCAGGCGTCCGGAATCCGCCCTTTTTGCATCAGGAACCCGAACAGGGTTGTGACAAGCTCGGCATGGGCCGCCGGTGCAATCTTGCGGTAATCGGGGATCTGACACGCTTCCCACAACCGCTCGACCGCGGCAGCCCCATGGGCCATTTCCCTGATATCCGCATCGCGCGCGACGTGATCGAGCACGCGCAGATCTTCGGCAATCGGCGCACGCGTCAGCGCCTCATGGCCAGGCGAAAGCGCCAGCGACACCTGAAGCGCACTGAGCGAGGAGAAATCGAGCTTCGAATTACGCCATTGGAGCACCCGCACGCTTTCGAAGGTGTGGTTCTGCAACGCGTTCACCAGTTCCGGCTCGAACGGCGCACAGCGGCCGGTGGTGCCGAATGTACCGTCGCGGGTGGCGCGGCCGGCCCTGCCTGCAATCTGGGCAAATTCCGCCGGATTGAGACGGCGAAATTGATAACCGTCATATTTGCGGTCGGAGGCGAACGCCACGTGGTCGACGTCGAGATTGAGGCCCATGCCGACAGCGTCGGTGGCGACGAGATAGTCGACGTCGCCGTTCTGGAACATCTCCACTTGCGCGTTTCGGGTGCGGGGCGAGAGCGAACCGAGCACCACGGCCGCACCGCCATGCTGGCGGCGGATCAATTCGGCGATCGCATAAACCTCGTCGGCCGAGAAGGCGACGATCGCGGTGCGCCGCGGCTGGCGGGTGATCTTGCGGTCGCCGGCGAATTCAAGCTGCGAGAGCCTGGGTCTTGTAACGATGTTGGCGCCGGGCAACAGCCGTTCGATGATCGGCCGCATCGTCGCTGCCCCGAGCAGCAGCGTTTCGTCGCGGCCGCGCCGGTTGAGGATGCGGTCGGTAAAGACATGGCCGCGCTCGAGATCGGCCGCGATCTGGATTTCATCGACCGCGAGAAACGACACGTCGATATCGCGTGGCATCGCTTCGACGGTCGACACCCAGAATCGCGGCTTCGGTGGTTTGATCTTCTCTTCGCCTGTGATCAGCGCCACGCTGTCCGTGCCCGCGCGGGCCGCGATCTTGTTGTAGACCTCGCGCGCGAGCAGCCGCAGCGGCAGGCCGATGATTCCGGAGGAATGCGCCAGCATGCGTTCGATCGCCAGATGCGTCTTGCCGGTATTGGTCGGCCCGAGCACGGCGGTGACGCCTGATCCAGGCGCCCTTCCATTGGCAAGCGAAGGCGGAGGTGACGAAAGAGCCATGTTTTATTGGGTTTCTGCGCGGTTCGCGCGAGCGTTATGACAGCGCGCCAGTTGAAATGTGTGTCACAATGCGACGCTTCTGTGATGGGAATTTAAGCTTCGGAACGGTTGCGGAACGAATCGCGCCCGAATCGCTGACTCCTGGGATCGTCCTGCTTCGTTCACCGCAACATATCGCGCAGATAGCTACGCCCGACACTAGATCAAGTTTGCAGCCTGCGTTCAAGCGACGGTTTGACGACGAAATTCTTAAACCGCGCGACGGCCACGAGTTCGAATCAGAACTGAGGAAGAGTCAACAGGGATTCGGTGCTCCAAACCCGTCTTGCGCGGGCTCGACCCGCATCCATCCAGAATAATTTCACCCAAGAAGATGGATTGCCGGGCACAGGCGAGCGCAAGCGACGCCGTTCTTCGAACGGCTATGCCCGGCAATGATGACAGAGCGGCCGGATTGCGCTTTCCGTCAATTCGTCTTGGCCACGCGGGGCGGTGTGGCTGTGGTGATGAACTGCGTGGCTTCCAGCATTGCAATGCCAAGCGGCGTCGGGATCACCATGCGGAATGGAACCAGGATGCGGGTTCCAAGCACCGGCGCAAAGGCGATCTCCATGTTGCGCGCGGCGGTCAGATATTTGATCACCGGCCGATCGGGGATATAGCCGGCGACGGCTGAGAAGTAGACCGCACAGACCACGACCGGGCCCTGATAGCCCTTCTCGGCTCTCACGGTTTCCATGCGCTTGAAATCAAGCTTCAGATCGTAACGCATGCGGCCGTCGAAGATCGCAGCGCTGGCGTGGCAGGCTTCCGGGCCGAGCGGATCGGCGGTGCCGGGCACGCGCAGCAGCGAGCCGGTCATCGGATCGAACACGCCCTTCTTATGCGCCTCGGTAATCGGAATGCGGTCGGGATCGACCGGCGGTTCCGGCTCGATCGCGAATTCCTTGATGGTGCCGTTGTTGAGCAGCATGTGGATGGATTCGGTCTTTTTCGACGTCGTGGTGGACGCACTGTAGTTGGTCGAGACCAGCGCGCCGTTGACGACGCGCCCTTGCGAGGCGCCCGCACCGGAACCAGAGGCGAATGTCTTCAGAAGACCCGCGGTGCCGCCAGCAGCGGAAGCTGAAAACTGGTCGTCGGTGATCTCGATGTTCCAGGCGCCTCGGCCGACAGGAATGCCGGCCAGCGTCGCCTCATATTGCGCCTCTAGCTTGCCTTGCGCGAAAGCCGGCGGCGCAGCCGCGACCAGGACGGCCACGCCACAAATCAATGCCAGCGCCGGGAGTAACCAACGGGCCCGCCGGAGCGGCGTCATACGCAGATCGGTCACGGAAGCCGCGTTCCTCAAAAAAGAGCGGGATGGTTGTTTCATTTAAACCAAAAAAGCCAGCGAACAACGACTTCATATGCCTTTAGTTAAATCAGGCAGTCGGACGCTGATATGAAACCCTCGGATAGCTTTTGGATATCGACCCCGAATACGCCGTTTATGTGATGATTGATGCGGCAAAAGGCCTTCCAGAACCGGCGTTTCAGGGCTTTTCCCTTCTTCCCAAACCTTGACGCCCCGGCTGTCTGCCCCTATACGTCCCCGGTTCCCGAGTTGGACGTGTTTTTGACCCTTGGCTCCGCCTTCGCATGACGCGGACGGGAGCCGGGATGGAAGAGGATTTATCGCGATGTCGCGGCGCTGTGAACTGACCGCCAAGGGCCCGCAGGTGGGCCACAAGGTGAGCCACTCGAATATCAAGACCAAGCGGCGCTTCCTGCCGAACCTGTGCAACGTGACCTTCATCTCGGATGCGCTCGGCCGCAACGTGCGCCTTCGCGTTTCCACCAATGCGATCAAGAGCGTCGATCACAATGGCGGCCTCGACACCTTCCTCTTGAAGGCCCGCGCCGCCAATCTCTCGCCGCGCGCGCTCGACCTGAAGCGGGCGATCGAAAAGAAGATCGCCGCCGCGCCGGTCGCCAAGGCAAGCTGAAAGGCAAGCTGAACTTTCGCAAAACTTCTGGAATCAAAACGGCCGGGTCGAAAGACCCGGCCGTTTTGCCGTGGGAATAAGATTGCGCCCAACCCGACCGCGCTCGTTACTCGGCCGCGTCGTTCATCCCATCCGGCATCACGGAGAAGTCCTTGGACTTCGATCCGTCAACGACTTCCGAAAACCCTTCGGCCGCCATGCCGCGCTTGAGCAATTCCCGGATGGCCGCTGCCCTGCTCGGCATCCGCTTGGAAAAACGCCAGGTATCGACGATCCGCAACTCGTCGTGGGTCAGCATGATCTGGAGCCGTTCGCCTCGATTGAGCGGAGCCATCTGACCCTCCAAAAACCTAGTTCTTTGAAAACTCACTCCTTTAACGCAAGAAGCCCAAAATGAGTTCCTTACTATTTATACTCACTAGTCTACTTGTTAGACCTTGCCTGTTAAGACGATAAACGCGCCCAATACGCCAATAACGCATTGATCTTACTATTTTTTTCGCCTGACGGCCCTCAGAGGCGCACAGTCGCCTTCAGAGGAGCCGCAAATGGCGATTTGATCGAGCATGGCGACGTCGGACTGGCCGAGGCCGATCATCGTATGCGCATCCGACCGACATAGCCGTGGTCGTACAGGTCTACTGCGAGACCAACGACGATGGCTCGTTCCTGGTCGAGGTGGCGGACGACGGCGTCGGCTTCCCCGAAAATTTCGATCCCTTGACCGATGGTGGACTTGGCTTTCAGCTCATGCGGGCGCTGGCGAATGGGCTCAACGCCGAACTTCAATTCGAGCACGACGTGACGCGACCGCGCAATGTGGGTCTGGCCGCGCTAAGGCTCGACGGCGACGACCAACAGGCGGCCTAACCAGCATCGGCTTGTCTGCGCCTTGCTGTTGGACACTCGTACTGGCGCTGCCCTCCCTAAAGTGAGCAAAAGTGCTCACATTTAGATTGGCCGTCATCCCGCGCTGCCATCGGCATCGTGCTACAAGGGCCCGGCACGCTCGGCCTTTGGCGAGCGTGATTGCGTGCTCAAAACCGTGAGCGAGCGGCGGCACGGACTAATATTCAAACTCACCAAGAAAGCGCTGAGGCCTCCATGGACTTATCTGATAAGCCGGGGCCACCCAAAGTTCTCGTCGTCGAAGACGAAATGCTGCTGCGCATGCGTGCGGTGGATATCGTGGAGGACGCAGGCTTCACCCCGATAGAAGCCGTGAACGCCGACGAAGCCCTCGCCATTCTTGAATCCCGCTCCGATGTCGATCTTCTGTTCACCGATATTCAGATGCCCGGAAGCATGGACGGCCTGAAGCTGGCGCAGGCCGTCTACGAACGGTGGCCCTCGATCAAGATCATCCTGGTGTCCGGTAAATTGACGCCGACCGACGGCGAACGTCCGACCGACAGCCGCTTCTTCGGAAAGCCGCTCGAGGTGAAGCAGATGATCGCGGAAATACGTGAAATGATTGGTCAGGACGCATTAAAACTAATACCCCCAAATATCTCCTTTCTTGTACCAGCGAAGGTCCCCGTTGAAATTCAAAGCCCTCGCGCGTCGCGGGCGTCGAACGGTCATGCCTCTAATGAATTCCTGACGGCAGAAAACGACAGTCTTCGCCTGTTGCTTGAACAGGCGGGCATTGACGCAGAGGTCTTGTTGGCGCAAGCGGGCATCGACGCCAAGGAACGTGAGGCGGCCGATAAATTGCAGAAGCTCATCCTGGAAGAACTGCATCACCGGATCAAAAATACGCTTGCAACCGTCAGCGCCATTGCGTCGCAAAGCCTGCGAACCGCGACAAGCATTGAGCATGGCCAACAGGCGATTGAAGGGCGACTGATCGCGCTCGGGCGTGCGCACGATCTGCTTTTGCAGGTCCGATGGGCCAACGCGGACCTCGCCAATACGATTCGGGGCGCGACCACGCCGTACGACAGCGAAGGCGCGGGCCGATTCTCGATTTCGGGACCTGACATCAAGATCACGTCTGGCGCGGTGATCGCGCTGGCGATGACGCTCAATGAGCTTTGCACCAACACAACGAAATTCGGTGCGTTGTCGGTGCCGGGAGGAAGCGTCGACATCGCGTGGACCGTCGACGTGGCAAAGCAACGGCTACAGATGACGTGGTCCGAAAAAGGTGGGCCACCGGTATCTGCGCCGTCCCGGCAGAGCTTTGGGACGCGCCTGATCGGATCTCTCGGCCAGCAATTGAAAGGCGAGGTCAAACTGGCCTATGACCCGGCTGGCTTTGTGTATGCGCTGGACGTTCCCATGACGTCGCTGGTCGCGCCTGCCTGAATCCCTTGGAACCGATGCCGCCGCGGTAGCTTGGTGATAGGTGACCAGATGCAGTCCCCGCCCCGCATCAGATGAAATGGCGGCCTCAGCCTGTACCCCCCGCGCTGGCCGTTTCTATTTGCAAATGTGAGCAAAATTGACCACGGGCTCACAACAAAAACGGGCCATGATTGGGGTTCACCGCACTGCACTCCGCAGCCAGCGGTGACGAGCGCAAAGCTCTCGCCCGACCCGAAGGGGGCATCATGCCTTCTCCTAAAAGAACGCCAGAGAGAGCCAGAAACCGACACCCGCCGCGAGATGGCCTATTTCATGGAGATGCGGCGCAATGTGTTGCGATACGCCCGGACGTTCCCGCCGGGGGCCGAACGTAATCAGCACCGGCAAATTGCGCTATCGCTTCGCAGCCTCTTCAGGAATAAAACATGGCTCGAAAGCCATACGTTGGACGGCTGACGCGAGATACCTTTTTCTCCTTTCAATTCCGCACAACGCGAGACGCCGCCGCTCAAGCAGCCTGCGAGAATTGACGGCGTTCGTCGGGGCCAAAGGAGGCCTATTATGAGCAACCCGCCTAAGGACGTGTTTGACGCCAAGGTCTTTCTCGCCAAAGTCGGTAACGGGAAAGCCATCCTCGAATTTCACAAAAACCAGAAGATATTCGAACAGGGCGATGTCGCGGAAACGGTGTTTTACATTCAAAAGGGCAAGGTCAAGCTGACTGTCCTGTCCGAGCAGGGCAAGGAAGCCGTCGTCGCGATCCTTGAGCCCGGAAATTTCTTCGGCGAAGGATGCATGAACGGCCACAGGATGCGCATATCGACGACGACGGCGATGGAAGATTGCGTGATTACCTCCATCACCAAGGCCGCGATGGTCGCGGCGCTTCACGATGAGCCCAAATTCTCCGAACTGTTCATGGCCTATCTTCTGACCCGTAACAGCCGGATCGAGGAAGACCTGATCGACCAGCTATTCAATTCGAGCGAGCGGCGGCTTGCCCGGCTGTTGTTGCTGCTCGCAAACTTCGGCAAGGACGGCGAGCCCCAGCGAATCAGCCCGAATATCAGCCAGGAAACACTCGCCGAAATGATCGGTACCACCCGATCCCGGGTCAGCCATTTCATGAACAAGTTTCGCAAGCTGGGGCTGATCAGCTACAACGGCCATATCGAGGTCAACAACTCGCTGCTATCCGCGGTCTTGCACGAAAAGCCCGTGATCGAAGAGCATGAGTAGAGCCATTATTAAGTTTCAGAATGTGAGCTGTATTGAACAGCATCCCCGAACTTGAGCGAGCATGTTTCTTTTCATCACCGCACCGTATCGGCTGTTATCGGTGAGAGAGTCCGGTAACGCTCCGGCCTTGTACGGAGGAGAGACGTGACGTCAAGCCAACAATTCTTGACCGTTATTGAGCGCCCGCGCTGTTCTCGCTGCCAAACGCGGATGCTGCTTGAACGCGTTTCCGCGGGGCCAATCGGCTTCGAACACCGGCTGTTCGAATGTCCTAAATGCGACCAGGTCGAGATAACGGTTATTGCGTCGGACCCCCTCAAATCGAATGCCATGGGCTGGCTCACCAGCGAACTCAGGTCGCCCAGCTGAGCGCCGGCTTCCGGAAAAAGTACCCATGCTCGATAAACAAAACCAGGGCCCGCAATGCACCGCCTGCGGTTCTCCCATGAGATTGTCGGCGATTGAGCCGAGCATGTGGGATAAGGATCTGCGGACCTTTGCTTGCCCACATTGTAAGAGAGTTCAGCGGCACATCATCGAAAGTACCGTGACTGAGGCTTGGGCATCGCCAAAGAGGCAAGGATAGGGATCGCGGATCAATGTGCCGCGCGTGGTAATACGTAGCGTACCGTCATGCCCAGCATGTGATCCTCAGCCACCACGATGACGTCGCCGGCTTTCATTTCATTTCGCATCACCAACCGACACGAGACCAATTTGTCGTTCGAGCCTGGAAAGTCGCCAAGCGACGAATGCAGCTCGCGCGCATTGATAAGAATATATGGCATGCCTCGGGAGGCTGCACGCCCAAACTGGGCGTTCAGTTCCTGACTGTAATGGTCTGGCGAAGCCATCGATGTTCTCCCTCAAAGTTGCAGTTGTGTTACTCGCCCCCGTCACCGCCGGAGCCGGGCCAGCGCGGTGATGACAACGGCTCTACGCTCAATCGGCAGCGAAGTCTCGGTCTTGTTTGGTCTCGTCTTGTTTGGTCTCGTCTTGGCGGGTCGAAAATGGAACCGGTCGATCCCGAACGATTTATGTCTTTGCTCGGCGTTGCAAGCGTGATGCGATCAATCACTTGTTGATTCCTTGCCGATCCTTCATTGGAACTTTGTTGTAAACGCGCATCTCCGGCTTACCTGTTCTTCCAACAGGGAAGGACGTCATGAAGCAATCCGAGATCTTCCGCGAAAATGCCGAGAACTGCGCGCATCTTGCAGGCGGCGCAGCGAATGAACCGGCTTTCCTCCGCTACAAGCGGATGGAGGCGGCGTGGCGGGCGCTGGCCGACGAGCAAGATTGGCTCGACGGCGAAGTTTCGCCCTCACACATTTCAAGCGCTCACGCCGGTAACGGCCAAGTGTCGACAAACTCGGGATCGTCCGATTTTGCGGCCTGATGAAAGGTACCCATGAAAATTCTCGAACACTCCGAGAGCCACATCGTCAAGATGCACGATGGATCGGCGTGGCAGATTTTTCCCGGCGATATCGATCAAACACTGGCCTGGTTGCCGACGAGCGAACTGCGGCTGTTCGAGATCTACGACGACATCGCCTCGCATGCGCTCATCAACGCCGATGACGGCACGCGCGTTCGCGTGCGTCCGCTTGGCGAAGCGTG
>CAVVZW010000094.1:0-67927 GCA_963752265.1 uncultured Alphaproteobacteria bacterium
AGACCAGCGCCGACTCGATCGGCTCGAGGGGCGGTCTGTCGACGGCGGAGGTCAGCAGCGCCCGCCAGTAGGTGATGCGTGCCCAGCACAGATCGGTGTCACCGGCGGTGTATCCGGGCAGTCGGCCCTTGATGGCCAACAACGGATCGGGGCCGTTGGTGGCATCGGTGATACGCCGAATCGCCAGCTTGCCCAAGGGATCCTGGGCGGGCACCGCCGGGGCGACGTCAGGCCACCACGCCACCACCGGGATGTCGGGGAGCAGAAACGGGACGACCACCTCGAGGCGTGGTCGGCGAGCGGGCCGGACAGCCGTAGCACCACGATCTCACCGGCGCCGGCGTCGCCGCCCGCACGCAGTTGTGCGTCCAAGCGCGCGTCCTCGGCGTGCGGATCGCCTGTCATCGTGACGATGATCCGGCTGGGATGCTCCTGGCTGGCATCGTTGGCAGCCTTGAGCGATTGCTCCAGCACCTCTTCGCTGTCCGGCGCGATGATCAGCGTTAGTACGCGTCCCATCGTGACGGCGCCGATCTTTTCGCGTAGCTCGTCGAGTTTCTTGTTGACGGCCGTGGTGGTGGTGCCGGGCAGATCGACGATCATTTGCGCCACTCCTCGTCGCTTCGTTCGGCGCGGATCATGGCCGCCGCCATTCCCGGCCGGTGCGGCGCAGCATCTCGAAGGATGACTCGGGGCCCCAGGTACCGGATTCATAGGGGTCGGGCTTACCGTGTGCGGCCCAGTTCTCCAGGACGGGATCGAGTATTTCCCAAGCCAATTCGACCTCCGCGTTAACCGGAAACAGGGATGGCTCGCCGAGCAGTACGTCAAGGATCAGCGCTTCGTAGGCCTCCGGCGATTCCTCGGCGAACGCCGATCCGTAGGAGAAGTCCATGTTGACGTCGCGGACCTCCATAGCGGTGCCGGGCACCTTGGAGCCGAACCGCACCGTGATCCCTTCGTCCGGCTGTGCCCTCGAGACCAAACACCGACGTATCCGGCGGGATCGGAAACAACGCGAGATCGATGATCGGTCCCGCATCGACTTTCTCGACCATGAGATGGACGGTCGCGCCGAATTCGTCGGCCTCGTCATAGAGCGCAAAATGCGCCGGCGCCCAGCCGGGATAGCTCGGTGGTCCCGGATGAAAATTGACGGCGCCGTAGCCGAGCTGATCCAGGATGGACTTCGGCACGATCACCGGCGTCACGAAGGCGATCAGCCGTGAACGCCGCAGCACGTCGCTGCCGAGCGCGGCCAAATCCTCGAGCCGGTCGATCATCAATACCGTAAGATGCGGATTGTGCCCCCTCAGGGCGACCGGCAAAGCCACCCGTTCGATCGGACCGGCAAGGAGAATAATCGTGTCGAGCATACGACGTCCCCGGCTGCCGGCCGCAAAGGGTTAAAAATTTCCTACCGCACCACCATACGTGAGGATTAAGATCGTCTTAACTGGTTAATGATTTCCAAAAATTAACTTACGAGATGTTGCCTGCCGTTGCGCTGGAAGCGTCAGAAATATCTAGAAACAAAAAAAGGGTTCTGTTGCCCGAAATCTAAGGCAAGGAATTGTGATGCCGACCGTGACGCCGAACATCCTCGTCGTTGAAGACGATCGCGAGACGCGGGCGCTGATTGCGAAATATCTCCGCAACAACGCCTGCAACGTTACAACCGCCAATGACGGGCGCGAGATGGCCCGCGCCATGACCGACCATCGCGTCGATCTCGTCATTCTCGACGTGATGCTGCCGGGCGAAGACGGCCTGAGCCTGTGCCGCAAGATTCGCGGCGAGTCACAGGTGCCGATCATCATGCTGACCGCGCGCGGCGAGGACGTCGATCGCATTCTCGGCCTCGAAATGGGCGCCGACGATTATCTGGCGAAGCCCTTCAATCCCCGTGAGCTGTTGGCCCGCATCAATGCCGTGCTGCGCCGCCAGGCCGCGGCGCAAACCGCCAGTGCCGTGATGGGCGCAACCACGTTGACCTTCCTGGGCTGGCGGATTGACTTCCGTCTGCGCGAGTTGCGCAATCCGGCCGGCGCGCGGGTCGCGATGACATCGGCCGAATTCGATCTGCTGCGCGCTTTCTGCGAACGCCCGGGCCGGGTTTTGTCGCGCGATAGCCTGCTCGACCTGACGCAAGGGCGCAGCGCCGGCTCGTTCGAGCGCTCCATCGACGTGCTGGTCAGCCGCATCCGCCGCAAGATCGAAACCGATCCGCAGGATTCCAGCATGATCAAGACCGTGCGCTCGGGCGGATATCTGTTCACGCCGACGGTGGAGGCGGCCACGGCCTCTCTCGACAGCGTCAAATGAGGCTGGCTCATTTTCTGAACTTACGGGCCATCGGCGGTCAGATCACGGCGCTGGTGATCGCATCGATCATCGCCATTCACCTGATTCTGACCGGCATCTTTCTGCTCAACCGTCCGGACCAGCCGGATCCGAGTATCGACCGCGGTCACGCCCAGCTTGCGGCAGCCGTGCAACTGCTTGGGGCTGCGGCGCCCGCCGACCGGCCACGGCTGATGGCCGACGTCGCCCACGCCTTTCCCAAGCTCGACATCGAAATCATGCCGCCAGGGCCTGTTCCCGAAGCAAGCGATCCCGAAGGGCCCGAACTGCGCAGCCTGCACCGGCGGCTCAACTCCAGTTATCGCATCTTTGTGCTCGCCAGTGAGCAGAACCGCCACAGGATCGGCATTGCGTTATCCGACGGCACGATGATTTCGGCACGGATGCTGCGCGATCCCCGGCCACGGCCGTTCTGGATCGGGTCATGGGCGGTGACGCTGTTGTTTGCGATCGTCAGCGTCAGCCTGCTCAGCCTGTGGGCGGCGCGGGCACTGACGGCGCCGCTGTCCGCCTTCGCCAAGGCGGCCGAGAATTTCAGCGTGAACGGCACGGCCTCGGCGCTTCCCGAGCGCGGGCCGGAAGAAATCCGCTCGGTGGCAAAAGCACTCAACCGGATGCGCGAACGCATTACCGCATTGATCGACGACCGCACCAAGATGCTCGCTGCCATCAGCCACGACCTGCGGACGCCGATCACGCGGATGCGGCTGCGGGCGGAATTCATCGACGATGAGGTGCATCGCCAGCGCATGATGAGCGATCTCGACCAGATGCGCTCGATGCTGGAATCGGTGCTGTCATTCCTGCGCAACGACCGCAAGTTAGAGGCGATGACACTGACCGATATCGCCTCCACGCTCCAGCTTGTCGCGGACCAATACGCCGACATCGGCCACAAGGTGATCTACGACGGCCCGCAACATGCGATGGCCACCGTGCGGCCGGATGACCTGACGCGCAGCGTCACCAATCTCGTGGAAAATTCCGTCAGGTATGGCGCGAACGTTACCGTTCGCCTCAAAACGTCGAATGACACCGCGACCATCGAAGTCGAGGACGACGGTCCCGGCATTTCCGATGCGCGCAAGGAAGTGATGCTCGAGCCGTTCGTGCGCGGTGACGATGCCCGCAACATGGACGATACGACGGGCTTCGGGCTCGGCCTTTCGATTGCACGCGCCGTAATCCTGGCGCATGGCGGCAGGCTGTCGCTGCACGACCGGCAGCCGCACGGACTGATTGTTCGTATCGAACTGCCGGTTCGCCAACCGAATAGAGCAAACCAGCAAGCCGCGGAGTAAGTCTTTCGGCCTTTACGCCGCGATCGCTTCGCCGTCTGTTTCCGCCTGTTCGAAATAGGCGACCGACTCGAAACGATAATCGCAGGCCATGCAACGCCAGAGATAGAAGGTCCGGGCAGGTTCGGCCTCGACCCATTCCGGCAGAGCGATCGATCTGCCGCATTGGGCGCAGGGATTTTTCCGAGGCAATGAACGCAATCCGGTTCCCGCCATGGCGTATCTCCCTCATCTGAATTTTTCTGACGTGTCAATTTTCAGACGTGACGTCTGAACTCGCGCACACGATTGCGACAGCAATGCTGTCGGACCGGCGCGCATCGGCGAATGATTTTTGAAACGGCAATTGGGCAATTCAACGGCGGGCGCAAAAATTACTTCGTGTTCCACTGCACCGCGGGTTCCGCCGTGTGCGTCGCACCGGCCTTGCGAACGTGGATCGTGGCGATCTCGTCGCTATAGACTTTCTGCCAACCGTCGATGTGATCGAGCAGCTTGGTCGCAGCACTTTGCGTCCGCATCAGCGTCGCCTCGATCTGATACTCCGCGAGCAGGCGGAACAGATTATCCGGTTCCATCAAACCGGAAGCGTTGTTGTGGTCGACAAAGAATTTCTCGCCGTAGAGCTCGGTGCGGCCGTCGATGAAGGGCGCGACACCGCTTGCGATGAGATAGCCGCCGAAATCGTAATCATTGAGGACACGCTCGACATTCAGCTTCTTCAGCTCGGTCACCGCGGCGACCGGCGAGTTGGTCGTATTCGGCGCAAAGCGGTGCATGGAAGCAAAGGTGAGTGTTCCCGCGGCCAGCAGCACCGCAAGACCGGCCACCATCACCCCGCGAGCCGGCCACAATGAGCGCGGGGAAGCCGCTTTCGTGCCGCCGATCTGGCCCGCCAGCGGGCTTGCAAGAACCAGCGGGGCCAGCAGCGCGAGGATTTCCGCCGCGCGCCCCTGTGACAGCGCCATGTGAACAAGTCCGAGCAGGATCACGATGCGCATCGGCGGCAGGCTGATCCCGCGTGAGAGCGAAAGCCCGATTGCGCCGAGCAGGCAGATTTCGAACGGATGCAGGGTGGTGAAATCGGCCGCCCGCCATTCGGTGATCAACGGCAAGGCGCTGCCGAGCGCCAGGATCTTTCGCGAGGCGAGCAGCGAGTCCCAGCCATAGGGCGTGCAGCAACTCGCCGCGAGCGCGAGCGCGCCGAAGATCGCCCATCGCACGGCGAGCGCCGTCCTGTTGCCGGATTCCGCCTCCATCACCGCATCAAGCGCAATCGGCGCCATCATCACAAGACCGAAGACAAAGCCGCCATGGACGTTGGCCCACAGCGCAATCAGCGGCAGCAGCCAGAATGATGGCGTCGTTCGCCGGTCAGCGGCCGCGATCAATTCGCCGATCCACACGACCATGATCGGCAACGCCAGCACATGCGGCCGCGCCAGAAGGTGCGGCGCCGTCAGGGCGAACGCCACCGCGACGAAAACCAGTGCGGCGCTATCGCTCAAGCTTCGAACGAGATATCGCGCCAACAATGCGAACGTCGCGCTAGAGGTCACCGCGGCCAGCACCACCGGCCCGGTCCAGCCGAACCATGCATAGATCTGTGCGTAGAGAACTTGCGCCAGCCACTGTGTCGAGATCCAGGGCTGCCCCCGCATGGTGAAGGAATAGACGTCGGTGTGGGGCACTACATGATGGTCGAGAATCCATTGCCCAACCGTGATCTGCCACTGCGTATCGGGATCGAGCAGCAGCCGATCGCCGCTGATGACGAGCAATGCATAGGTCACGACGCCGACCCATAGCGGCAGCGAGCCGCGCATGCTTTTTGCGTCAGGCGCGGTATGGGTGACGGCCAAGGTCATGGCGGATTGCCGGTTCCTGTCGGAATTTCGCGCCAATCGAAGCACATCAGGGCATAATTCCCGGTAAACCGGCGATGCCGGATTCGGCTGGATGGACGAAACAAAGCCGGCTTTTTGCCGTATCAATGCACATAATCACGAGGCTTTTTGCGCATCGCGCCGCGGCTGACGTCCTTCGCTACCTTCCGAAAGGCCATCTCATGAAGCCTCTGTTAACCCTCGCATCGCTTGCATTGGCCGCCGGCCTGCTTTGGCCTGTCGGCGCCCAGGCCCAGCGCAGCCAACATGACCAGCGCAGCCAATATGAGGAAATGGTCGCCCGGCACGCAGAGGCCAACGGTGTGCCGGTCGCGCTGGTGCATCGGGTGATCGTGCGCGAGAGCCGCTACGAAGCCGGTCTGGTCGGGCGCGGCGGAACGATCGGCTTGATGCAGATCAAGCTCGCGACCGCGCGCAGTCTTGGCTACGCTGGTACTGCCGAAGGCCTGCGCGATCCCGACGCCAATCTCGCTTACGGGGTGAAGTATCTCGCGGGTGCTTATCGCGCCGCGGACGGCAATCACGACCAGGCCGTTCGCTATTACGCGAGCGGCTATTACGAGGCCGCCAAGCGGCGGCGGCTCAGGTCTCGCGTCCCGGATAGCAAGCAAAGCGACGACAGGGTACGAAACGACGTCATGCCCCGCTGAGCCGGGAACGAGGGTTCCGCATATTACGGTCTGCTCCCTCACTCCGCGTGCCGGGAGAGGTGAAAGAAGATCGCGCGACAAAGGCAGCACGGAAGTTCAAATCAGGGCAAAACCGTCCGGAATAGCGCGTTGACACCTCCGCACATCGGCTTACATTAGCGGTTGTTCCGAGGGGAGCTCCGACGAGGAGCTGAGAGACCACATCCTCTATCCCGGTTTTTCCGGGCCAAGAGACCGTGGTGACCCTTTGAACCTGATCCGGGTCATGCCGGCGAAGGGACAGGGATGTACCAGAGTTCGACTAAGGCGCGGGGGCAATCCCCGATTTCTGTCATCGGTGCCGGCGTCGCAGGCGCCTGGCAGGCATTGTTGTTTGCCCAAGCCGGTCGTCATGTGACTTTACACGAGCGCAGTGACGCCGCGATGACGCAATCGACCAGCCACTGGGCCGGCGGGATGCTCGCGCCCTATTGCGAGGCGGAAGCCACCGAACCCGTGATCGTCCGCCTCGGCCTGCGTTCCTTAAAACTCTGGCGTGACTATTTTCCGGAAACTTCTTTCAACGGTTCGCTGGTGGTGGCGCATGCGCGCGACCGCGCCGATTTCGAACGCTTCGCGCGGCTGACGTCAGGCTATCGAAGGCTGGACGCGGATGGCGTCAGCGCGATCGAACCTTCGCTGGAAGGACGTTTTCGCGAAGGCTTGTTCTACGCCGACGAAGGCCATGTCGAGCCGCGAAAGATCCTGCCCGAGCTGCACGCGCGCATTCGCAACGCCGGCGGCGCCATCCACTTCAACAGCGCGATCGAGCCTGACGATATCGACGGCATCGTGATCGATTGCCGCGGGCTCGCCGCGCGCGACAACCAAAGCGAACTTCGCGGCGTCAAGGGTGAACTCATCCTGATCGAAACCGACGAGGTGGAACTGTCGCGTCCAGTGCGGCTGATCCACCCGCGCTTTCCGCTTTACGTGATTCCGCGCGGCGACCACCGCTTCATGCTGGGGGCGACCTCGATCGAAAATGAAAGTAGCGGCGTCAGCGTCCGCTCGGCGCTGGAGCTGCTCGGCGCGGCCTATGCCGTGCATCCGGCGTTTGGCGAGGCCCGCATTCTCGAATTCGGCTCAGGCCTTCGCCCGGCATACCCCGACAATCTGCCGCGCATCGCGGTGAATAACGACAAGATCGCGGTGAACGGACTTTATCGCCACGGCTTTCTGCTGGCGCCGGCGCTCGCCGAACTGACGCTTCTGTATGTCGAGCGCGGCACCATCGACAATGAGGTGATGCCGTGCGCGTGATCATCAACGGCGAAGCGCGCGAGATAGCGGCGACGCACGTCGATGCGCTGCTCGGCGAACTCGACTATGAGGGCACGCATTTCGCGATCGCGGTGAATTACGACGTGCTGCCGAAAAGCCGCTGGGCGGAGACAGCGCTCAAGGCCGGCGACGAGATCGAGATCATCACCCCGCGGCAGGGAGGGTGATAGTGATGAGCGCACCTACTTTTCCCACGTCGTCCCGGCGAACGCCGGGACCCATTACCACAGGCCTTCGATGTGACGATGGTGGACTGCTTTTGTGCCTACAAGCGAGATCACGCGGTATGGGTCCCGGCCTTCGCCGGGACGACGGGAAATAAAGCCATGCTGAACTTCTACAACAAAACCTTCACCTCCCGCCTCCTGATCGGCACGGCGCTGTATCCCTCGCCCGCGATCATGCAGAACGCGATCCGCAGCTCGGGCAGCGAGATCGTCACGGTGTCGCTGCGGCGCGAGGCCGCCGGCGGCAAGACCGGCGACGCCTTCTGGTCGCTGATCCGCGAGCTCAGTGTGACCGTGCTGCCGAATACCGCCGGCTGCCGCAGCGTGCGCGAAGCGGTGACCACGGCCAAACTCGCGCGCGAACTGTTCGGCACGTCCTGGATCAAGTTAGAGGTGATCGCCGACAACGACACGCTGCAGCCCGATGTGGTCGGCCTCGTTGAAGCCGCATCGATCCTGATCAAGGACGGTTTTGAGGTGTTCCCCTACTGCACGGAAGATCTGTCCGTCGCGATGCGGCTGGTCGATGCCGGTTGCAAGGTGGTGATGCCCTGGGCCGCGCCGATCGGGAGCGCAAAGGGCGTCATCAATCCGGATGCGCTGAAACTGCTACGCGACCGTCTTCCAGATATCACGCTCGTGGTCGATGCCGGCTTGGGCGCGCCGAGCCATGCCGCGCGGGCGCTCGAGCTTGGTTACGACGCCGTGCTGCTCAACACTGCTATTGCAAAGGCCGCCGATCCGGTGGCGATGGCAACGGCATTCCGTCAAGGCGTCGAGGCCGGCCGCACTGCCTTTGAAGCCGGCCTCATGGAAGCGCGCGACTTTGCCTCCCCTTCAACCCCTGTCGTTGGGACCCCGTTCTGGCATGCCGTATCCTGATCGCTTTTATCCTGTCGTTGATAGCGTCGCCTGGGTCGCGCGGCTCGCGCTGCTCGGCGCCGGCACGATTCAGCTGCGCGCCAAGAATCTTGGCGAAGCCGACGCGTTGCAGACGGTGAAAGACGCGCTCGACGTGATCAGCGGCACCCGCGCGAAGCTCGTGGTCAACGACTACTGGCGCGCGGCGATTGAAGCTGGCGCCGAGCATCTGCATCTCGGTCAGGAAGACCTCGCCGAAGCCGACGTCGCGGCCATCCGCGAAGCCGGGCTCACGCTCGGCATCTCCACCCATGACGATGCGGAGCTTGAAACGGCGCTTGCCATCAAACCTGATTACGTCGCGCTGGGTCCGATCTTTCCGACCACACTGAAGTCGATGCGCTTCGCGCCGCAGGGCATCCCGAAAATCACTGAATGGAAGAAGCGCGTCGGTGAGATTCCGCTGGTCGCAATCGGCGGCATCAAGCTCGAACAGGCAGCTGAGATTTTTGCCGCCGGCGCCAACTCAATCGCGGTGGTTTCCGACATCACCCAGAACGCCGAGCCCGATGCGCGCGTGCGCGCCTGGCTCGGATTGAAGGAGGCCGCGTGATGCTGAAATTTTTCACCGTCATTGCGAGCAAAGCGAAGCAATCCAGAAATCCATCTACAAAAGCAGTCTGGATTGCTCCGTCGCTAACGCTCCTCGCAATGACGACAAACAAGTAGAGTTTAGAAGGAGGACACCATGAACATTCGCTCCAATCCTGACACGACCCTTCCCGCCGTGACCACGGGCCCGCTGCCCTCCTCGCGCAAGATCTTCGCGACGCCCGACGCGGCGAGCGACCTGCGCGTGCCCTTGCGCGAGATCATGCTCTCGGAAGGCGCGGGAGAACCGAACCTGCCCGTGTATGACACCTCCGGTCCCTACAGCGATCCGAACGTCGTGATCGACGTGAATGCGGGCCTGTCTCGCAGCCGCACCGCCTGGGTCAAGGAGCGCGGCGGCGTCGAGCAATACGAAGGTCGCAGCATCAAGCCGGAAGATAACGGCAATGTCGGCGCTTCGCACGCCGCGAAGGCCTTCACCGCGCATCACCAGCCGCTGCGTGGGCTCGACGGCCACAAGATCACGCAGCTTGAATTTGCCCGCGCAGGCATCATCACGAAAGAAATGATCTACGTCGCAGAGCGCGAAAATCTTGGCCGCAAGCAGCAATTGGAGCGTGCCGAAGCTGCGCTCGCCGATGGCGAAAGCTTCGGCGCGGCGTTGCCGGCCTTCATCACGCCGGAATTCGTGCGCTCCGAGATCGCGCGGGGACGCGCCATCATTCCCTGCAACATCAACCACGGCGAACTCGAGCCGATGATCATCGGCCGCAATTTCCTGACCAAGATCAACGCCAATATCGGCAACTCCGCGGTGACGTCTTCGGTGGAGGAAGAAGTCGACAAGATGGTGTGGGCGATCCGCTGGGGCGCCGACACCGTGATGGATCTCTCCACGGGCCGCAACATCCACACCACGCGCGAATGGATCCTGCGCAATTCGCCGGTGCCGATCGGTACCGTTCCGATCTATCAGGCGCTGGAGAAGTGCGAAGGCGATCCCGTCAAACTGACCTGGGAGCTCTACAAGGACACACTGATCGAGCAGTGCGAACAGGGCGTCGACTACTTCACCATCCATGCCGGCGTGCGCCTGCCCTACATTCACCTCACCGCCAACCGCGTCACCGGCATCGTTTCGCGCGGCGGTTCGATCATGGCGAAGTGGTGCCTGGCGCATCACAAGGAGAGCTTCCTCTACACGCATTTCGACGAGATTTGCGACCTGATGCGCAAATACGATGTGTCGTTCTCGCTCGGCGACGGTTTGCGGCCGGGCTCGATCGCGGACGCCAACGACCGCGCGCAATTCGCCGAACTGGAGACGCTCGGCGAACTCACGAAGATCGCGTGGGATAAAGGCTGCCAGGTGATGATCGAAGGCCCCGGCCACGTGCCGATGCACAAGATCAAGATCAACATGGACAAGCAGCTGAAAGAATGTGGCGAAGCGCCGTTCTATACGTTGGGCCCGCTGACGACCGACATCGCGCCGGGCTATGACCACATCACCTCAGGCATAGGTGCTGCCATGATCGGATGGTTCGGCTGCGCGATGCTGTGTTACGTCACGCCGAAGGAGCATCTTGGGCTGCCCGACCGCAACGACGTCAAGGTCGGCGTCATCACCTACAAGATCGCAGCGCACGCCTCCGATCTCGCCAAGGGCCACCCGGCGGCGCAATTGCGCGATGATGCGCTGTCACGCGCCCGCTTCGACTTCCGCTGGGAGGACCAGTTCAACCTCGGCCTCGATCCGGAAACCGCGCGCGCCTACCATGACGAGACGCTGCCGAAAGAAGCACATAAAGTGGCGCATTTCTGCTCGATGTGCGGCCCGAAGTTCTGCTCGATGAAGATCACGCAGGACGTCCGCGACTATGCGGCGACCTTGAACGATCCGAATTCGATCGGGATGTCGGTGAGCGGCACGATCGAGGATGGTATGGCGAAGATGAGCGAGAAGTTCAAGGAGATGGGCGGACAGGTCTATCTCGATGCGGAGAAGGTGAAGGAGAGTAATCGGGTGTTGTGAGGCTAAATTCTTAAGTGAATTGAGTGTTTGGACTTACCCGCAAAGGTTGATTCCTGTAATATCCTCGCAGCCAAGGGGGCTGCGAGGATGGGCGTTGTTGTCACTGTCATGAATATGAAAGGTGGCGTAGGGAAGACTACCGTCGCGATGCACATAGCCGGTAGGATGGGTTGAGCGCTTGCGAAACCCATCACCCCGCATCAGGACCGCTCTCCAAAAGCCCCATGCCCCCAGCGAGGAAGTTGCGACGATAGCTGGTCATCTCACGATCTCAATATGATTAGATGATGGGTATCGCGACGCTCCACCCATCCTACGGGTGCTCACGCTACCCTCGCGGCTTCACCGAGTTCCATCACTTGCAATGCGCTTTCTCCCGAAGCTCCTGCGCGGCTTTTCGATGCCGGTATTTCGGCTTGCAGGCGTTGCTTTTGGTCAAGCGGACCTTAAGCAGTTCCTCTTTTATTGGTGCGGCCGGGTGGACAAGGGAAGGAAATGCGTTCGCTGAACTGACGAGACAAGTTACCGCTGAAAAGACCACGATGAAGCGAAGCATTTGGCTTCTCCCGATATGACAGGCGACGAACTCAGGCGGTCACGCGAACCGGCACTTCAAGGATTCAGCTCGACCTTTGGCTTGCTGAAGAAGTGATACCGCATGGTCTCCTTGTCCGGGTACCAGTCCCAGTCATCCTCATCGGTCTCCTGTTCGACGCGCCAGACTTCGTCGAGCATAACCGGCGTGGAAACGGCGAGTTCGAAGCCGCCGCGCAGCATCGCGTCCGACCATTCCGGGCATGTCCAGAAGGTCACGAGGCCCTTGAATAATTCATAATCCTCGATGACTTCTTCCGTCATGTCGGTGGTCACACCCTGAAGCACGAGTCCAGTGCGGCACACCCGAAGCATCTCCTTGACCGCGAGCGCGATCTTCTCTTCGGGGAGATGAGGAAGGCAAGTGACATAAAGAAAATCGAACGCGTTGTCCGGAAACGGCATCGTGCACACGTCGCCGAGCAGGTTTCGTTCGCGCCACGCCTCCGGTGTCTTCGAATGGATATGCGCGCTGTTTTCGATGCCCCAGGCTTCGACGCCGAGCTTGCCGAATTCCTCGAGAGTCAGGCCATTCGCGCTGCCGCAGTCGAGCAACGTATAACGCGGCTCCGCGCCCCAAACCGCCTTGATCAAATCAACAATATATTTCCCGTTGAAAGCGTCCTCGAAAACGTCTTCATAGCTCCGGTTATCGGAATACTTCTCGAAAAAACTGTCGGCGACCGCTCCATCTTCCTCAACGCCCCCGATCTGATGCGCGAATTTGCGCTTGCGCATCTCGGTCAAACTTGGCGTCTTGACGTCCCGCATTTCCAGAAATCCCCTGCTTCGCGTTTTACCCCTAGCGTCTCAACCCAAGCTTCGCCGCTTCCCGAAAATGGCTCAGGCGGCGAACAAATCGATGGCGATAAGAGCATAGTGCCGACTACCGGACCAGAGCACGATCCAGAAAAAAACCTGCCTTGAATTTGTTGCGGAGTGTGGCGTGGTTTTCCGAAAGGCATGGTCCACAATTCCCGATTTTGCGGCTAAACTGAAGCTCCGCAAAGAGAGGATCGTTGATGCCCGACTTGATTTTCCGCCGCGCCACCGAACCGGACGTGCCGGCCATCATTCGGATGCTCGCCGATGACATGCTGGGCGCGTCGCGGGAAGCAACGGGCGCAGGAAACCTTCCGCAATATCTGGAAGCTTTTCGTGCGATCGATGCCGACGCGAACCAGTTCCTGCTGGTTGTCGATGACGGGATCGCGATAGTCGGAACGCTGCAGTTGACATTCATCGCTGGCCTGGCCCGCGGCGGACTGAAGCGGGGCCTGGTTGAAGCTGTTCGTGTCGCGAGTGACCGGCGCGGCGAGAAGATTGGGGAGGCGATGTTCGCGTGGGTTCTCGAAAAATGCCGGCGTGAGGGGTGCGGAATCGTTCAGCTGACGACCGACAAGTCACGAACGGATGCTCATCGTTTCTATGACAGGTTGGGCTTTGAGCCCTCGCACATTGGCTATAAGATGATGCTCTAATCGGTTGCGGCTCCCGATCACGGCCTTTCTACTGGCCAAAGCCGCGCTCTTGCCGCACCACAAAGAACAATATCTTGAAAGGAGATTTTCATGCATCGCGTTACTGCTCTCTGTGCCGCCGCCACGATCGTCGTCTCTCAGCTCGTTGGCGTTGCCGCCGCCCGCCCGATGCACACGCCGCCGTCCGGCTATTATGTGATCCGCTGGGACAACACCGGCGTTTGCACGATCTGGAACACCGAGCTTCAGGAAAAGCCGTGGCATTTCTTCTCTGATTACGAAGTCGTCAGCAAGCCGGTGCCGACCTTTACTGAAGCCGCGACGATCCAGGCAAATATGCGGCTGAGCCACCGCTGCACGCTGTGAACCGTTACGCATAGAACGGTGTGAGTTCGTCTCTCCTGCTTGCGGGAGAGACTATAGTGAATGAAATTAAGCCGCGAGCCGAGTCCTCCAACCATGTTGCGACGCTTACTCTTATTAATGTTTGCTGCCGGAATCCCAATCCTGGCCGATTCGGCGCGGAGCCAAACCGTTCCGGCACAGAAGCCAATCGTTTGTAACGTCGAGGACAACGTCGAGGATGCCGCTTGCTAGCGCGAAATGAAGGAACTATTCACCCGCGACGGCGACAAGCTGACGCTGAAACTCGGCGGCGGAAAAACCAAGTCCTACACCGGCAATCACGCAGCTTGTGATGGCGAAAATGTCGATGCAGCGAAATGTCTCGTCTACAACCTGCTCGCGTATTATCCCCAAATCCAGTTCTACGTCGTTAGCAAAGGCTATTACGAATGCGGCAACTATCTGTTCGTCAGCCGGCGAAGCGGTAGCGAGACGGCCATGAAGGAAATGCCGACATTATCGCCGAACGCGAAATTCCTAGTCTTGACCGATCAGAGCGACGCGTGCGACCGCGACTTCGAAATCGGCGTCTGGTCGGTTCAGGACCCTCCCAAACTGGAATTCAGCTACAACGCCAAGGGCTACGAAAATTGGGAAATCAAGGCATGGAAGGATGACACGCATCTCAATATGAAGGCTTTTATCGTTGGCAAAACGGCTTACGATCAGGAGGCAGAGCTGGTCCGAAAGGAAATCGGCGGCTGGTCGCTCGTGTTGGGAAAGAAGACTAATCACAAATAAGGCGACACCGTAAGTGGTTCGTTGCGGACCTGGCTGGCTCTGCCGCCGCTCCCGTGAAATAATATCGCCATCGCATGGGAGCGGATCATCATGTCGGACGCGTTTCGGCTGCAAGACTATCTGGCGCGGATCGGCTATCGCGGAGCGACCGAGGCTAATCTCGAAACGCTCAAAGCCCTCAAAACCTCGCATCTCGACGCGATCCCCTTTGAGGCGCTCGATCCGTTTCTGCGGCGTCCGGTCAACCTCGATCTCGCCTCGGTCGCTGCAAAACTCGTGGACGGCCAGCGCGGCGGTTATTGTTTCGAACAGAACCTGCTGTTCAGGGCCGCGCTCGAGGCGATCGGCTTTAAGGTCACCGGGCTTGCCGGACGGGTGCGCTGGATGTCGCCGCCCGACAGCCCGCTCGGGCCCAGGACGCACATGATGCTCAAGGTCGATCTCGCCGACGGTCCTTACCTCGCCGATGTCGGCTTCGGCGCCTGCCTTCTGGACGCGCCGCTGCAACTGAAAGCCGATGTCGAACAGGCGACCGCGATGGGGACCTACCGGCTCACGCCTTCGGACGGCCTGCTCTCGCTCAGCGCGAAACGACAAAGCGGGTGGCGCAACCTCTACGTCTTCGACCTGCAACCGCAAATCCAGGCCGATTACGAGCTCGGTAACTGGTTCACATCGACCAACCCGTCTACCCCGCTCACCACACGCCTGATCATGGAGCGGCTCGCCGGTGGCAAACGCCACAGGCTGGTGGACCGGGCGTTGTCGACCGAGGGGCGCGACGGCGAAGTGATCGCCGAGCGCACGCTTCGAAGCGCCGATGAGTTGTCCGAGGTGATGGTCGACACCTTCAAGGTGGTGCCGCCGGTGCCGGTAGCGGAGATTTTCGACAAGATAGACAGTTGAAATCTCTCCCTACGTCGTCCCGGGCTTGACCCGATACCCATAACCACAAGCATTCGTTGTTGCACGACACTAGGACGACGATTTTCTCGCATCTTGAAAAGCGGTGGTTATGGGTACCGGCTTTCGCCGGGACGATACGAGCGCTGGGTTGGGCTCAGTGCAGCGTAATCGCAAGCCCGCTCAGGTCCGCATTCGCCATCAACCCAATCTGCGTTCCCGAAAGTTCGAGCACAACGCCCCTCGCGTTGGTAAGCACGATGCCGCGCACGCCGCCGCCGACCACGATGCCCGCGCCGCCCGCCGCATACACACCGGCGATATCCGAGGGCCGCCAGATATTGTGGACCCGACCGCGAAGCACGGTCCGCGATCCGCCGAACACGAGGCCGTAGTCGATGCCGCCGGTCGACAGCCCGTAGCGGCGGCCGCGGAAATCCAGCACGCCACTGCCGCCATTGCCGCCGATGATCCATCCGGCCTTGATGATCGTGAGCTGCACATAGCCTTCATCGGCTCGCGCCGCCGACGATAGACCGGCGAAAGCAACAAGCGCAAAGACGGCCGCGCGGCAGGCAGATGAAATTCTCATAGGTTTTCGCTCCCCGAGGTTTGTTATCGACGAAAAGTCGAATCGCCGGCGGGAACCTTAACCCGTCGAAAGTGCCCGCAAAAAGGCGTGATGTGAGGCAAAAGCGTGGGCGGCCGCTCACGGCCAAGAACCCTTACGCCTTCTCCGCCACTTCCAGCCTGTTGTATTCGGCCTTGACCAGCTCGTGAAAGGCGTCCTTGTCGAGCACGCCGGATTTACGGAAGGGCGCAGCCGCGAGCGCGTTGACGACGGCGTCGTGAATTTCGAGGCCGCCTTCCGAGTGCTTGACCATGCCCCATTTGATCAGCTTCTTGTCGCTCACGACTTCCGTGAAGCGCTTGAGGCGAAGGCTCAGGCTCAAAAATTCCTTCGGGTCCGGAAATTCACGCTTCACCGCCAGCATGGCGCGAAGGCTCACGGACTCATCCACGCCCTCGGAGCCGCTCGTGCCGGCTTCAGCGGCGTCGGCAACGAGCGCGGACTGATAGATGCCAAGCGCCTGCTGTAGCCGCTCCGGCTCAACCGGCGCTATTTTCTCTTCAGTCGCAGCACTCATCTCATCCTCCCGGGCGGCGATCCGTGTCTCTTCCATGCCCGCACGATGCGCCAACGAAAGCAGCTTTTGCTCCAAGAGAAGTAGCTTTGCAACCTTCTCGATGAAGCCATTTTGACGTCATTCTGAAACCCGATTGTTTGAACCAAATTCGCTTTTGCCGACACAGATGGGCATTCGGGTCGATCGCTTGCTCCGAACGACACAACCTCCGCCAAGGTCCTCTTCAGCGGGTCCAGCGGAAAAAAATCAAACATCCCATCAGGAGATAACCTACCATGCGTCACCTTCGTACCCTTGCTGCTGCCGCTATCGTCGCTGCCACCGCCTTCGCTGCCGCTGCCCCGGCGGAAGCCGCGCCCTACCACGTGATCCGCTATGCTGACACGGGCTTCTGCCAGGTCTGGGACAACGGCATCCCGGATTCGAAGTGGCCGGCGAACTACACCGTCATGACCCATCGCCAGCCGACCTTCGAGCGGGCGGTTGCCGTCAAGGGCTGGCTGCTGAGCAAGCACTACTGCAACCTGTAAGCAGCGGGATCGGAAAAAACTAAAAGTTCGATCGGCGGAACGATGGGCATGGGTGCACGTTATGAACCCTACCCATCTTCTTACCTCAACAGGGAGGTTTGATTGCTTCATCAATTCCCAGCCTCTGACATCACCTTCACCGGCGAACAGGACGGCGCGCACGAACAGCGGCTGAAAGAAGCGATCTCCGTCCTGCTCGATCTCAATGCGACCGTGGCGCGGGCCTATCTCGTCCGCGCCAGTTACAACGGAATCAACAGTGGCGTCATGCTCGGTCTCGTGACTTACGACAAGAAAGAAAGCGGCAAACTCGCGCTACAGATGGATCGCGTTTTTGGGGCGCTGTTCAACACGGACGCGCATCTCGACGTTGTCTTTCTTGACGATGAAGGCGACGCCAAGATCCGGAAATCCTGCCAGCCCTTTTACCGTTATCGGGCTTGCTACCACTAGAACGGACCCGCGAGGCCGCGCCGGTCAATGACGCAGCGGCATTCGCCGCCCTCTCATCAACACGTCGTGCGCCGCCGATATCTTCAGGAAGGATTTGGCATTGCCACCGGCGTCTGGATGGGCGCGCTTGGCCAGCAGTTTGTAGGCGCGATGAATTTCGCGCTCAGAAAGGTGGCGGTCGAGCGGCAATCCGAGCAGCTCGCGGCACCGTTCTTCCGGCGTCGAGGTTTTCAGCGCGGTTGTTCGCCTGCCGAATTGCGGTACGGCGAACGCCGACAACACTTCGCGAATGACGCCGAGCCGCCGCCGCGCGGCACCGCGCGTCGCGTGGTCGGCATCCTCTCGCGCCGCGCGCCGTAAGATCGGCAGCGCCTGGGAGGCGGCCTGACGCAACGTTTCTTCCTCGCTGCGACTCGCGATCTCAAGCGCGAGCCGCACCGCCTCGTCATAGTCCGGCGCATGCGCCGACCAGATGAGATGGAGCTCAAGTTTCCATTCTGCGAGCTGCCTGTCCATGGCGAATTCCCCAGGCCATGAAACACCGTGTTGAGCTAACGCTTTTGGTTTCTGTCCGCATCGATTTGAATTAAGCTGTCTGAAAAATCGCGAAGCTCCGGGGAACACACAAGGAAAATCACATGCCGCTTCTCGAACATCATATCGCCGCCGTGACGGGTGCTGCCTCCGGCATCGGCCGCGCGATCGCGACAGGCTTTGCCCGCGAAGGCGCCCAAGTGGTCCTCCTCGACATCAACGCGGACGCGGCCGAGAACGCCGCGCAAGAAATTCGCCGCTCGGGCGGCAGGGCTTCAAGTTACCGGCTCGACGTCACCGGGCGCGACGACTGCGTGAAGATCGCCAAACTGGTCCACGAGCAGGTCGGCCAAGTCTCGATTCTCGTCAACAATGCCGGCATCAACCGCCGCAACGCATTTACAGGCGAGAGTTCGGCTGTGATCAAGGATTGGGAAGATATTATTGCGATCAATCTCAACGGTGTGTTCAACGTGACGCACGCTTTCCTCGAGCAGCTTCGCGCCACCAAGGGCCGCATCGTCAATATTGCTTCCATCCAGTCCTTTGTGCATGTGCGCACGCCGAACTCGCCGGCCTACACCACTTCCAAGCACGGCGTGCTCGGCTTCACCCGCGCGCTTGCCGCCGAACTCGGCAAGTTCGGCGTGCGCGTCAATGCGATCGGCCCCGGCCTGATCGAAACGCCGCTCAATGCCACGGTGCGCGCCAACAATCCGGAACTGGTGAAGATTTTCATCGACCACACGCCGCTTGGGCGCGCGGGCAAACCCGAAGATATCGTGGGGCCAGCGATCTTTCTCGCTTCAGATCTGTCCGCTTACGTGACGGGATCGATCGTGATGGCGGATGGCGGCTACCGGGCGATCTGAAACAGCGAGGATTCTCGAGAATGCGAATGCGCGCAGTATGTCTGGTAGCGTTGCTGGAAGGGCGCAGCTACGGTCTGCCGCCGATCGACACCCCCGGCTGGCGCAAGGCGCTTGGCGAATGCGGCTAGTGTGGCCGTTTGCGAAATCCGCCCCTCTAGCGCGAGCCGATCGACGGTCCGTCCGCCTTCAGTCCTTCCTGCACACTTCGGTGCGCCCCGCGCAGCCTGTCGGCCCACACGCCAAACATCAGGAGCAGCGCGATCAGCGCGACGGTGCCCGTCATCAGTTCGAGCGTGCGCAAGAGGAACGCTGTCTGAACCATCCACGACGGTTGCGGTTCGTCGGCAAACGCGATTGGCACCACATCGGGAACGAATGTCCGCTCCAAACCCAGTGCGACGGCAAACACCAGCGCAAATAACCAAAATACCTTCCAGCCGGGATTCATCGCAATCTCCTTGCTTTGTGGCCTTTGCGCTCATGCTACGGCCGGCAAGGTTTACGATTGATGTTGATCAGTCCCCCGTACAATTGCTGGTGCCATTCGTCGTCTGCTAAGAATGGTTAAGGTCATCACCAGGAGCAAAGCCAGTGGCGAACGACACAGTCGGCCGACGCGGACCGCCGGGACCACAGGGTCATCCGGGCCGGGCCGGCCCTGAAGGTAAGCGTGGCAAACCGGGACCAGAAGGCAAGCCGGGAAAAGCTGGACCGCGAGGCGCCCGCGGCGAAGCGGGGGCGCAGGGAAAGCCGGGCGCTCCGGGCGAAAAGGGACCGCGCGGCGAAGCGGGCCTGCCCGGCCAGTTGCCGTCGATCGATCAGGTGATGCCGTGGCTACACCTGCTGTTCGACGCCTATGAAGACTACAAGCGCCAGCGCGAACGCGAGGCGCTCGAGGCCGCCGAACGCGAAGCCAATACTCTTGCCGCGCTCGTCGAGCCCGAGGAGGAAGTGCTCGAAGACGACGATGACGAGCACCGCAAGAAAAAAGACAAGAAACGCAAGAAGAAAGACAAGAAGCGACGCGACGTTGAGAATTAGGGGTGCGGGGCTTGTGTCCGCACCTGGCCGAAACGCCGGGCGAGGTAGAGCGCGAGCATCAGCCCGCCGATCAGCGCCACCGCGCATAGCGGCCATGGCGGCGGCAGTTGCGGCAGCAAGATGTAAAGCAACGCGCCGCCGATCGCGAGATTCAGAAATCCCCAGAGCACGTTGACCACCGCAGAAGACTCTCCCGCGCCGCGCGGCGAAGCGAACGGAGTCTGGAACCGATTGCCACACATGCCCTGCACGATATGCGGGATCGCGTTCGTCAAAAACGCGCCCGCGAAAAACCAGCCGACATAGACGTACCAGATCATGACCGGTCCTTTAGTCGTTACCCGAACCGCAGCCGCGAGCGCTCTTTCGCCTTTTCGGCCTCCACGTCACGGTCGCGCGCGGGGGCATGGGTATGCAGCGAGGTGAGCAGCCGGTGCGCGGCGGCAGTGACCTCCTCGACCGCGCGGTCGAAGGCGGCCTCGTTGGCCTGCGACGGCTTGTTGAAGCCGGACAGCTTGCGCACGAATTGCAGCGCGGACGCATGGATTTCGGCGTCGGTTGCCGGCGGCTCAAAGTTGAACAGCGTCTTGATGTTTCGGCACATTTCGATCTCCCTGCATTCGCAACAAGGGCCGACCACATACAAGGGTATGGCTAGCGGCCAGATCTAACATAGAATAGATCGTTCAATGGCTTTCCGCAAAACCGGTCCAGCCGGGGATAAGGCAGTTTCCAATGAGTCACGTCACCTACAAGATCGTCGAGCATGATGGCGGTTGGGCCTATACCGTCGACGGCGTGTTCTCGGAAAGCTTCCCGACCCACGCCAGGGCTTTAGCAGCCGCGCGGCGCGCCGCCGCCGAGCAGCGCGTACCCGGGCGCACCGAGGCGATTGAATATGAGACTGCGGATGGCAAATGGCATACCGAAACCGCCTCCGGCAGTGATCGCCCGGAGACCGACGTCCAGGACACGCCTTAAAGGCAAGCCTTAAGGCAAGTCTTAAAGGCGAGCCGTAAGACAAATCATAACAAGACGAACCATAATGAGGGGACGACGCCGTGAGAGTTCTGCGGTTGGCGCTATCGATGATCTTTGCCCTGTCGTCGTTTGCCGCTGTCGCCGCAGACGATCCCGCGCCCAAACAGGGCGACTTCATTGCCCGCGACTTCAAGTTTCACGGCGGCGAGGTGATGGGGGAATTGAAGCTGCATTACACGCTCCTGGGCGAGCCAACCGGCCAGCCGGTGCTGGTGCTGCACGGCTCCGGCGGTTCGGCGGCGAGCATGCTGACGCCGGCCTTTGCCGGCGAGTTGTTCGGAAAAGGCCAGCCGCTCGACGCCTCGAAATATTTCATCATCATTCCGGACGGCATCGGCCACGGCAAATCCGCCAAGCCATCGGACGGGATGAAGACCGCATTTCCGAAATACGACTATGACGACATGGTCGAAGCCCAGTATCGGCTCGTCAAGGAGGGCCTCGGCATCAAGCATCTGCGGCTCGTGATCGGCAATTCCATGGGCGGCATGCACGCCTGGCTCTGGGCGGAAAAATATCCGGACATGATGGACGCGGTGGTGCCGATGGCTTCGCAACCGACGGCCATGGCCGCGCGCAACTGGATCTTGCGGCGAATGATGATCGAAACCATCCGCAACGATCCCGACTACAATAACGGCAATTATACGAGCCAGCCGCGCATGATGAAATACGCGGTCGCGGCTTACGGCTTCGCCACCTCCGGCGGCACACTCGCCTATCAAAGCCAGGCGTCGACGGCGGCTAAGGCGGACCACATGATCGACGAGCGGCTGGCGGCAGGCGTTGCGACCGATGCCAACGACTTCATCTATCAGTGGGAAGCTTCGCGCGATTACGATGCGTCGGCAGGATTGTCTCGCATCGAGGCCACGTTGCTCGCCGTCAACTCCGCCGACGACGAACGCAATCCGCCGGAAACCGGCGTCACGTTAGACGCGATCAAAGCGATCAAGCATGGCAGCCTCTATCTGATCCCGGCCTCGACCGAGACGCGCGGGCACGGCACGACCGGAGCTGCGAAGTTCTACAAGTCAGAACTTGAGCAGCTGATGAAATCGGCGCCTGCACGCGCGATGTGAGGCTCCCGCGGAGAAACGCTTTTCGCGGCGCATCAATTTAGGTGCAATGCCAACGCTTATTATTTGAGCGTGCATCTGTCGAGCGTCTCGGGCCTAATCGCGTTCAAGTTTGATTCCCCAAAGCCGGGTGGAGGATCGAATGCGAAGACATGCAGGGTTTGCTTGGCTTGCCGTGTATGGCGCCCTGGCTGGTACCGCGCTCGCCTTCGACAACGGTCAATATGAAAATGTCCCTGCCGATATCAGGGCCTGGTTCAAGGGCGTGATCGCGCCGAACGGCGTACCGTGCTGCGACATCTCCGACGGTCACCAGACCGAATATGATTTCCACGCCGGCGCCTATTGGGTGCCGATCGAGGGCCAGTGGATGGAAGTGCCGGCCCATGCGATTATCCGTGATCGCGGCAATCCGGTGGGACAGGCTGTGGTATGGTATGTTCATCACCGCGGCGGCATCATCATCAGCTGCTTTGTCCCCGCTGATGCCGTCTGAGATCTGAAATCATCCAAAAACCGCCCATGCCAACCGACCGCCTGAACGTCATTCGCGCCGCGATGCGATGGATGATGGCCATATTCTACGCCGCCGCCGGCATCGCCCATCTTGTCGCGCCGGACAAATTGCTCGCGATCACGCCGTCCTGGGTGCCCTTTGCCCCCGAGGTCATCTTGATCACCGGCCTGTGTGAACTGGCCGGCGCCGTGGCGCTGGTCACGACACCGCTGCGTCGCTGGGCGGGATTTGCGCTCGCAGCCTATGCCCTTTGCGTGTGGCCGGCCAATTTCAAGCACGCCATCGAAGGCATCGACCTGCCGCACATCGCCAATAGCTGGCTCTATCACGGGCCACGGCTCGCTTTTCAGCCGGTATTGATCTGGTGGGCGCTGTTTTCCGCCGAAATCATCGACTGGCCATGGCGACGGGATTTGGGGTAGCTCGCCGCTTGCGGCAGTGATAATTTCGTGGCGACCGGCATTCCCTCAGGGAGAGCGATGGTGAGCGAGCTTTGCCCTGGTGACCTCAAGACGATCTACCCCGAGCCGACCGCGCGGGTGATCGCGAAAGCGCGGCCGGAGATCGACATCCACGCGCGGAAATTCATCGAGATGTCGCCGTTCTGCGTGCTGGCGACCTCAGGCTCCGACGGCAGCGTCGATGCCTCGCCGCGCGGCGGCGGTCCGGGCTTTGTCCACATCGATGGTCCGAACCGGCTCTTGATGCCTGATCGGCCCGGCAACAACCGGATCGACAGTTTCAAGAATATCGTCGAGGGCACGGGCTGCGTGCACCTGGTCTTCTTCGTGCCGGGGCTGGACGAGACACTGCGCGTCAGTGGCAAGGGTGTGGTGACGGTGGACCCGGCTTTGCTCGAGGCGATGAAGGAGTTTGGCAAGCTGCCGCGCGCCGTGCTGCGCATCGACGTGGACGAAGCCTATTTCCATTGCGGCAAGGCCTTGATGCGCTCGAAGCTGTGGTCGAGGGACGTGCAGGTTGAACGCGACATCTTTCCCTCGATCAGCGAGGTGATCCACGACCAGACCCGGCTCGGCGAGCCGGAGCCGCAGGCCGCGGTCGAGGCGCGCTACAAGACGCAGTTGTGACCGGCGTCCTTTGTCGTCCCTGCGAACGCAGGGACCCATAGCCACGGTTAGACGTTGTTACGAAGAACGTCTAACGGAGCGCCCTCTAGAAAGATTCCGCGGTATGGGTCCCCGCGTACGCGGGGACGACCAGGAAAACTTCCGCGACGTTCCCGTCAGTTCGAGCTCTCGAGCCCGCCAATATGCTTCTGGGTATAGAGCTCGAGCCCGACGCGCCCGATCAGATCGAGCTGGGTTTCGAGGAAGTCGATGTGGTGTTCCTCGTCCTTCATCAATTTCTCGAACAGGTCGCGCGAGACGTAATCCTTGACGCCGTGGCAGTAGGTTGCCGCTTCCTGATAGAGGTTGCGGGCGCTGTGCTCGGCCGCCAGATCGCACTCGATGATTTCCTTGACGTTCTGGCCGATCCGCAAGGGATCGAGCACCTGCATGTTGGGAAAGCCGTCGAGAAACAGGATGCGGTCCGTGAACTTGTCGGCGTGCTCCATCTCCTCGATGGATTCCTTGCGCCAGACCTTGGCCATCTCCAACAGGCCCCAATTGGCGAGGAGCCGGTAATGCAGCCAGTACTGGTTGATGGCGGTGAGTTCGTGGCGCAAACCCTTGTTGAGATAGTCGATGACCTTGGGGTCGCCCTGCATGGTGCACTCCGGTTGAAAAACCGCGGAAGAGTCTCACGCGATAATTTAGAACACTTCTAAATGAGATTTCGAGCCGGAGCAACTCTTTTACCTGATCGGCAAAAGTGTCGAAAAGAACAAATTATTCAATATGATACGGGATTATCAACCCGCCGCGATGGCGAAGTCTTCAGACGGATGTGAGTCGGCGTGGCCATGGCTATGGCTGTGCGGACAACCGGCGCAGCAGGCCTTGGCGCAGGCGCCCAACGCCTCGTCGATGATGGTCTTGATGGTGCGCGCGCAACGGCCGCACTCGGCGCTGCATCCGAGACAACCGTAAATCTGCTTGGCGTTGCGGGGAAGATGCTGCGAGCTTTCGACGGCACTGCGGACATCGTGGTCGCTAAGCACGTTACAGGAACAGACAATCATTTAAGCGGCGAGCCCATCGGTGCATCGGTGATGCGGAGACTTTCAAATATTGAAGGGCGGCATCAGATGCAAAAGGAAAAGCGGTGTTTTGAAGCAATTCCAAACTGATGGAAGGCTCAGACTGGAATGAATTTAAAGAGGCGCGCTGGCGCCAAATCACCCGGCGCAGCGCTCTGCGCGCTCTCATCGGCCTCCGCGGTGAACCTCCGAACCACGGCAAGGCTCGACCATGCGTTGCACAATTGTTTCCGAAGTTGCTGGATTACGCCGGGAATAAGACCGCGCCGTTCATTGATCATTCAAGTGAAATGTGGAACTTTTGGTTGAGGGACCACTTGGATAGCGCAGTCTCGTACTCAATCAGAAAGGTGATGCGATGAGGAACACACTGGTGGCACTGGCCACTGTCGCGACCTTGGCCTTTGGAGCCTCGGCGCCGGCCCATGCCCAACGCGCGTTGGGCGCCGCGATCGCCGGCGGAATTATCGGCGGCGCCATCGTCGGCAGCGCCGTTGCGAACCCATACTACTATGGTCCGGGCCCCTACTATGGACCCGGCTATTACGGACCCGGCTACTACGGACCTCGCCCCTATTACGGTGGCCCGGCTTACGTCGCAGCCGATCCGGGTGGCTGCTACTGGCAGCGTCAGCGCTTCTGGGACGGCTACGCCTGGCGGATCCGCCGCGTGCAGGTCTGCGGCTAAAGCCTCTGCGGCTAAAGCCCGTTAGCTCGTTCATCTTCATTAAATCAGGCGAGATGTCCCCCCATCTCGCCTGATTTCCATGTGTCGCAGGAATATTGGCCCGAAAAAACCGTTTTTAGGCGAATATTCTCAACAACGTTTACTTTGGGTTGACCGTTGTGCGCTTTTGTAGGCGACAGGGTAAACTTAGAGACCAGCGTGCGAACCTAACCTAACCCCTCTCGGCGCTGGCAAGCGCCGCATCACCCGGAGAGTTGAAGACATGAACAAGACATTTGCTGCGCTCCTTGCTGTCGCAATGGTTGCCGGCGCGCTCACCACAACCCCGGCCAGCGCGCAGCGCGCCCTGGGTGCCGCGATTGCTGGCGGCATCATCGGCGGCGCGATCGTCGGCGGCGCGGTTGCCGCGAGCCAGGCCCCTCCCCCGCCCCCGGTTTACGTGGAAGGCTGCCACTGGGAGCGTCAGCGCTTCTGGGATGGCTACGAGTGGCGCTTCCGCCGCATTCAGGTCTGCCCGTAAGACCTGATCGGAGCGTTTTCAAGCGAAGTGGGTACCGGTTCGCATGAAGAAAACGCGTCAAAATAAAATCTAGCGCTTCCATTTCGAAAGGCCCGGCCTGAAAAGGCCGGGTTTTTTATCGCGCCGCTTCGATCGAGCGCAGCACGGCCTCGCTCGGCCAGCAATCCACTTTCAGCCCGGCCTGTTTTTGATAGGCGCCCAGCGCCGAGCGCGTCTTCATGCCCGCCTTGCCGTCGATCTTGTCGGCGTAAAGCCCGATGCGGGTGAGATGACGCTGCATCGCCTCGACATCCTTCGTGCGCAGCTGCGTCGACGCCGACCAAGGCGTGGCGAAGGGAAGCGGGCTCACCATGCGGTCGGCGAGATGGCCGACGAACAGCACATAGAGATCGGAGAAATTATACTCCTTGATCACGAAGTAGTTCTTCGTGGTCAGGAATGACGGGCCATAGATGCCTTCCGGCTGCAACAGCGAGGCTTCCTCCGCCTGCTCGGTCGCATTCAATTTTTGTCCGCGTACCGGCACGAAGCCATCGCGCAACCAATCACGAAGCGGCTTTGTCACTTCCGGCACGCCCGTGGTGCAGTCGACATTCGCAGGCACGGTTACCTCATAGGCCCAGCGCACGCCCGTCTTCCAACCCTTGTTGACGAGTTGCTCGGCGGCCGACGCCAGCGCATCCGGCACCGAATGCCAGAGATCGACCTTGCCATCGCCATCGAAATCAACACCGTGCTTGTAGTATTCCGACGGAAGGAACTGGGTGAGGCCGACAGCGCCGCCCCAGGACGCGCGCAAATCCTTGCGGCTCACGACTCCGTCGCTGAGCATCTTCAGCGCCAGAATGAACTCACTGCGGTAGGTATCCTTGCGCCGGCCGACATAGGCTTGCGTCGCCAGTGCGCGCACACCGTCATAAGGCAGCGTGTAGCGGCCGTAGTCGGTTTCGCGGCCCCAGATCGCAAGCAGGATTGGCGCGGGCACGCCGAAACGTTTCTCAATCTCGTCGAGGGGCCCGCGATATTTCGCCATCAGCTTTTGGCCTTCAGCCGCAAGCCGTTCGATGGAGGCTTCCTTGATGTAATCGGCCGGCACCTGCACGAATTCGGCCTGCGACGGCGCGCCGGTGGCGGGCCGCCCCGGCAGGATCAGATCAGGCAGTTTGTAGTCGGGCTCAAGGCCTAAGGTTTCGTGGTCGAATGTCGCGCGCGAAACGCCTTGGGCTTGCGCCTCCGGCCACAACGACGCGATGAACTGGGTGAAGGCGGCATCGGGCGCGGCGTGGGCGGGAAATCCGACAATTGTCATTGCGAGAAGCGCAAGCGACGAAGCAATCCAGATTGCTCTGATAGCAAGTTGACTGGATTGCTTCCGCCTTCGCGCAAGCTTCGGCGGACAAGTCGCTTGCGCTCGCAAAGACGGCATTGGACGTCGCTCGCTACCTCGTCAGCTTCTTGTACTTCACCCGGTGCGGGATGACGGAATCCTGGCCGAGCCGGCGCATCTTGTCCTTCTCATAGTCCTGGAAATTGCCCTCGAACCATTCAACATGGCTGTCGCCTTCGAAAGCGAGCATGTGGGTGGCGATGCGGTCGAGGAACCAGCGGTCATGGCTGATGATCACGGCGCAACCGGCAAAATCCTCCAGTGCTTCTTCGAGCGCGCGCAAGGTATCGACATCGAGATCGTTGGTCGGCTCGTCGAGCAAAAGCACGTTGGCGCCGGACTTGAGCATCTTGGCCAGGTGCACGCGGTTGCGCTCACCGCCCGACAGCGCGCCGACCTTCTTCTGCTGGTCGGCGCCCTTGAAATTGAACGACGAGCAATAACCGCGCGAATTGACTTCGCGCTTTCCCAGCAGGATCAGTTCGTTGCCGCCGGAAATTTCTTCCCACACGGTCTTCTTGGCCTCGAGATCGTCGCGCGACTGGTCGACATAGCCGAGATGTACGCTCTCGCCGACCGTGATGGTGCCGCCGTCCGGCTTTTCCTGCTCGGTGATCATCCGGAACAACGTCGTCTTGCCGGCGCCGTTGGCGCCGATGACGCCGACAATGCCGCCCGGCGGCAGCTTGAAGGAGAGATTGTCGATCAGGACGCGGTCGCCATAGGCCTTGGTCAGCCCTTCGAAATCGATCACGTTCTGGCCGAGCCGCTCAGCCACCGGAATCGTGATCTGCGCGGTCTGCGTCTGCTTCTCGCTCGCCTGCTTCAACAGATCTTCATAGCGCTGGTAGCGCGCCTTGGACTTGGCCTGGCGCGCTTTGGGCGAAGCCGCGATCCACTCCTGTTCGCGGGCGAGCGTGCGCTGGTGGGCCGCGTCTTCGCGGCCTTCCTGTTCGAGCCGCTTCTGCTTCTGCTGCAGCCAGGAAGAATAGTTTCCTTCGTAGGGAATACCCTTGCCGCGGTCGAGTTCGAGAATCCAGCTCGTGACGTTGTCGAGGAAATAGCGGTCGTGGGTAACGATCAGGATCGCGCCGGGATAGTTGCGCAAATGGCCCTCGAGCCATGACACGGACTCGGCGTCGAGATGGTTGGTCGGCTCATCCAGCAGCAACAGCTCCGGCTGGTCGAGCAGCAGCTTGCACAGCGCGACGCGGCGGCGCTCACCGCCCGAGAGCTTGGTCACATCGGCGTCGTCGGGCGGACAACGCAGCGCGTCCATCGCCTGGTCGACCTTGCTGTCGAGATCCCAGAGACCGGCGGCCTCGATCTCGTCCTGCAGCTTGGTCATCTCGTCGGCGGTTTCTTCCGAATAATTGACCGCGAGTTCGTTGTAGCGGTCGAGGATCGCCTTCTGCTTGGCCACCCCGAGCATGACGTTCTCGCGAACCGTCTTGCTGGCATCGAGCTGCGGCTCCTGCTCGAGGTAGCCGACGCGCGCGCCCTCGGCGACCCAGGCCTCGCCGTTATATTCCTTGTCGAGGCCGGCCATGATCCTGAGCAGGGTCGATTTGCCGGAGCCGTTGACGCCGAGCACGCCGATCTTGGCGTCGGGATAGAACGACAGATGGACGTTATCGAGCACCTTGCGGGTGGGGTAGCTCTTGGTCAAACCCTGCATGAAGTAGACGAACTGGCGCGCCATCGTGGCCCCTGAAATACGGATTTTTAAGGATGTTTAGCTGGGGCTGATGTAGCGGCGCGGCCCCCAAAGGGCAACCGGAGAGGATGGGGTTTTCCATCTGTTCACCACGGAAGACGGGATCGACACCATCCGCGCCAGAACCCGACAATTGAAACCTTCTTTTAATCATTTGCGCCCGAAACTCGAACCCGACGCCGGAAGCAGGCGTCCAATGGGTCAGAAGACACCGAAAAAAGACAGGATTCGTCATGGCGATGATCGATTCGGCATCCTTTGCCTCTCCCGCTCCCGACCGTCAGGTCCGGGCGAACGGCATTGCCAGCCTCCGCGAGGTCTTCCGCCAGTTCGTCAACAGGGCATTCGACCCCTACCGGCCGGAACTGCACTACATGCGCGGACCAGGCCCGGCCTGCCGCGCCAAACAGGCCGCTGCCCGCCGGAACGCCCGCTGATCACCCATCCGTCCCCGCCGGCGGGATATCCCGACAGCCCCGTAATTTTGATCGCGATGGCGCTTGCCTGAAAAAGCGCCGCGCGCGACCATGCGCTGCTTTTCAACAGGCGGCGCGGGTCATGCGCCGTCGATAATCAACAGAAACGGACCTGACCTATGACGCGGCTGCGCTGTGCAATTCTCGACGACTATCTCAATCTCTCGCTCAAGCTCGCGGACTGGTCCAGGGTCGAGGATCGCATCGATATCACCGTCTTCAACCAGCCCTTTGCCTCACAGGACGCCGCCGTCAGCAGCTTAAGGGATTTCGAGATCATCCTGGCGATGCGCGAGCGCACGCCGTTTCCGCGTGAGATGTTCGACGCGCTCCCCAAGCTGAAACTTTTGATCACCTCCGGCATGCGCAACGCCGCGATCGATATGACGGCCGCCAAGGATAAAGGAGTCGTCGTCTGCGGTACGAATTGGCCGCGCGATCCGACCGCGGCGCTCACCATGGGCATGATCCTTGAGCTCACCCGCAATATCGGCCGCGAAAACGCCCGCATGCATGCCGGCGAATATCTGCAGAAACATGTCGGCATCGAAATTGACGGCAAAACGCTGGGCGTGGTCGGGCTCGGCAAACTGGGCGCCAAGGTTTCCACGATCGCGAAAACGTTCGGGATGAACGTGATCGCCTGGAGCCCGAACCTGACGGCCGAGCGCTGCAAGGAAGTCGGCGTCACCTACGCCACCAAGGAGGAGTTGTTCTCGACCGCCGACATCATCACCATCCATATGGTGTTGAGCGACCGTTCGCGCGGCCTCGTCGGCGCGGCCGAACTTGGTCGCATGAAGCCGACGAGTTTCCTCGTCAACAGCGCGCGTGGGCCGATCGTCGACGAGATGGCGCTGCTGGAAACGCTCAAAGCCCGCAAGATCGCGGGCGCGGCGGTGGACGTGTTCTCAGTCGAGCCGCTGCCGGTCGATCATCCCTTCCGCAAGCTCGACAACCTCGTGCTGACGCCGCATCTCGGCTACGTCACGCAGGAGACGTTCATCGCCCACTACACCCAGATGGTCGAAGGCATCGACGGCTGGTTCAAAAGCGAGCCGGTGCGAAGGTTGGCGTAGCGCCCTCAGCGTCATTGCGAGGAGCATAGCGACGAAGCAATCCAGAGTCTTTTCCACGGTGCAAACCGGATTGCTTCGCTGACGCTCGCAATGACGAGTCTCATCGGCCGGTAAAATCCACCTTCTCCGCCGCCACGGCCAATTGCTTGCTCATGTCGGAGAGCACCTTGTTCATGAACAGCCGCCAGAACCAGCCGGTGCCGGCGCGGCACTGAAAACTTGCGGTCCAGTCGATGCGCGTGCCGGCATTCAAAGGCGTCAGCACTACGTCGGCGTGATAGTTGCGAAACGGAAAGCCGGAGAGCAGCTGATAACTCAACTGCCGATCGGGAACGAGCGCTGTCACAAGTTCGCGGGTTCTGGAGATATGCGTCGCAAATGTCCTGATCGCGCCGATGCCATCCGGCTCGTGATCGCCCGGGCGCTCCAGTCCTGACGAGATGAATATCGACCAGCGCGGCCAACCGCGACTGTCTTTCAGGAGCGCAAACACCGCGGCCGGTTGGGCGCGGCTCGTCGCCGTGCCGCCAACATGGATGTCGCCACCTCGCGCGGTTTGAGTGTCCATCCGGTAAAACTCCCGCGATGTCCGGACGCGGTCAAGCCGTCTTGATCAAGTGGCTTTGGGCGTGAACTTCCTGGTCCCTCGCGACGCGGCGACAGGCGCGACAAAAAAACGCGCCGTTTGGCGCGCTTTTCGCAATATCTGTTGGCTGATTTAGCGGACCGTCACCGGCGGTGGGAGCGGCGGGACCGCCGGCTGGCCGCCGGGCGACGCCATGGCCGGTCCGGGAATTGGTGCTGCTGACGCCGTCGTGGTCGATCCCGGCGGCGGGCTGCCGGGCCATACGACCACGCGGGTGCCGACCTTGACGCGGTCGAACAGGTCCGAGACGTCCTCGTTCAGCATGCCGATACAGCCCGAGGAGACGAACTTGCCGATCGTCGAGGGCTGGTTGGTGCCGTGGATACGATAGACGGTATTGCCGAGATACATCGCACGCGCCCCCAGGGGATTACCGGGGCCGCCGGCCATGAACCGTGGCAGATAAGGCTGGCGATCGATCATCTCCGGCGGCGGATGCCAATCCGGCCATTCCGCCTTGCGTGAAATCTTCTGCACGCCGTTCCAGGTGAAGCCGTCGCGGCCGACGCGAACGCCGTAGCGGATCGCGCGGTTATTGCCGAGCACGTAATAGAGATAGGTGTTCGGCGTATCGACGATCAGCGTCCCTGCCGGCTCCTTGGTGACGAAGTTGACTTCCTGCCGGCGCAGGTTCGGCGGCAGGTTGACGGGCGCAGCATCCGGCTGCTCGTCCGCCGGCAACAGCATCGTCGTCCTGTTTTCCGGCCCTTGCGGCGCGGCGCCTTGCGACGGCTGCACGCTGCCGGTCACGTTGGCGGATCCGACGGCGCCGGGCGGCCGAGCCCCGCTTCTGTCATCGTTGAGATATGCCTCGCCCTGCCCGTAAGGCTGCGGTGCACCGGCCGGCCGGTCCGCATAAATCACCGGCGGCGGTGAGGGCTGCCCGTAGCGCGGATCATCGGGCGACATCACGGGGCCGGAATAGGCTCCCGGCGGCGGCATGGGACGGCCGTAGCGCGGGTCATCCGGTGACATCACGGGACCACGGTCGGAATAGGTCGGCGGGGGACCAGCGGGACGGCCGTAACGCGGATCGTCTGGCGACATTACCGGGCCGCGGTCGGGATAGGCCGGCCGGCCATAGCGCGGATCATCCGGCGAAAGGATCGGGCCCTGGTCGGAATAGATGGGGCGACGGCTGTAGCGGGGATCGCCGCTCGGGCCGGGTGGCGGCAGCCTGGTCGAACCGGGCCCGTCCTCGTCCTCCAGCACGTCGTATTCCATCGGACGCGGCGCGGCGCGATAGTCACCCGGATAGGGCGGATAGGGCTGCGGAGAAGGCGAATAAACCGTCCCCGGAGGCGGATAGCCCTGCGCCGACGCAAGCGAGGTTCCCGCAGCCACGGCCGCCAGAACGGCAGAAGCCGCGGCACAGATCGTCAGAATGCGCTTGGTCATCATTGCTCTTGAATAGCCCCAGTAGCCCCAAGAATAATCCTAAGAATAGCCCAGTCCTGTATATCCAAAAGGCTGCACCGGATCGTTAACGGGAGATGACGGAAGATCGCGGCGCATTCAAGACAGAATAGCCCTACCTGCACCGGATTCGACCATTTTGTGAGGGCCAAATACCTCATTTTTCGTCGGTTTTCGTCGTCCGCCCAGAACCGCCCTTCGAAGCTGGATGGCCGATAGCCAGGCTTTACCGCTCAAAAGCTGCGGCACCAGAGTGACAGAGGCTTTCAGATTTCAAATCGCGGCGAGATTTCACAAGCGTCGTAAAGCCGTTGCGCTATTCTTCAACGAGTTGATTCGTCGCTTTCATTTCCAGCGCGCGGCAAATCACCTCCATCAGTGGCCACCGCGTTCCCGTTCGCCCAAGCTTTCGCAAGAATTCCGCGCGCCCATGCTCCCCGGCTTTCGTTTCCTGTTCGCAGCGATCATGTTGTCGATGTCGCTCCTCATTTTCGGGCTGGGCGCGGCTGCCCTGCTGCGCGCGGCCCATGAATTGTTCGCCAGCAATTCATCCTGGCGCGGCGCACCGGAAGTCACCTTCGCCCAGCGCAATGACGCCATGCTGCCCGTGCTCGCTACCTTGAGCGTCGAAACCATGGCAGAGAATCCTGCGGAGGCGACCAAGGTCGTTGTCGCACCGGTCGAGCCAGTGCCGACGCCCGCGGAATCCGCGAACCACGATCAGGTTGCCGCATTAAACCCGGCGGAAATTCCGCCGCCAGAGACGGCGAAGCCTGAAGCCGAACCGGCGCAAGCGGTACTTTCGGAAACTCCACCGCCTCCGGCGGCCGCGCCAGCCATCGCGGAGGACGCGACCACCGGCGAGACCAAGACCGCGGCGATCACAGCTTCCGATGCTTCGTCCGATAGCAGCGCGCCAGCGGCAACCCAGCCGCCCGAGCCGGCCGTCCCGCAGCTGACGACCGTGGCGGCTCCGGCAGCGACCGATGAACCGAATGTCACGGCCACGAATATCGCCGCAACGAAAATCGCCACGCTCGGCGGTCCGCCGGTCGACATAGCGGTCAAGGACAAGAGGCGAGAGCGCGCGACGGATGACCAGAGCGGCGTCAAGAAGCGCGTTCATGCCCGCCGCATTGGGCATCGCCGCAGGCTCGCGGCGCGCGCGCTGCTCGCGGCGCAATTGCTTCAACAGCAGCAGGCCAATCCCTTTGCGCCACCTCTACCCGCTGCGACCACGCGGCAGCAAAGACAATAACTAACCGGGGCCGGTCGCGATCGGCGGACCATCGGCCTTGCCCCATTCCGACCACGAGCCGTCATAGAGCGCGGTATCTTCAATGCCGAGCCGATAGAGCGCGAGCGTCAACACACCGGCGGAGACGCCTGACCCACAGCTTGTCACGATCGGCCTCGATGTATCGACGCCGGCGCCTGCAAAAGCTTTCCGCAACTCCTCAAGCGGTTTCATGGTGCCGGTCGCCGCATCGAACAGGTTGTTGTAGGGGAGATTGAGTGCGCCCGGAATGTGGCCCGCGCGAATGCCGGGCCGCGGCTCCGGCGCGCGTCCCTCGAAGCGCTCAGCGGCGCGCGCATCGATCACCTGCTCGGCGCGGCTTGCGACATTGGCGATCATCGCTTCAATCGAGCGGACGCGCCGCGCGTCATAGCTGGCGTTGAAGGTGGCTGGCTTGGCCGTGACCTCACCCGCTTGCACTGGACGTCCCTCGGCGCGCCACTTCTTCAGGCCGCCATTGAGAATGCGGACATCGCGGTGGCCGTAAGAGAGGAACATCCACCACACCCGCGGTGCGGCGACCCAGCCGCCGGCATCATACACCACGACGGTATCGCCATTCGAGACGCCGAGCGCGCCGACATCACGGCCGAATTGTTCGGCGCTCGGAAACATGTGCGGCAGCGGGTTGGAATGATCCGACACCGCATCGACGTCGAAATACACCGCGCCCGGAATGTGGGCGGCGAGATAGTCGTCCTTCGGCAATGGCAATATGCCGGGTAATTTAAAGGTGGCGTCGAGCAGTTTCACGTTGGCGTCGCTGATGTGTGACGCCAGCCATTCCGTGGAGACGAGGGGGTCGTTGGTGGTCATGGCTTGATAATTCTCCGGTCTGACTCGATCGTCATGGCCGGACTTGATCCGGCCATCCATCTTTTTTGAAGGGATGGACACGCGGGTCAAGCCCGCGTGTGACGAGTTATGAACTCTTCGGCTGCTTCGGTTCCCATTTTTCGGTCGGTCCGCCGGCGTCGCGCCAGGCGGCAAAGCCGCCCGCGATATGCGCCACCGGCTTCAAGCCCATGTCCTGCGCGGTCTTGGCCGCGAGCGCCGAACGCAGGCCGCCGGCGCAATGGAAGATGAATTTCTTGTCTTGTTGAAAGACCGGCTTGGCATAGGGACTGGCCGGATCGATCCAGAATTCGAGCATGCCGCGCGTGCAGGAAAAGGCGCCGGGGATCTTGCCGTCGCGCTCGAGCTCGCGCGGATCGCGAATGTCCACAATAACCACGTCATTGCTCTCGGCGGCTTTGATCGCTTCAGTTGCGCTCAAGGTTTCGATTTCGGCATTGGCCTCGTCGACCAGGGCCTTGATTCCGCGATGAATGGTCTGGGGCATGGTTCTCCCGTTTTGTTTTCTCAGTCATTTCGGGATGGCGCGAGGCGACAAAATTGAATTTCAATTTTGCGCCGAGCACCAGACCCGGAATCTCAAGATTCCGGATCGGCCGCTTCGCGACCGTCCGGAATGACGACTTAAAACTACCGCACCAGTTCCTTCATCGCGTTTTCGAGACCCTCGATCGTGATCGGGTACATGCGCTGTGAAAAGAGGCGGCGGATAATGGTGGTCGATTCCGAATAGTCCCAATGCCGTTGCGCCACCGGATTGAGCCATACCGCGTGCGGATAAGTGCGCGTGATCCGCTCGAGCCAGACCGAACCCGCTTCCTCGTTGACATGCTCGACCGAGCCGCCCGGCACCATGACCTCGTAAGGCGACATCGAGGCGTCGCCGACGAACACGACCTTGTAGTCGTGCGGGTATTTGTGCAGCACGTCCCAGGTCGGCGTGCGATCCGTAAAGCGGCGACGGTTTTGCTTCCACACGCCTTCATAGAGGCAGTTGTGGAAGTAGAAATATTCCATGTGCTTGAATTCGCTTTTCGCCGCCGAGAACAGTTCCTCGACCTGCTCGATATGCGAATCCATCGAGCCGCCGATGTCGAAGAACACCAGCACCTTGACCGCGTTGCGCCGCTCGGGCCGCATATGCACGTCGAGATAGCCGTGGTTGGCGGTTTCCTTGATCGTGGTGTCGAGATCGAGTTCGTCGGGCGCGCCGGTGCGGGCGAATTTACGCAACCGCCTCAGCGCAATCTTGATGTTGCGGATGCCGAGCTCGACATTGCCGTCGAGATCCTTGAATTCACGCCGGTCCCACACCTTCACGGCGCGGAAATTGCGGTTCTTCTCCTGGCCTATCCGCACGCCTTCCGGGTTATAGCCGTGGGCGCCGTACGGCGAGGTGCCCGCCGTGCCGATCCATTTGCTGCCGCCCTGGTGACGGCCCTTTTGTTCTTCCAGGCGCTTGCGAAGCGTCTCCATGAGCTTGTCCCAGCCCATCGCCTCGATCTGCTTTTTCTCTTCCTCCGTGAGGTATTTTTCCGCGAGCTTCTTCAGCCACTCTTCGGGAATGTCGGCCTTTTTCATCGCATCGAGCAGGCTTTCCAGCCCCTTGAACACCGTGCCGAACACGCGGTCGAACTTGTCGAGATTGCGCTCGTCCTTCACCAGCGCCGTGCGGGCGAGATAATAGAAATTCTCGACCGACTGCTCCGCGAGGTCGGCGTCGAGCGCCTCCATCAGCGTGAGATATTCGCGCAAGGTCACAGGCACCTGGGCCTCGCGCAGCGATGTGAAGAATTGTAAAAACATACCCCTCAGATTGCCCGCTGAGCGGCCTTCGTCAAGAGCATCCAGCGGGGGTCTGGGCGGCCAGATCGATTGGCATTGGCCTAGACCTGCGCGCTTTTTCAATTAGATTGGCAAAAACGGCCGCCTTCACGGCGGTCTTTTCCTGTTCGAGGCCCTTTAGGATAAGGCACGTCATTTCATGAAATTTACCGGTACCAAGGACTATGTCGCCACCGACGACCTCAAGGTCGCGGTGAATGCCTCGATCGTGCTCGAGCGGCCGCTTTTGATCAAAGGCGAGCCGGGGACCGGCAAGACGGTGCTGGCCGAGGAAGTCGCGAAAGCGCTGAAAGCTCCGCTTCTGACCTGGCACATCAAGTCCACCACCAAGGCGCAGCAGGGGCTTTACGAATACGACGCGGTGTCGCGCCTGCGCGACAGCCAGCTCGGTGACGAGCGGGTGTCCGACATCAAGAACTACATCAAACGCGGCAAACTGTGGGAGGCGTTCACCTCTGAACAACGCCCGGTGCTGCTGATCGACGAGATCGACAAGGCCGATATCGAATTTCCGAACGACCTTCTGCTCGAACTCGATCGCATGGAGTTCTTCGTCTACGAGACCGGCGAGAACATCAAGGCGAAGCAGCGCCCGATCATCATGATCACCTCGAACAATGAGAAGGAACTACCGGACGCGTTCCTGCGCCGTTGTTTCTTCCACTACATCAAATTTCCCGATGCCGAGACGATGGGCCGGATCGTCGACGTGCATTTCCCCGACGTCAAGAAGCGCATGGTCGAAGAGGCGCTGCGCATCTTCTTCGAGGTGCGCGAGGTGCCGGGCCTGAAGAAGAAGCCCTCGACCTCGGAACTGCTCGACTGGCTGAAGCTGCTCCTGAACGAAGACATCACGCCGGAAATGCTCAGGGAGCGCGACCCGCGCAAGCTGATCCCGCCGCTGCATGGCGCGCTTCTGAAGAACGAGCAGGACGTGCACCTGTTCGAGAGGCTGGCGTTCTTGAGCCGCAGGGAAGTGTGAGGGCCGCTTGCTGCGTGACTGCTTTGGCGCGCATTCCGGACTCAAATCCGACATCGCGTAAGGTCCGAAAAGTGGCCGCTTCCGGACTCATGCACCGCAGCAAAACAAAATCCTGTTGGAAAGCCAGGATGCCAGTCCGGCAGCCTCTAGCCTTTTTTGAGCGAGCCGCCAGCGCCCCTAATTTGTTCGCGCGACCCGCCCGAAACTCCGCAGACCATCAATATCGATCACCGTGATCGTGCGGTAGCCGATCTTGATCAGCCCGGATTTCTCCAGGATGTGTAAAGACTGACTTACACATGGCCGTGAGGCACCAACGAGGTGACCGAGTTCTTCATTGGAGATTTCAATGCGACATTCCCGGCTCGGATAAAGCTGCGGGTGCAACATGTCCGCAAGCGCATGAGCGATGCGAGCTTCCCGGTCGTCCAGGCGATCGTGCTCGAACGCACTCATGAATTGACCGAGGCGCTCGTTGAGCTGGTTCATGATGAAGCGGTTGAAGGAAATACTCGTGTCCAGCAGCCAGAAAAACGTAACGGCCGGCATCAAGGCGACGCGGGAGTCCCGCAACGCAATGATGTCGTATTTGCGCGCCTCCTGTTTGAGTAACGAGCCTTCTCCGAACCAACAGTTGGCCGGGAAAGTCGCAAAGGTCACAGGCTTTCCGGTCTTGGACAGGTTTGTTGCCTTGACCAGTCCGCTGACCACGCCGACCCAGACATTGGACGGCTCACCCTTGTGGCACACAAAATTGCCAGGCTGAAAACTGCGGACGATGGTGGTGGCGTGCGCGCGCTGCAATTGGTCGGCTGAAAGGGCGCCGGCCCATCCACTCGCAACCAAAAAATCGTCGAGCGACGGCATCGTGAAACCGGAATTGTAAAAGCGACGACAGTCTTCGGCACGCTACGGACGTAGCATGGCTGAAACGGGGCACACCGAAGCGGGCACACCAAAGTGCTCGAGATGATGCACCGCAACAGGGAGGCGTTCATGATTGAAAAGCGAAAACGGCACCAGGTCTCGAAGTATCTGATGGTGACGGCTGCGCCGCTGGCGGTTGGACTATTTTCGGCATCGCCTGCCGCAGCGTCGACATGCACGCAATTGGCCAACAGCTTTCATCGCGCTCACACCACGATAACGGCCGCTCAGGACGTTCCGGCTGGAACTTTTGTCACGCCGACCACTCCGCCATCATCGCTTCCGGAATTGCCGGCATTTTGCCGGGTGGCCGGATTTACGGCGCCGACCAGCGACTCGCACATCGAATTCGAAGTGTGGATTCCGGAGTCAGGATGGAACTTGAAGTACGCTCAAGTGGGTTGTGGCGGCTTCTGTGGTTCAATCAGTTACAGCAGCATGGCCGAGCCGCTTCGCCGGGGTTACGCGGTGGCAGCGACCGACGATGGGCATGAGGCCGGCGGCACCGATGGATCATGGGCATTGGGCCATCCTCAGAAGGTGATCGATTTCGGATATCGATCGCTCAAGGAGACGACGGACGTCGCCAAAGACGTCATCATGGCCTTCAAATCAAACAGCGCCCGTCGATCCTACTTCCTCGGCTGTTCCGATGGCGGCCGCGAAGCCTTGATGGAGGCGCAGCGGTTCCCCCAGGACTTCGATGGAATCGTGGCGGGATCGCCAGCGAATTTCTGGACTCACTTGATGACGGGGTTCATCTATAATCAGAACGCGCTTGGCGCGGTCTCCGGTGGGGATCTCTCCCAAGCCGACATCAACGTCATCAGCAGTTCGATGCTCGCAAAGTGCGCGGGACACGACGGTGGTCTCAGCACGGATTCATTCCTGAACAACCCGCTGGCCTGCAACTTCAATCCTGCAAAGCTGTCGTTGACAGCGGACAAGATTCAAGCGGTCGAGAAGATCTTCTCAGGACCTCCGGGCATCTTCCCGGGTTACCGCGTCGGTGGCGATGAGGCCAGCAACGCGGCGAATTGGCCGGCATGGCTGACGGATACCGGCAACCCAGCCAACGGGTTGCAGGAACTGTTCGGAGACAATTACTTCGAGTTCATCGTGTTTCCGAACTCGGGGTGGACCCCGACCACCAATACGCCGGCTGAAAACGCTCACGCGGCCGACGTTCGCACGGCTGCGATACTGAATTCGACTGATCCGAATCTTCGCCCCTTCCAGCACCACGGCGGTAAATTGATCCAGTATGTCGGCTGGGGCGATACCGCCATCTCGCCGATCAACGACATCAACTACCATCATTCGGTGGCGCAAGAACTGGGCGGCCACGAAGCCATCAGGGACTTCTATCGTCTCTTCATGGTGCCGGGAATGGCGCACTGCAGCGGCGGACCCGGCGCAAATGCTTTCGGTCAACTCGGTGCGCCGAATGGGCCGAACCCCTCGGATGCAACGGACGACATTCTCACGGCTCTCGATCAATGGGTCGAAAGGGGAGAAGCGCCCGATAAAATCGTGGCGACGAAATACGTGAATGACACTCCGGCGCAGGGCGTGGCATTCCAGCGGCCGCTTTGTCCTTTCCCGCAATTTGCCAAGTACAAGGGACAAGGGAGCACGACCAGTGCCGCGAGCTTTGCCTGCGTGAAACCGGATCACGACAACGACGACAAGGAAGCGAGCAATCGCTAGGCAAACGAACGACGGGCTGTGCGGGATGCCGACACATTCCGCGTGGCCCGAGATTAAGCACAACAAAAGGGGCCCCCGACGCAAAGCACCGGGGGCTCTTCCTTTGGTCCGATCTACAGCTACCGACGGACATCGACGCATCGACCCGGCTCGGATGACACTCCAGAAGGAACTGGAATTGAAAAAGAATTACTTTTGCAATTGAGCCAAGCGCTGCCCGGCCTCTGAGTGACCCAACTCAAGCGCTCTTTTGTACCACATTCGCGCCATCGCTAAATCAGGGGCGATACCCGACACATGGGACCGAGTCAGCACCGCTGGGTCGTACGTTGCTGCCAAATCAAACGCGGCGCTCGCGTCAGGCGCATCGGCTGCGCGTTCCAGCAGTAATCGAGCGGGAGCAATATCGCCAATTGAAAGGAAGTAATGTGCTCTTTTAAGAAGGTTGGCCAGTTCCTCCTTATCGATAAGTCTAGGCCGCTTCTCGATGGCAGCTGGCGCTTGTGTTGAAGGAACCCGGTCCTGACCAACAGATTTGGTGACCGCTGCGGTAATGTCTGGGGCCGGACTGGAATTAATTTGATTCATGAGATGTGGTGGCGAGTTCCGTTCCGCTGAAGCTAGCAGGGGATCGCTTGATTGCGCTGCAACAGCTGGTTCCGTTTCCGTTGCGGTTTTCTTGGGGACGACGACCTGGTCCCAACCAACGGAGTTGGTATCAACTGCGGAATCATCTGGGATCAGGGGGGAATCGAGTCAATTCGTGCCATCTTGCGGCCAGTTCCGTTCCGTTGAAGATAGCGGGGGTTCGCTTGATCGCTTTGCAACAGCTAGTGCCGTTTCCGTTGCGGGCTCCTTTGGAACGACGATCCGCTCGTGGATAATAAATGGCTGGTCATCCTCGAAGATGACCAAAGGAATTGCGATTGCGGTCATGGTTGCAATTGCTACCATGGCGAACACCGTCATCTTCGCTGCGAAGGGCCATTTTTCTAGCCGACGGCGTTCTGCCTCCCAGTGCTTATCGATATTATCCGAGGGCACGCTCCCGCCAAATTGGACCATCAGCGATTTTGATCCACTCAAGGCCAGATCGGTGTCGGGGTTTGAAATTAAATCAGACGGTTGAACGCTTTCCGGCTGCGAAGGAGGATGAAATTGAACTTCGGACGTCGGCTTTAAGGTGTCAAAAACGGTCGTACTCTCGCCCAATAGGGCCTTCAGTGATTTCGGTTCCCTCGAAGCCGGTGGAGTGTCGCGGTTTGAAATTAAACCTGACGTTTGATCGCTATTAGGCTGCGAAGGAAGGTGACATAGATCTCCGGACGCCGACCCTGAAGAGTTAAAAGAGCTAGTCCTCTCTCCCAATAGGGCCATCAGCGATTTTGATTTACTCAAAGCCAGATCGGTGTCGGGGTTTGAAATTAAATCAGACGGTTGATCGCTATTCGGCTGCGAAGGAAGGTGTAATGGAGCTCCAGACACCGATCTTGACGTGTCAAAAAAGCCGGTGACCGGCTCCGTTTGAAGGCCATTCCGATCGGGACCAGAGTTTTTTGTCCATTCCACCATGTGGCGTCCCATATCAACGATGGGTCAATTTTTCAGAGGGCGAAGCGCAACTCATAGGCTTTCCCACACTGTGATCAAAAGACAGTCAGTGAGCAACCGAAGCGCTATTCTTGTCAAGCCGAATTCTTCTTTCGAGCAGGAGTGCAATTGACTCAACCGGGTCGTGAGGTGTGATCCGCTGAGGACGCAATAACAGGGTACGCACCGCCGCTCGCTCGCCGACTTCCCTCAACAGCGGAAGTGGGTCCGCAAACGGACGCCGTCAGTTCAACGGCGCGAGCGTGTGCCTGAGCTGTTCCTTTGATATCTGCATCAATCCGGCAAACGGCTGGCTCAAATCGGCCACGAGAAACAGCGCGCTCGAGACCAATAGCGCAAACACCAGCAACGCCGTCCAGGCGACCACGCCCGGTTCGACGAACATGGCGAAACTTGCAAAGATCACCGTCAGCCAGACGATCAATATCAGAAGGAACGGCGTCAGGATCGGCTTGTCGCCATCGGCAAAGATCAGGAGTCGCGTCCGCGCGATTTCGTTGCTGGCCTGCACGATGCGGGGTTTGAGCGAACGCTGCGCGTCGTTGGCGGGCGAGAGCGCCTCGATCGCGTTGTAGAGCTGCTCGGCGAGCGAGTTCACCGTGAAGGCGGTATTTTGTGAAGCCGTCGCCTTCTCGTTCCAGATGCGATCCATCGCCGCGGGAACGCTCTCGCGCATCAGCTTGCGAACCGGCAAGGCCTCCGGGCCATACTGCGCCAGCAGTTGATCGGTCTCGACGAGATGCGCGGCCAACAACCGGAAGTGAGCGTCCTGGGTGTCGTAGGACGATTTCGCCGACGCGATCATCAGACTGATGACGACCGCCGCGAGCGTCGCCAGCAGACCCGCGCCGAGCCTGATGACTTCCTTGGTGTCATGGCCAAGCCGGGGTGCGGGAATTCGCCCCCGCAGCCTCATCCCAAGGAAGATGCCGGTGACGATTGATGCAAACGAGACCAGGAAGGTCCAACCGGATGTCAAAATCGCCCCCCGCAATCGGACTTTCCGAAATATGAGATCAATCTATCAGCGCCATCGCAGAATTTATACCGGCGAAACCCTTCCGGTACCTCAATTTGCTGGGGCCGCGTGTAGAGCGCGGCCGCAGAGATATACACCGCCCGTCCGCAACAAGCGCGGTGATGACATCTGTTATGCCAGCTGGATTGCTTCGCTGGCGCTCGCAATGACGTGGCGCGCGCGCTGGCCTCTAACTAAACGTCACCGCCTCCGGCGGCGTCTTGCCGCGAATGAGATCACTCGCCTTGTCGGCGATCATCATGGTGGAGGCGTTGAGGTTGGCCGAAATCATGCGCGGCATGATCGAGGCGTCGATGACGCGCAGGCCCTGCAAACCATGGACGCGCAACTGATCGTCGACCACCGCCCATGGCGCGTCGGCCGGGCCCATGCGGCAGGTGCAGCCGGGATGAAAGGTCGTCGTGCCGCGCTTGGTGGCGGCTTGCAGAAATTCGTCGTCGGTCTGCACGCCGGGACCCGGAAAATCCTCATAGTCGTAATAGGGCGACAACGGCGCGGAGTTCAGCAGCCGCCGCGCCAGCTTCATGCCGGCGACGATGACGCGGCGATCGAGTTCGGCGGTGAGATAGTTGGTCTGGATGATCGGCTGCGTGAATGGATCGGCGGAGCGGATGCGGACATAGCCGCGGCTCTCGGGGCGCTGCTGCCACGAGGTCACCGTCATGCCCGGCAAATCCTCCAGCGTGCCCTGCACACCTTCCTTGTAGCTCGCGGGCGTGAACGTCATCTGCAAATCGGAGCTCTCGGCGGTCTCGCCGGAATGCCAGAAGCAGTAGACCATGGTCGGCGACAACGACAGCAAGCCGCGCCGCGTCGTCGCCCATTTGATCGCCTCGCCGATCAGGCGAATGCCTTGACGCCGTTCGTTGATGGTCTGGATGTTCTTGACGCGCGCAACCGAACGCGGCGCGTAATGATCCTGCAATCCTTCGCCGACACCACCCAGCGCGTGGCGAACCTCGATGCCGTGCGATTGCAAAAGATCGGGCGAACCGACGCCCGATAGCTGCAATAGCTGCGGCGAGTTATAGGTGCCGCCGGACAGAATGACCTCTTTGGCCGCGCGCACCTCATGCAGCGTGCCATTCCGGCCGCCGCGCCGGTAACGCACGCCGACGGCGCGCTTGCCTTCGAAAATGATCTCGGTCGCATGTGCGTGCGTGCGTACATCGACATTGCCGCGCTTGCGCGCCGGATGCAGGAAGGCCGTCGCCGCGCTGACCCGAAGGCCGTTCTTGATGGTGCGCTGGGCATACGACACGCCTTCCTGAATGGCGCCGTTGTAATCGTGGTTGCGCGGAATGCCGAGACTGACCGCGCCCGCCATGAAGGCTTCACAGAGCGGATCCTGCCAGTCCATCGTCGTGACGGTGAGATTGCCGTCGCGGCCACGGAAGGTGTCGTCGCCCTCGCCGATGCGTCTCTCCAGCCGCTTGAAATAGGGCAGCACATCCGGATAGCCCCAGCCGCGGTTGCCGATCTGCGCCCAGGTGTCGAAATCCTGGCGCTGGCCGCGATTGTAGATATGGCCGTTGATCGAGGACGATCCGCCGAGCGTCTTGCCGCGCGGCGCATAAATGCTGCGGCCGCCGGTCCACGGACCCGGCTCCTGCTGGTAGGCCCAATTGACGCTGCGCATGTGGAACGTCTTGATGAAGCCGGCGGGCAAATGAATATACGGGTGCCAGTCGCGCGGACCTGCCTCCAGCACGCAGATTTTGGTTCCGGCGTCTTCGCTCAGGCGGTTGGTCAGCACGCAACCGGCCGAGCCCGCACCGATGATCACATAGTCGAACGTATCCATCGTTTTTCAAATCTTTTTGCTAGCGGGGCTTTTCATTCAATTGAAACGTCAGATGCGCCTTCGCCGTCGGCCATTCCGAGGCGATGATGCTGAAAACAACCGTGTCGCGCAGCGTGCCGTTCGGCGCGATCTGGTGGTTGCGCAAAATGCCGTCCTGCTTGGCGCCGAGACGTTCGATGCCGCGCCGGCTTTGATGATTGAAAAAGTGCGTGCGGAACTCGACCGCGATGCAGTCGAGTTTTTCGAACGCATGCGTCAGCAACAGCAACTTGCACTGCGTATTGAGCGGCGTGCGTTGCACGCGCCTGGCGTACCAGGTCGAACCGATCTCGACCCGCCGGTTTGCCGCGTCGATATTCATGTAGGTCGACATGCCCGCGATCTGGCCGTTCGCATCGAACACTGTGAACGGCAGCATCGAGCCCTTCGCTTGTAGACCGAGCCTGCGATCGATTTCCATGCCCATGTCTTCAGGCTTTGGAATGGCCGTGTACCAGAGCTTCCACAGCTCACCGTCCTTGACCGCTTCGGTCAGGCCGTCGATATGCGCGTGCGACAGCGGCTCAAGCCGCGCATGCGGACCAACAAGCATCACCGGTTCAGGCCAGGGCATTAGTGTCTCCTTCTCTCACCCGTCATTCCGGGGCGATACGAAGTATCGAGCCCGGAATCTCGAGATTCCGGGTCTGGTGCTAGCGCACCATCCCGGAATGACGACGTTGGATACGATAACCGCGAAGCCGCCGTCATCGATTCAAAAAATTCAGCGGCAGACCAGACCGCGGCCAGTCCATCGCGACCAGCTCGCCCTTGCCGGACAGCGTAATGTAAGCCGTCTTCAGTTCAGGCCCGCCGAAGGCAATGTTGGTGGTGACGCGATCGCCGGTCGGCACCTGTTCGACCAGCTTCCCATCGGGCGCGATCACCGAAATGCAGCCTGAGATCAAAGTGGCGACGCAAACATTGCCGTTCGCCTCGACTGCGAGCGAATCGAACATCTGATAGCCGCCAAGGCCCGCGATCGGTTTTCCCCGTTCGCCGCGATAGATCACGTCGCGCGGCCTCACAGTACCGGGTTCGGGGATGTCATAGGCCCATAGCCGCGCGGTCGGCGTTTCCGCGATGTAGACGGTTTTTTCATCCGGCGACAGCCCGATGCCGTTGGCGGGCAACACACCGTGGACGCCTTCGACGATCTCTTTCATGCCGGGCTTGAGATAATAGAACGCGCCGACATCCATCTCGCGGGCACGGCGCTTGCCGAGGTCGGAGAACCACAGGCCGCCATGCCTGTCGAACACCAGGTCGTTCGGACCGCGCAGCGCATGCTCGCCGCATTTCGTCACGACCGTCTCGACCTTGCCGCTCTGCAGATCGATGCGCTGGATCGAGCCACCGACATAATCGTCGGGCTGCGGGCCCGGCATGATCATCTTCCCGGTCGGGATCCAGGAGAAGCCGCCATTATTGCAGATGTACATCTTGCCGTCGGGACCGAGCGCAGCGCCATTCGGGCCGCCGGGAATTTCCGCGATGACTTCCTTAGCACCGTCGGGACGGACCCGCGTCAGCCTGCGGCCGCGGATTTCGACCAGCACGACGGAGCCATCCGGCATCGCCACCGGGCCTTCTGGAAATTCCAGACCGGTAGCGAGCACGCGAAATTCGGCCATCAATCCCCTCCCGGTACTATTTGCGCGCAGAAGCCCCTGCCCTGTCGCGCTTCTCTCTTTAGAGAACGTTAGGGCAAAGCCACATGCGCTTGCAAGCAGCCGCGGCGCGCGGCTGACTTGCCCGGGGGTTTTGGGAGCGAACTTATTCCTTAACCGGGACCCAGATCTCGAAGCCGCCGTTACCGGTGGCGGAATCGAAATTTTCGTCATAGCGCTCAAAGTTCGGCGCATCGGCGAGTTTCAGGTGTGATGCCGGCAACCAGTGGTTCCAGATCGTGTTGACGACGTGGGCGATGGTTGAGATGTGCTCGCGGTGGGTGAAGACGGCGTAGCGCTGTTCGGGAATCCGAACCCGAAAGAACGGACGCGGAAGATCGGAGAAGTCGGAGACTTCTAGTCCGGCGATATAGTCGAAGTTGCCGGCGTCATCGCCGTTGCAGCAGACGCCATAGGCGATCTTGCCGACGCGACGCGGAATATCGTCCATCACCTGATGGAAGCGTTGCCACTGGTTCGGAATTCCCGCGACGTTCTCGTGGTTGTAGCGTTCGCCGACGCCGGCCACCAGCAGCGGCTTGGAGATTTCGAAACGCGGGGGGCTGAGATTTTCAATGACTGAGGAATTCATCCGGATCGGCTCCTGAAGCTTGATGTCGTCGATGCACGCGAGACTGCGAACCGTCTCGGGCGTGAGCCCGAACTGGTCGCGGAACGCGCGGGTGAAAGCTTCGTGGGAGCCGTAATCCGCATCGAGCGCCACGTGAAGAATATCCGGCGCACCTGACGCCAGTGAGCGCGCCGCCTCGCTGAGACGGCGTGCCCGAACATAACGCATGACCGACAGACCGGTGGCTGCGGCAAACGCCCTCACCATGTGAAAACGCGTGACGCCGGCCACATCGGAGATTTCGTCCAGCGTCAATTCGCCGGACAGATGGCTTTCGATGAACCAGAGCGCTTTCTGGGCGGGATTCATGAGATCGAGGCTCCACGAAACGGCGCCATCATGCGCGACCGGCGCTCGCTGTGTTTGATCGTCGTTGCGCTTTCGAAGCTACTTCGCGCCCTCCTTGCCGCCCTCTCTGGCGGTTCCATCTTTCGCCGTCGCGTCCTTCTGGGCGTCGGCCTTCTTTGTGGTATCCGCGGTCTTCGCTTGCGCGGTCTTCAGATCATCGAGGCTTTTCTGCAAGCCAATAACATTCGCTTTCAAGGCATCGATCTGCCGGTTCGCCGCATCGAGCTTCTGCTGATGGTCGGCGCCGAGCTTCGCCACCGTCTTCTGAAGAAACTCGACATTGCTCTGCAAACAGCTGGTCCGCCGCTCCATCGTCTTTTCGACGGTGCAGATTTCGATACCGGGAACATCCTGCGCATACGCTGTCGTCATGCCCAGCATGCTCGGCGCCAGAACCCCGATGCCGAGAACAAACCGGCCGATCATTGAAACCCTCATTTCAATATCTGTCACCCGGTAAACTTGTTGCGAGTGAGCCTTTCGTCAAAGAATGTTACCACACTGCGACCTCATTCGCGCGTTGTGCTTTACGCAGCTAGGTGTGCGACTGTTCGGCAACTGATGACAACAGGACTGGAAATGGCAACGCGCGAAAAACGGCTGGCACAATTTGATGGCGAGGGAGAGCCGCCACCGGATTTACCGGTCCAGGTTCTGTGCGAAGACCAGAGCGGCACCTATGAGCTGCCCTTCGCCTGCCGCTTCAAGGATGGCGCCTGGCGCAACGATAAGTCCGGCAGCGCGCTCGAAGCGAACGTCGTCGGCTGGCGGCTGCGGCGCGTCTGAGTTGAGGCCAGCTGACTTGGACGACGCTGAGTTTCCGCCCTGTGCCAAAATGCAACGAAAACGTAGATCAACCTCAAGCCAATCTTAAGGTTGGGAACGCGCGTGGAACGAATCGCGCCCGAATCAGCCGAGGCCGCATGTACGCCGATGTTCACGGCTAGATATCGGTCTGGATGACATGTTCCACACTACATCCAGACCGCCGAAACGCGGCAGGCGCCGATAACGGCGCGGAATCGTTAATCGCCGTGAAGCGCTACTTCCAAGACCCTTACTTCCAGGGCGTCACCGGCGGCACCTTGTCCGTGGCCGGCGGCATATCGACGGTTTTGAAATCGGCCGGGCTGACGATCTCGAGATATTCCATGTCCGGCGAGTAATCGAACAGGTAGTGCGTGATTCCCGGCCGCTGATGGACGACGTCGCCGGCCTGCACCAGCGTCGGCTTGTCCTCGTACATGAAGCGCGCCCAGCCCTTCATCATGATCACGATCTGAAAATCGCAATCATGACGATGCCAGCCGGTGCCATCTTCCGGCGGCATGTCGGCGTTGGCCTTGACGAGGTGGCAGATCACCTGCCCGCCGGTCGCCGCCGCAATACCGAGGTCGCGATACAGGAAGAAGTCGCGAAGGCCTCCGCCCTTGAATTCGGTGTCGGTCGGTTTGACGTGGGAAAATTTACTGACGGCCGCATGCTGATTCATCTGAAGGCCTCCACCACTGTTCACGAGAACCGCGACAATCGCCGGCGTCCAATTTTTTGGCAGCGCGGATCGGCGCGTTCAAAGCGTTATGGTGCTATGCGAAAATCGCGCCAGACGCGCTGCACCGCAGCGATTTTGGGGATCGTCGCGCCGGACAGCACAAAGCTGTTGGATGTGGTCCGGAATTTCGGTCAGGCGATTTTTGCGCCTGGCGCGTGGCCTGTCGTGTCAGATCGCAAAACGCGTCCCGATGATCTGAAGTTGAGCAAGGCATGCTTAGTGCGCGAGCCGAGCAAACAGGCATCGCCAAGCATGCGCTGCCTAATAATCCACCTCTAGTTCCTCGATATCGGAAGGTTCGGCCTTGGCGGCTTCGATCCATTCCTGCATTTCCGGCATGCCCAAAATGACGTCGGCATATTGCTTCAGCCGTGGCTCGAGCTTGACGTCGTAGGTCGCAAAACGCGTGACGACCGGCGCATACATCGCATCCGCCATCGAGCGCTCGCCGAACAAAAATGGCCCGCCCAACTCGGCAAGGCACTCGCGCCAGATGGCGCAGACCCGATCGATGTCGGCCTGCGCGCGCATCCAGATCTTGAAGTTGGGGAAATGCCCCTTGAGATTGACCGGCAGTGAAGCCCGAAGCGTCGTGAATCCGGAGTGGATTTCGCCGCAAATCGAGCGGCAATGCGCCCGCTTGATGCGATCCTTGGGCAACAGGCCGGCATCGGGCAAAATCTCGTTGAGATAGTCGGCGATCGCCAGCGTATCCCACACGGTCGCGCCCTCATGCCGCAAGCACGGCACCAGGATCGTCGGCGACAGCAACAGGATTTCGGCCCTCGCCGAGGCGTCATCCGGCGCGGTGACGATCTCCTCGAATTCCAGCCCCGAAAACCGGGTCAGCAACCAGCCGCGAAGCGACCAGGACGAGTAGTTCTTGCTGCTGATGGTCAGTGTCGCCTTCGCCATTTGGCCTTCCTTGCGGGCTGACCCGCTGGTTTACCTTACTGGTTTTCCGGATTTTCCGGGTTTTTCTCGTGTTTTCGCACTTTTCAACAGCAAGTGACGTGCCAGTTTTTTGGGCTGTTTGACTCCGCGCTGGCTTCAATATTGCATAGCAACATGGGTGGGGGTGTTTGCGAATGACGTCGTTATTGTATCAGGCCTATCAGAACCACTCGGATCTGACGGCGCCATGGCGGACGGGCGCGGCCCATGCGCTGAAATATCTCAACCTGCTGCCGCAGGGCGTTTCCGACAAGTTCTTCCGGCGCCTGGCCGCAGCCCTTGAGCTGATCTCGCGCACCTCCCTCACCTATGCCCGTCCGGCCTATGGCATCGAGAAGGTCATGGTCGGCAATCAGGAACTGGAGGTAACCGAGGAAGTCACCTTCGCGACGCCGTTCGGATCGCTGTTGCATTTCAAGAAGGAGAACGCGCCCGAACAGCCGCGGCTGTTGCTGGTTGCGCCGATGTCCGGCCATTTCGCGACGCTGTTGCGGGGCACCGTGCAGACGCTTTTGCAGGACCACGACGTCTACATCACCGACTGGCATAACCCGCGCGACATTCCGCTTCATCACGGCCCGTTCGGGCTCGACGATTACACCGAGCACCTGATCACGTTTCTCGACAAGCTCGGCCCCCGCGCGCACATGGTGGCGATCTGCCAGCCTTCGGTGTCGGCGTTGGCGGCGGCTGCAATCATGTGCGAGGACAATCACCCGGCGCGGCCGGCGACGCTGACCTTGATGGCCGGCCCCATCGATACCCGCATCCAGCCGACCAAGGTCAACCAGTTCGCCACGGGCAAGCCAATCTCATGGTTCGAGAACAACCTGATCAACTACGTACCGTTCCAGTGCAAGGGTGCGTTCCGTCAGGTCTATCCCGGTTTCGTCCAGGTCACCGCCTTCGTGTCGATGAATCTCGAGCGCCACATCAAGCAGCACATGGATCTCGCCAACCATCTCGCCAAGGGCGAAATCGAAAAGGCCGAGACCATCAAGACGTTCTATGACGAGTATTTCGCTGTCATGGACTTGCCGGCGGAGTTCTACATCGAGACCGTGCGTGACGTGTTTCAGGAGCATCTGTTGCCGCAGGGCAAGATGACCTTCCGCGGCCGCCCGGTGAATCCCGCCGCGATCAAGCGCATGGGCCTGATGACGGTCGAAGGCGAAAAGGACGATATCTGCTCGGTCGGGCAGACGCTCGCCGCCCAGGATCTTTGCACTGGCGTGCGCGCCTATCGGCGGGTGCATCACCTGCAAGCCGGCGTTGGGCACTATGGCGTGTTCTCGGGCCGGCGCTGGAACAACGAGATCTATCCGATGGTGCGCGATTTCGTGCACGTGAATTCGTAAGACCCATCATTCCGGGCAGCGCGCGAGACACGGTGCGCGGTGCGGACAGAGCACGACCGTCAGTGCAGCCGCAGTGTCGCCGACGGCGTCTCGCCGAACTTGGCACGATAGGCGCCCGCCATACGGCCGAGATGGGTGAAGCCAAGATCGAAGGCGAGATCGATGATGCGCGCATCGGGCGCTGCCCGCTTTAGCTGCGCGTTGAGATGCGACAAGCGGATCTCCAGCAGCATCTGCGAGATCGAGGTGCCGAAATGGCGCTGGAAGCCGAGCTGCAGCGCGCGGATACCGATGCCGGATGCGGCCGCTAGCTGCGCGAGATCGAGCGGCTCGGCGGCATGGGCATGGAGACAATCGCGCGCCCGTCGCAGCGCGCCGGGCAAGGTCTCGCCCGCGCCCGAGAATTTTCTGATCGGTTCCGACAGCCCATGGCGGTGCCTGAGGAGAAGCGCATCGAGCAGCGCCTCGCGGCAATCGGCAGCGGTGACCGCCGACAAGGTACGGCCGGCACCGAGGCCCTCGGCAAGGTCGGCAAGCGCTTCCATCTGTGCCCGCAAGCGGCGGCCCGCCGGCAGCCGCAGATCGATCAGCGGATCAAATTCGACCGTCTGCAAAGGCCGCCCGGCCAGCGCCGCCGCGCGCTGTTCGACCAGCTTTCGCTCCACCAGAAGAATGAGCTGGGCGCAATCATTCTCCCACAGCATCTCGGTCGGCACCGTCGGCGACAGCAGCGAGGCCGCAATATCGGGCGCGCATCCGACGTCTTGCGAAGCCGTGCGCACCCGCGCCGACCCCGACAAGGGAAGCTGCACCAGGAAAAAACGCTCCAGGCAGCCGGGATCGATCATCACCGATCCGCCATAGGCGACGTAGTTGATGGAGAAGCCGTCGAAGGGCGCGCAATTGTGCCGCGCCGAAAAAGTTGACGAGGCCGAGCTCAGCGGCTCCAGCGCATGGGGACAGAATATCCGTCCAACCTGCTCGGCCGCGTCGTCGACGCTCGCGGTGGCGACGCGACAAAAGCCCGCAAGCCTTGAATACGCAAGCCTCGAGGCGCCGGGTGAAATCGGCTCACAAGCACTTTCCGGAATGACCGTGTCCGCCACAGGCTCGCCTTCGAAATCAAGACCTCACTTCCGGCATTTATTTGAAGCTTATAATAATTTCGTCCGATGGCAAGTGGCCGGCTGGAGCGAACAATAGGCAATCTACCCCAGCTCTTCGCGGCGCCGCCGCGAAGGTCCCAAACGACGGATTCGTTTATCGGATAGACAGAAGCCGCCGAGCGGCCGATGCTGCGGCCCACGATCAACCGGAGGGAAAGATCATGGCGGCACTCGAGAAAGGCATCACGCCCAACGGCGAGGGTTTTCAGGGCAAGACCTGGAATATCCTGGGTCAGGTCTACTTCCCCAAGGCCGTGACCGAGTTCGACCTTTGCGTTCGAGACCAACAGCGATCCCGGGCAGTTCGTGCCGGTGCACATCCATCCCACCCAGGACGAGTTCATCCTGGTGCAGGAAGGCGTCCTGGACCTGAAGCTAGACGGCGTCTGGGTAAAGGCCAAGGCCGGCGACCTCGTGCGCCTGCCGCGCGGCGTTCCACACGGCTATTTCAACAAGTCCGACAAGCCGGCGCGCGCGCTATTCTGGGTGTCGCCGATGCAGAAGCTGGAAGCGCTGTTCGACAAGCTGCACAACCTGGCTGATCCGGTGGAAGTGGTGCGCATCTCGGCCCAGCACGAGGTGGATTTCCTGCCGCCCGAGGCCAACGACTAGAGGCCAAGCAACGGCGGTTCCACGACAAGGCGCGTGCCGCCCTTGGCGGCCGAACGGCGACGGGTGCCTCAAAAACATCGGAGCACAGACATGGTCAGCCAGAAGCAGGTTTGCGTGATCGGCGCCGGCGTTTCCGGCCTCGCGGCGGCCAAGGCGTTTGCCGCGCGCGGTCACACGGTCACGATTGTCGAGAAAAGCGCCAATCTGGGCGGTGTCTGGGATCCCTCGCGGGCCTATCCCGATGTCCAGACCCAAAGCCCCAAGGACCTCTATCGCTACACCGACAAGGCCATGCCGGATTCCTATCCGGAATGGCCGAAGGGACCTCAGGTGTACGCCTATCTCAAGGAATACGCATCAGGCCACGGCCTCGACCGCCTGATCCGCTTCAACACCGCGGTCGCCGCCATGAGCCGCCGCGCCGACGGCAAGCCCGGCTGGACCCTGGAATTGACGACGCCGGACCAGACCAGCCGCGAAGACTTCGACTTCGTCGCGATCTGCACCGGCCAGTTCAACGATCCGCAAGACTTGCGCCTTCCCGGCGAGGACGCGTTCAAGGCGCAAGGCGGCCAGATCCTGCACTCGTCGCATTATGGCGATGCGTCGCTCGCCAAGGGACGCCGGGTCGTGGTGCTCGGCGGCTCGAAATCCGCGACCGACATCGCCGTGAACGCGGTCAATTCCGGCGCGCGCGAGGTCACCATCGTCTACCGCGAGCCGGTCTGGCGCATCCCCTATTTCATCGGCGGCCTCGTCAACTTCAAGCGCATCCTCTATATCCGCGCGCAGGAGGAGATGTTTGCGAGCTGGGGCATCGGTCCGATGGCGCGGCTTGCGCACAAAATCGCAAAACCATTCGTGTGGGCAAACTGGCGTGGGCTGGAGAGCCTTTTAAAGGCGCAGCTCAAACTCGCCAAATGCAAGATGGTCCCGGAGACCAGGATCGAGGACGGCGTCAATTGCTCGGTGCCGATCGCAACCCCCGGCTTCTACCCGATGGTCGCAGACGGCCGCATCAAGGCGATCCGCGGCACCTTCGACCATTATGAAGGCGACCAGATCGTCATGAGCAACGGCGCGCGCGCAGGCTGCGACATCGCGGTGCTGGCGATTGGCTACAGATTGGGGGTGCCGTTCCTGCCCGAGGAATACCGCAGCAAACTGGTCGAGCCCGATGGCCAGTATCGCCTCTATCGCCTGATCGCCAATCCGGATCTGCCGGAACTCGGCTTTGTCGGCTTCAACTCCAGCTTCTGCTCCGTGCTCTGCGCCGACATGGCCGCGCACTGGCTGGTGCGCTATGCCGACGGCCAGCTGTCACGTCAGCCAAGCGAGCAAGCGATGCGCGACAACATCGAGATGATGCTGCATTTTAAGCGCGTCGAGCGGCCGGCCGCAGGCGTCTATGGCGGTCTGTGCGTCGCGCCATATCATTTCAAGCATTTCGACGAGCTGCTGGCCGACATCGGCACAACGCAGCGCCGCCGCAATGCCCTGAAGGAAAAGTTCACGCCGCCCGATGCGGCCGCCTATGCGCAATTCCTCGCCTCGGCACCCGACTACCGGGCGGCGCCGTAGTCCGTGCTTGCGCAGTCTTCCCCGCGCCAGCGCAAGCCCGGCGCTCCTCGCAGGTGGCTTCCTGATAAGAGCCCTCCGCATTGCCTTGTACGCTCGTGCAAGATAAGAGGGCCGCACAGAAGAGCGCCTCCGGGAGGATTGATCATGAAGCCGCTGACCGCCCAATTCCGCAGCCTGTTCGCCGGCATTGCGATCCTGCTGCTGCTCCCCGCTGCCGCGAGCGCGGCCGAGGTGCATGTGATGATCTCGGGCGGACTGTCGGCGGCCTATAACGCGCTGGTGCCGGAGTTCGAGAAGGCGACCGGCAACAAGGTGGTCACGGCCTACGGCCCCTCGATGGGCACGACAACAAATGCGATTCCAATGCGGCTGGAGCGCGGCGAGCCGGCCGATGTGTTGATTTTGGTCGGCTATGCGCTCGACGACCTGGTAAAGAAAGGCAAAGCCGTGAGCCGCGTCGATCTCGTCAATTCAAAGATCGGCGTCGCGGTGAAGGCGGGCGCGCCAAAACCGGACATCTCTTCGGCGGATGCGATCAAGCGCGCCCTGTTGGCGGCGAAGACGGTCGCTTATTCCGACAGCGCCAGCGGCGTCTACATCTCGACCGAGATGTTCGACAAGCTCGGCATCGCGGCCGAGATGAAAGACAAGGCCCGGAAGATTCCCGCAACGCCCGTGGCCGAAATCGTCGCGCGCGGCGAAGCCGAGATCGGCATGCAGCAGATCTCGGAATTGAAACCGATAGCAGGCATCGACATCGTCGGCCCGCTGCCGGACAGCTTGCAAAAGGTCACGGTGTTCTCCGCCGGTATCGCCACCGTGTCGAAGGAGCCCGAGGCCGGCAAGGCGCTGATCAAATTCCTCGCCTCGCCCGCGGCGCGCGAGATCATCGTCAACAGCGGCCTTGAGCCGATTGAAGGCGCGGGGAAGTAGTACATTTTTCGCTGTCGATGCTGGCCTCATCCTTCGATATGCGGCCTTTATATGCACCGTTCGCTAACAGCCTCGCTGTCGCTCGGCCTGCTCAGGTCCGGCCGCTCCTCTGGATGAGGGTCTAAATCCTCATGGTGAGGAGCGCGCCACCGCCGTGCGTCTCGAACATGAGGCCCGAAACCTCTCCAATACGGGGGAGATTAAACTCCTCACTTCGCCCGTAACGGCGTGTCCTTCAGCCCGTTATTGTCGAACGCTTTGCGCAAAAGCCCGTTGACCTTCGCATCCGCCATGAACTTGGTGGCATATTCCAGCGACAGCGGGTGATTGAGCGGAACCGCCACCGCGGTCACGGTCTGCTTGAAAGTTTCATCCAGCACGCGCGTGCCCGGAATCTTTTTCGAAAGCGCATTGAGCTGGTCGCGCGACAGCGCGAACGCGTCGACTTCTCCCTTGCTCAGCAAGTTGAAGATTTCGTCAAACGTCTGATAACCGCTGACCTTGGCGTTCTTCAGATGCGCCATCGCGCCGCGCATCGTGGTGGTATTGTTGACGGCCACGACCTTGATGCCAGGTTGATCCAGGTCAGCGAAATTCTTGATCGTCGAACCCGCCTTGACGATGTAGGTCGCCTCAGCCACCTCATAGATCGGGCCGAACGCAAGCTTTGTCGCGCGCTCGGGATCCTCGGGCAGGAAGCTCACATCCCATTCGCCCTTCGCGGCCGCATCCGTGATCAGGCCGGAATTCGAATAGGCGACGTATTCGACGGGAACGCCGAGCTGGTCCGCCAGCGCCTTACCGAGATCGACGGGAACACCGGCATAGCCGGCTTCCGATTTGGTCGACCAATAGGCGCCGCCGGCCGGACTGATCCCGATCGCGACCCGCAGCTTGCCGGTCGGCGCGATTTCGTCTTTCAAACCATCGGCACTCGCGGCACCAGCCATCATGATCGAGACACCCAGGATTACGCCGGCAAACCGCGGCAAGGACAGATAACGCATGAACTTCAACTCCCGTCGGCCCGTTGTTAAGCGGTCGAGCCGTTGAAACCTCATTATGGCCGATCAGCGCGAGCCGCGACACCATGCTTGGGATGAAAATTCGGTGAGGCAGCTATTCGCCGGCACGCCTGGCGAAGAGCACCGCCGCAAACGCCTCACGGTTGGCGCGCCAGGCGCGGCTATATTCCAAGATGCGCGCGGTCTCATTGGCGACGTTCTCGCCGAGCATCTCGTTCAGCAGATGCAGCGTGGTGTCGATGCAGAGCGTGACCCCGCCGCCGGTCACGATACCGTCGGGCCGCTGCACCAGCATCGCCTCGCGCACGTCGATCTGCGGATAGGTCTCGCGCATGACCGCGACCGGCGAGGTCTCCGGCGGCACTACCTCCCGCTTCGTGGTGGCCGGCCCACCGTCGAGCACACCGCTGGCGGCGAGGATCATGCCGCCGGTGCAGACCGAGGCGATGCGGCCTGATGCATGGACACGGCGGATGTAATCGAGCGTCGCGGGGGCTTTCGCCTGCGCCGCCCAGCCGGGGCCACCGGTGACGATGATGACGTCGCAGGCGGGCGCGTCGTCGATGCCGTAATCCGCCGTCACCTTTAGCCCGTTGGCGAGCGCAACAGAGCCTGCCTTCGGCGCAATGGTGCAGATCGAAATCTCCGGCGCAATCCGGCGCGCCATCGACAACACGCCGAAGGTCGCCAAATCGATCGGCTCGACGCCGTCATAGATGAAGATGCCGAACCGCATGACGGGATTATTCCGTGAGCGAACCGCCGCGGGTTTCCCGCGCCGCAAGCGCAGCGACAAGCGTGATCAGCGCCAGCACGATCATCATGATCGAAACGCCGGTAGTGCCGCCGAAATATCCCACCAGCGCGGTCGCAATGATCGGCGCGAAGCCGCCGCCGATAGCGGCTGAGGCCTGGAAACCGAACGAGGCCCCGCTGTAGCGCACGCGGGGACCGAACAATTCGGGGAAATAGGCGGACTCCAGCCCGAACATCATGCCGTGGCCGAAATTCATCGCGATCATGACGGCCGCAAAGATCAAAGCCGTGCTCTTGCTGTCGACCATCCAGAACAGCGGAAACGCAAAGGCGATCGAGAACAGCGCGCCGAGAATATAGAACGGTCGCCTGCCGAATCTATCGGACAGCCATCCGAACAGCGGCAGGCTGACGAGTTCGAGCAGCGCGGCATAGAGCACGGCGTCGAGCATCATCGCCTTTGGGAGATTGAGTTTGGTCGTGGCGTAGCCCACGATGAAGACCGAGAGCATGTAGACCCAGGAGACTTCCGAGAGTTTCAGGCCAACGGCGATCAGGAACATCTTGGTATTCTTCCCGACGACCTCGCCGACCGGATTGTCCGAGAGGCCGTCGCGCTGCTTCATGCTTTCGAATACCGGGGTCTCCGGCACCCGCGAGCGCACGAAGGTGCCGACGCCGAGCAGCACAATGCTGACCAGGAACGGGATGCGCCAGCCGTAGCTGGCAAAGTCCGCATCCGGCAGTTTGGCGACAAGCCCGAACACCAGCGTCGCCAGCACGAGCCCGATCGGAAAACCGATCTGCACGAAGCTCGTGTAGAAAGCACGTTTATCGGCCGGCGCGTGCTCCAGCACCATCAGCGAGGCGCCGCCCCATTCGCCGCCAAGGCCGATCCCCTGCACGATGCGCAGCACGATCAGAAGGATCGGCGCGAACACGCCGATCGAGGCATAGGTCGGCAACAGCCCGATGCAGAAGGTGCTCAAGCCCATGATGAACAGCGTCAGCACCAGCATGGACTTGCGGCCGAGACGATCGCCGAAATGACCGAACAGCGCGCCGCCGAGCGGGCGGGCCAGAAATCCGACGGCATAGCTGCCGAGCGCGGCGAGTGTGGAAGCGAGCGGATCGAAGGTCGGAAAGAACGCCTTGTTGAAGATGAGCGTCGCGGCCGTGGCGTAGATCAGAAAATCATACCATTCGATGATCGTGCCGAAGCAGCTCGCAAACACGATGGAATTCATCTTCGAGCGTTCGATGCCCGCAATTGGCGCCGTGGTTGCAATCGTCATCGGGCCTCCGCTCATTGGCGAGTTCCCCCGCAAAAAACGCGACAAATGGGGGCGTTGGCTAAAAAGAATGCAAACAGCATGCCGTAGCCCGAGGCCGCGGTCCATCCCGAAAGGCGATCCTTGCCCGAAAAGCGCGACTTAGATTTCGACCCGGAAGCCTACCTCGATGATGGCGTCCTGGGGGATCTTGAAAAAATCAGGCGCCCGGCTCGCGATCCGGTTGAGGAACGAGAAGATCGCAAAGCGGATCGGATCCATCGCCGAATCGGTTTCGCGGCGGACGATCGTCTCATGCGCGATGTAGTAATTCTTGTGATCGAGGTCGGCGTCGAACCCAAGCTTGCCGCAGTTAATCAGGCTCAGCGGAATATCCGGTGTCTGCATGAAACCGAGCCTGACCTGAATCCGGTAGAAGCCGTGGCCAAGACGGTGCACCGAATGACGTTCGTGAAACGGCACGCGCGGCCGGCGATCGGAAAGGAACGTCAGCAACACCACGGTCCCGTGCAGCACGCGGTTATGCTCGATGTGGCGCAGCAGCATCGGCGACGCGCCGTGATCGACTTTCGTCAGCCACACGCCCATGCCCGGCGCCCGGCCGATCACCGTCTTGTCCGCGTACTCCAGAAACTCCTTCAGCGGCATCGACATTTCGTCAAGCCGGTGCCGAACTTCCGAGGAGCCCTTGCGCCAGCTCAGCATCAGCGCCGCGATCAACGTGCCGATGATCAGCGGAAACCATCCGCCCTCGACGATCTTGATGGAATTCGAAACCAGGAATGTCGCGTCGATCGCGCCGAAGATCACGACCACCGGGATGGCGACAGCGGACGGCCATCGCCATCGCACGACCGCCACCCGATAGAGCAGGATCGTCGTGATCAACATGGTGCCGGACACGGCGATGCCGTACGCGGCGGCAAGGTTGTCGGACGATCTGAACAATACGACCGTCAACAGCGTGCCCGTCATCAACAGCCAGTTGGCGGCAGGAACATAGATCTGCCCGGCCTCGTCGGCTGAGGTCGGAACGATGCGCGCGCGCGGACACAGACCCATCTGCATCGCCTGACGCGTCAGCGAGAACACGCCGGATACCAGCGCCTGCGACGCGATGATGGTGGCAGCCGCCGCCAATAGCACCATCGGGATCAGCGCCCAGCCGGGGGCCAGCTTGTAGAACGGATTATCGATGGCGGTGGGGTCAGCGAGGATCAGCGCGCCCTGCCCGAAATAATTCAATAACAGCGCCGGCAACACCAATCCGAACCAGGCCCTGCGAATGGCGGCAGCGCCAACATGGCCCATGTCGGCATACAGCGCCTCGCCGCCCGTGAGCGCGAGGAACACCGCACCAATCACGACAAAGGCGACCTTTGGATCGGCGGCGAGGAAGCGCGCCGCTTCGGCCGGATTGACGGCGCCGAGGATCGCGGGCGCAATGAAGACATTGGCCGCGCCGAGTGCGCCGATGACGACAAACCACACCACCATGATCGGTCCGAACAGTTTACCGATGCGCTCGGTGCCGTAGCGCTGGATCACGAACAATCCGATCAAGACCGCAATCGTCGCCGGCAGAATGAAATGCTCGAACGCCGGCGCCACCAGCTTGAGGCCCTCCATCGCCGACAGCACCGAGATGGCTGGCGTAATGACGCCATCACCGTACAGCAGCGAGGCGCCGATCACGCCAAGCAGCACCAGCACCGAAAGCCTCGCGCCTTTGGCGACCTGGTCGGAGGCGACCAGCGAAAGCAGCGCGAGGATCCCGCCCTCGCCGTCATTGTCGGCACGCAGCACAAAGACCACGTATTTCAGCGACACCATCACCATCAATGCCCAAAGAATGAGCGAGACCAGACCCAGCACCTCCGCGGCGGTCGGGGCTGGATGGCCGAGCCCGGCAAGCGCGACCTGAAATGCGTAAAGCGGGCTGGTGCCGATATCGCCGAAGACGACGCCGAGCGCGGTCAGCGCCAAAAACCAAGGACTGCCCGCATGATGAAGGAATTTCGCCTGATCGTGGATTGATTCCTGGACCGACCGCGCCTGACCAAAGTCGAAACCAGCCACCGCGCGATCAATCAAGCCGCCCGCGGGGGCACTCGATGGCATATCCATTTGAACCTCACGACAAGACCACGCTGTCTGAGCTCGTGAGATGCTATTCAAGAATCAGGCCATGTGGCGCGGCGTGGTCTCCGGCTACTGGCTCGCGCCAGCGGCCGGTGTCCTGATTTCAAACGGCAGAATGACGGCGGCGGCAACGGTCAGGAGACACAGCCCTGCGAAGGCGTGCAGCATCGTGACAAATCCGCCCTGCTGGTAAAGCCAGGCCACGAGGCCAACCGAAACACCCGCGGCAGTAAAGCCGATGAAATAACGCACGGCATAAGCGCGCGAACGCCATTCCTCGCTGGTGTATTTGCCAACCATGGCGTCGTTGACGGTGACCTGGCCGAACGCGCCCATTACGATGCCGATGGCGGCGATGATGAGCGGCAGATTCGACAGTTCGGCCGCGGCGTACAAAAACGGCGCCAGCACAAACGACAGCGGCAGCATGACTGCCTTCAACGAATAGCGGTCGATCAGCTTGCCGATGGTGTATTGCGTCATCGCGCCGAACACATAGACACAGGCCGCGATCACCCCGAGCAGTGCCGGGCTTTGGGTGAGGCCGCTCAACCGTTCGGCAAACAGCTTTGGCAACGCGACGGTCACGGCGTTGAAGGTGGTGGAGATCGCGATCACCACGATCAGAAGCGCGACGATCACCCGCCACATATCTTCCTTGGCCACGCGCGCCTGCGCCGCCGCCTGCTTCGCCTTGGTGCGGTCTTCATGCGTCACCGTCGACATGAAAGCGAGGCCGATCAGGATCGTAACGACGCCCGGAAGGATAAAGGCCCAGCGCCAGCCGAGATATTGGCCGACGATGCCGGTGACGAGCGCCGAGGACGCCACGCCGAGATTACCCCACACGCCGTTGATGCCCATCTGCCGGCCGAGCGTCTCGGCATAGGAGACAATCATCGCGGTGCCGACAGGATGATAGATCGAGGCAAACAGACCGATCGACAACAGCGCGAGGCCGAGTTGGAGCGGGGTGTTGACGAAACCGACCGCGATCATCGAGGCGCCGATGCCGATAAAGAAAATCACCATCATGTGGCGGCGGCTCCAGCGGTCGCCGAGCCAGCCGGTCAACAGCGAACCGGCGCCGAAGGCGATGAAGCCGGGCGTGGCGTAAGGCAACAATTCGGAATAGGCCATGCCGAGCGCCGGCCCCATCACAATGACCGCGGCGGCAAAGATGAGCATCGAATAATGATCGATGAAGTGCGCGGCATTGACAAAACTGATGACGCGGGTGGGACTGTTCATGGATGATTCCTGAGAATGACCGAAATAGGTTATACGGTCCTGAGCTGACGGGATGCAGCCAATGAATATCGCCGAAAAGCCAATTGCTGCGATCCAGGGGCGCCGGACCTCGACCGGCGACGGCGTTCATTTGGTTGCGAACCATTACAAGAAAGGCGTGCGGCTCGACACCCACATGCACCGCGAGGCGCAGCTGGTGTACGCGGCAAAGGGCACGATGCAGGTCACGACCCCGAGGGGGCGCTGGCTGGTGCCGCCGGATCGCGCGGTATGGGTGCCGGCACGGCTCGCGCACGCCATCGATGTGCTCGCCGACATCGACATGCGCACGCTGTATTTCGACCTGAAGTGGCTTGGCCGCGAGAAGTTCAATTCAGGCATGGACTCCGAATTCGTCGTGCGTGTGTCGGCCTTGTTGCATGAGTCGATCCTCGCGCTGTTCGACGAGCGCGACAACGCCGAGCGTACCGCTCTCTTGATCCGGCTTGCCATGCTCGAACTACATCGCGCCGAGGACTCGACGACCTTCATCCCGCTGCCCCATGAACCTCGCTGCCGGCGTGCGGCCGAGATCGTGCTCGACGATCCCGCCGCCTTGCACGAAATCGAAACCCTGGCGCGCAAGGTCGGCACTTCGGCGCGCACATTGTCGCGTCTATTTTCGTCGGAAACGCAACTCAGTTTCAAAAGCTGGTGCCAGCGCGCACGCATCGCTGCCGCCATCGAACGGCTGTCCACCAAGGCCGGCGTCTCGGTCAAGCAACTCGCCCGGGAATTCGGCTATGCCAGCGTGCCAGCCTTCTCCCATGCGTTCCGCCAGGTGACCGGGAAGACGCCGACCGAATTTACCGGCAATGAACGGGTCCGGTCCGGCCCCTGACTGGATTACAGTCACACAACCGGGCAGACCGAAGCGACGATGTGCAACTTTTATGCGCTTCCGTCATGCGCTTGATTGTGACCCCGCCCGCCTTAAATTCGTGTAGAATGGCGAAAGCTGACCGAGAGCCGACCGACATCCATGAATAACGCGTTTTTCTCCGATCTCCTCACCTCGATCTCCGAGCGCGGCCGTACCCTGCTCCGCCGCGTTGGGTCGTCCGACGATCCGCCGAGCGCGAGCGACATGATCGGGCTCTGCGAAGCGTTGCTGTCAGGACGCGGCGAGGCCTCGGGCACGGCGATGGCGCGCGAGGTGCTCGATCGATACCGCCACCTTGAGGCGGCCGAGCGGCTTTCGTTTTTCCAGACACTGTCATCGAATTACGGTCCGGAACGCGAAAAGCTCGCGAAAGCCATCAAGGCCTGGCGCGCGCAGCCGAACAAGGCCGACGCGAGCGACCTGCATTTTGCGTCCGAGCCGCGGCGGCAGGAATTGATCCGCAGGCTCAACCGCGCCCCCGGCGGCACAAGCGATCTGGTGGCGATGCGCGCCGACCTGCTCGACCTGATGAAGGACGACAAGAATCTGGCGGCGCTCGACCGCGACGTCGTGCATCTGTTGTCGTCCTGGTTCAACAGGGGATTTCTCGTGCTGCGCAGGATAGACTGGTCGACGCCCGCCAACATTCTGGAAAAAATCATCCGCTATGAGGCCGTGCACGAGATCCGCGATTGGAACGATCTTCAGCGCCGCATCAATCCCGTCGACCGGCGCTGCTACGCTTTCTTTCATCCAGCCCTGATTGACGAGCCCCTGATCTTCGTCGAGGTGGCGCTGACAGAAACCATACCGGGGGCGATTGCGCCGTTGCTGGCCGAAAACCGCAAGCCGGCGGAAATCGAAAGGGCGCGCACCGCCGTGTTCTATTCGATTTCCAACACCCAGCGCGGCCTCGGCGGCATTTCCTTCGGCAACTTCCTGATCAAGCAGGTGGTGGAGGAATTGCGCCGCGAATTGCCGAAGCTGGAGAATTTCGTGACGCTGTCGCCGGTGCCGGGCTTCATGTCATGGCTGAAAACGTCAAGCGACCTGCCGGTATCCGATGAGGACCGCCCGTTGCTGGAGCGTCTGGATGAACCGGACTGGTGGAAGAATGCCGAACTGGAAGGCCAGTTGCGTTCGCTCGTCGAGCCGCTTGCGGCGTACTATTTCCTCAAGGCGCGAAACGCCAAGGGACGCCTGATCGATTTGGTGGCGCGATTCCATCTCGGCAACGGTGCGCGGCTCGAGCGGATCAACTGGCTGGGGGACACCTCCACCAAAGGCCAGCGCGAATCCGCCGGCATCATGGTCAACTACCTCTATCGGCTGGACGACATCGAGAAGAACCACGAAGCCTATGCCAATGACGGCACAGTCGCAGCCTCCAACGCGGTGAAGAAACTGCTCAAGGGCGAGGGCCGCCGGTTGCTGGATATGCGGCTGGGGTAGGGCTTCATCGTCATTGCGAGGAATGTAAGCGACGAAGCAATCCAGAGTCTTGCTGCTGCGCTGGATTGCTTCGCTATCGCTCGCAATGACGGAGCGATGATCACACCTCCGCCCAGACGCGGATCAGGTTGTGATACACGCCTGTCAGCTTAACCGTCTCCGGATCGTCGCGTCCAAGCCGCGCCACCAACGCCTGGATCGCGTTATCGAGATCGAAAATCAAACTCCGCGCATGGGCATCGCGGATCATGCTCTGCAACCAGAAAAACGACGCGACGCGCACGCCGCGTGTGACCGGCGTGACCATATGAAGGCTGGAGGCGGGATAGACCACGAGGTCGCCCGCCGGCAGCTTGACCTCGTGCGAACCATAGAGGTCCTCGACCACCAGTTCGCCGCCGTCATATTCATCGGGCTCGGACAGAAACAGCGTCACCGACAGATCGGTCCGGATGCGCAAGCCGGTCAGACGGTCACCGCGCACGGCATTGTCGACATGGATGCCGAAATGATGGCCGTCCGCCGCGGCATAGCGGTTGAACAGCGGCGGAAAGATATGCAGCGGAATCGCAGCCGAGATGAAGAGCGGGTTGGCCGTCAGCGCGGACAGGATGCGGTGGCCGAGTTTGCGCGCCACCTCGCAGTCCGGCGGCAGTTGCTCGTTCGCTTGACCAGCGCGGATTGCGCGCCGGCGGTCGAGCGGCCATCTTCCCACGTGCTGGCATCCATGATGCGGCGGAAATCCGCCACATCGTCCTTGCCGAGCACATTGGGAATACAAGTCAGCATCGCGCGATCAATAGCGCGCCGAACTAAGCGAGGAAATTCGGTTGGCATACGTAGGGTTGACCCGTGCCCGTAAAAGATTGTTTTTGGTTTACACTCAAAGCCGCCGCGTTTTCGGCAACGTGCAAATAAACCAGCCGTTCCGTATATTAAAAGCTTTATACCTAAAGAAGATTTGGAACTATAAAGGAATGGCTAAAGACCATTTTAAGGAAGCGGAGGGGAACTGGAGTATGAAAAGGAAGGGGAATTGGAATTTTAATAATTTACGAAGTACGAACTGTACGAACTTACTAACTAAAGCAATCCTTTACGTAATATCTAATGCGTACCACGGAGATTAGTATATTAGTAACCATTAGTAGTTAGTAAACAGTAAATATTATATGGATCTAGAAAGGCTTAAAAATTTATTAAGAAGCAACGGTCTCAAGCCCAACTTTACCTATGGGCAGAATTTTTTGATTGATGATTTTGTTTTGCAGGATATTGTAGATGCCGCGGAAGTAACTAAAGAAGATGCTGTTCTGGAGATTGGACCCGGTATTGGTAATTTGACTAAGTTACTTTGCGAGCGCGCCGGGTTTTTATTATCCATTGAAAAAGACCCAAAGTTTTTCCCGCTTTTGAGGTCCATAAAAAAAGATTTTCCGGACAATTTCCGTTTTGAAGTTGCCGATGCTTTGGAATTTAATTTCCAAGGTTTCTTTGAGGAGCAGGGTTATAAGTCTTACAAAGTTGTTGCTAACATCCCGTACTACATTACAGGTAAAATTTTAAAAATGCTTTTGGCCGCAAAGTTTAAACCAAGCAGCATAACAATTCTTACCCAAAAAGAAGTTGCGCATAACATAACCGCCAAGGCGGGGGACTTAAGCATTTTGGCAATTTCCGTTCAGTTATTTGGCGAGCCAAAAATTGTGCAAACAGTTTTGGCCAAAAGTTTTTATCCCGCCCCAAAAGTAGACAGCGCGGTAATTAAGATTGATCCGTTTAAAAAACCAAAATATATTTTAAAAGACGAAGCTAAATTTTTTAAAATTGTTAAATCCTGCTTCCTTGGAAAGCGAAAACAAATCCATAACACCCTGGTAAATAATTTACACTTGGAAAAAAACAAAGGTCCTGGAAATATTATCGGCGCTCAAAATAAATCCCGAAGCAAGGCCGCAGGAGCTGAGCATAGAGCAATGGATTAAACTGACGGACTTAATCAGCAAAAATTCGAACCGTCAAATCCTGAACTCCGAATCATAGAGCAAAAATAAACGGGAAATGGATCCCTGTAAATTTAGAATCTAAACTAAAATTAGTTTAGGATTTATTTTGTATTAATTAAACTAACTCTATATGTCTCCAATTTGATGTTATTATTTTCTGCTCCATCCGGCATTAACTTCCAGCACTTGGTTTGCCGGCGAAGGAGGATAGTAGATGGGTAAGTGCACTGTCGTCAAAATTACCGTTAACTTTTGGGCGAGCGCGGCACATTGGGAGTTATGCCAATTATTTTATTTTGGTATATCCAAATAAAATCTAAATTAAAATTCATGTCCTTCATCCAAAACGGGGGAGTGGAAGAAGCATCTGCCCCAAAGTCAAAAAGCATTCCCTGGTCTTGCGCCATTGAAGCTCTATCTGAAAGTCCTTGCTGCTGTTCTTCTGCATTATTTGCAATTTCCACGTTTAAAACTTTGTTGCCAATCTGCAATGGGTGAGTGTAGTTATAAAGTTGGACTGGCGGGGAAATTTGTGTTGTATTTTGAGCTGAACAACCGGGCTTACAAGGAATACAAACAGACAAAGCAATAAATTTTTTCATACGGCAATTATAATCACGATTTTTACTAGACAAAAATTGTTAAATGTGCTATAATAAGTATATAAGTTAGCAAACAAGCGAAACAAAAACAAAGTAAAATACAATTTGTAAAAAAGTCCTTTATTTCTGGCAAGAATTTTGTCAAGTTAATTTGATATTGAAACAAAATAACAATTTAATCCTATGAGGCACCACCACATTACGCGCGTTTTATATATCGCTATGGTCGCAACCATCCTAAGCACAGGCTTGGTTATTTTTGCATACTCGCAAACGCTGCCAGCGCGGGCTGACGATATCATCCAACCTTTTGAACAGTATAGCGGTTATGTAGATTCTGTAGTAACGTCAGTCGTGCCTAACCCTGCTTGTCCCGTATATACGTTGGTAACTAATAATGATTTAACAGACGGAATGCCGCCTGAGTTTGGAATTATGATTCCGCCTATTCTACCCGCGCCTACTTATGACGATAACAATTTAGAAATACCCGGCACCCCTTTAATTGGAGGAGTGGTGCCGATTGATAATGTTGCCTGCGTCTGGGCCTTTTCCGGTCTACCCGATTTTTTATGATCTTCCGGACGGCGGTTTTTATTTAACAGGCACGGGCGGAGTGCCGGGCGAATAAGTTTAAAATTTTTTAACTAAAACAAAATGGAAACAATAAATACCTCTTTGCCATCTTCCGAAATTTCTCCCCACATCCACTGGGGTCATTTTGGCACAGTAATCGCGGCTATGGTTTTGCTGGTGGGTATGACCTGGCTAACCAAGCCGGAGTTATTCCATTCTGATAGCGCGCAAACTTTAGCTGACGCTAATGTTCCTCATTATTATCCTTACGTAGCTCCGGCGG
>CAVVZW010000095.1:0-25446 GCA_963752265.1 uncultured Alphaproteobacteria bacterium
ACGCGGGTGTGGAACTAGGGCTTCCCGTCACCGTCGGACTTGTCTGCGGCCGCTTTCGCGGCCTTCGATACTTCCGCCAACGCCATCGATAGAATATAAGCGCTGGTCTGCATATTCAGCTGGTGGGCCTTTTCGATGGCAATCGAAATAATGGCGGCCAGTTCGTCGAGGTCATTTTTAGACGCCGCCATTTTCTTTGTCTTCCGGAGCGCGCACGGTGAGCATCGACGATCCCGATCACCCCGGGGATAAACTGCTGCAACTGCTTCGGGACAACGAGATCGATTTGAATGTCGTCGAAGGCTTGCGGCTTGTGGTCGCCTTCAGGAAAATCAAAGACCCGTCAGATCGGCGCATTCTCATCGAGCTGGCCGAGCGCCTTGCAAAGTAGCGGACGGTTGGCGAGTTGGTCGTTTTATCGAGATCGCGACGCTTTGGCTGAGGCAAGCGCCGAAAATCGCGAGTATCGCTGGCGAATTTCACACCCTGCAATCGCGGGCCGCCCAACAGGTGCTTTTGATCACCCAAATCCCGCATCAAAATTACCTCTATTGAGGTAACTACTTTTACGCGCATTGATACTAAAATTCAACCTGTTTCGTATTTTCGTCAAGCATGGATGCTGTGCGCGAGCAGCAACGCGAGAGCATTCACCACTTCACTTCAACGCCCATGGTCGCCTGATGGGACTGCAACGCGGAGCGGAATTTGCCGTCGTAATTGAGATAGAGGCGCACCGCGTTGGTCAGGCTGAGCGAAAGGGCAGCGCCGGCATCCGCGCCGTATCGGCTTTCGCCGATCCCCTGAACCAGGATGCTTTGGGGCCCGAGACTGACAGCGACCGACGAGATATTTTGCTCGAAATTATCGACGAACTTGCCGTAGGCGGAAAGGTCGAGGATCTTCCGGTCGACGATCCAGTAGTGACCAACCTCCGCACCGACCAGTGCTCGCGAGCGCTCAAGCGTCGCCCCGCTTGCCGAAACTGGATCGAGGCCACCCACCTCCTGAAACGATCCGGTCGATGCGCGAACATATTCTAGCGCAGCTTTTGGCACGAGCCGGCTCTGGTCCATGGTCCAGTAGTAGCTGAGTTCGGTCAACGCGCCATCGATCTGCCCGTTATAGTTTGCGCTCGCCGTGCCCAGCGCCGTGCCGCGGCTGGAGTTGATCGCTCCAAATCCGTGAACGAGCGCAACCGCCCAGGTCCACGGTCCCTTGTCGATCGATGCGTTAAAGCCGAGCTGGGTCAGGTCGAGGGTCGCCGACTGCATCGCCGGCGACACGTCAATGCCGGTTCGGCTTTGGTCGATTGAGAATCCAACATTCACACCCGGCGCAATCCGCGCGCCAAATCCCGCCACGCCGCCCGTGGTGGCGCGATCGTCGCCGGCGAAGTTGGCCTGCGGGCCGGTCCTGCCGGAAATCCCGTAGGCCTCGCCCCACGTCCGGAAGCTCGGGCCATCGAAGGTTTCGGAGGCGCCCCCGCCTCCTGGATTGCTGCGCGAGGCGCGACCGATGCCGCCGCTCGCCTGGTCGCCGAGGCGCTCCAGGAACGTGCTCCCAAGATTGGTAACCGCCGCACCCGCTGAAAGGTCGGTCATGGGGATCGAGGGAGCGGGCGTCCGGGCTACCACGACAAGTACGGGGTTCTGGGCTTGCGCCTCGGCCAGCCGCGGCGAGAGCGCCATGGCGAAGGAAAAAACAAGAAAGAGGGCCCTTCCCGGAAATCGCCGCGACCAGCCCATCTAAACCGTTCCCGAAATAAAGGGACGCCACCAGGTCCCGAAAATACAAATCGTCTTCAAACAAGGCGATTTGTTCGTAGTTCGGCGACAGCGTCAATCGGTCTTGATGTCGCCTTCGGGGCAATTGGTGCGGCTTGTTGTTCCCCGGCCACAGGCCTCCGGAGGGAGCCGGCGGCCCCTTGGTGATTTCCCCAAGCGCCCCAGAAGCTTGCTAACGCGCAAATTTCGTGTTGCAATCCCTGTCACAATCGGAATTAGGCCGATCGGCTGTGCGTTTCGCGACTGGAAAATTCAGCAGACATCCTCAAAGCCCGCTTGTGGCGCGGCACGCAAATCGCGTGGCGCGTCTTCTTTACGTCTAGATCAGGAGACAGGCGATGCAAAAAGGCACCGTCAAGTGGTTCAACCCGACGAAGGGTTATGGGTTCATCAAGCCGATGGTCGGCGATAAGGACGTGTTCGTCCATATCTCCGCTGTCGAGCGCGCCGGGCTCAGCACTCTTAACGAGAATCAGGTGATCGAATACGATCTTGTTGAAAATCGCGGGAAGAGCTCCGCGGAAAATCTCAAGATTTCCTAAGCATCGTCACGATACGCGCAAGCAATCCTGATGCACCCCCGGCCGTGCCGGGGGATTTTGTTTGATCTATGCCTTGCTCGCTAGCTGCGGCGATATCAGGGTATCGTTGCCGCTCGCGTCGCCATCCCCATCCACTTTGCTGATCGCGCCTTCAAGACGAAGTTTCCCGCCGGCCAAAAGCCGCAGCGCCTTCGGGTAGATCTGATGTTCGATCGCCAGGATCCGCGCTGACAACGTGTCCGGCGTATCGTCATCGCGAACCGCAACCACCCCCTGCATCACGATCGGTCCTGCGTCGGTTTCCGGCGTGACGAAGTGAACGGTCGCCCCCGCTACTTTCACGCCCGCGTTCAGCGCCTGTGCATGAGGATCAAGTCCCGGGAAAGACGGCAGCAGCGAAGGATGGATGTTGAGCATTCTGCCATACCACGCTTTCACGAATTCGGCCGTGAACAGCCGCATGAAGCCGCCAAGGCAAATGATTTCAATTCCATGAGCCTCAAGCGTCGACTGCAAGGCTGCTTCAAACCCGGCACGATCTTTCCCGAACGGCTTGCTTTCAATCGTAACCGTCGGGATGCCCTCCGCGTTCGCCAGCGCAAGTCCAGCCGCCTCAGCGCGGTTTGAAATCACGACCGCAATCTCGGCCGGAAAACCCGCAACCTTGGCCGCCTTGACCAAGGCAATCATGTTTGAACCGCGTCCTGAAATCAGGATCGCCACACGGGGCTTCGAAGCCCCCTCATGTGAAGCGGAGCTCACCATGAAAGATCGAGGTGACCGTTATAGACCACACGGTGCTCACCCTGCGCCGGGATCACTTGACCCAGCAACGACACGTTCTCGCCGGCATCGCTGAGAATACGCGTGACGGCCTCAACCGCATCGGGCTCGACGACGACGATCATGCCGATCCCGCAATTGAAAGTACGTAACAGCTCAAGCTCGGCGATACGCCCCTGCTCCGCCAGCCATTTGAAGACCGGCAACACCGGCAACCGGGCCAGATCGATTCCCACACCCATATGCTTCGGCAGCACGCGGGGAATGTTGTCGGTGAACCCTCCTCCGGTGATATGGGCCAGCGCCTTGACGGCGCCGGTCTCACGGATGGCCCGCAGGCAGGATTTGACGTAGAGTTTGGTCGGGGTCAGCAGTGCGCCGCCCAGCGTCATGACTGGCGAAAACGGCGCAGGCGCATCAAAACCGAGACCTGAGGCCTCGACAATCTTTCGCACCAGCGAAAAGCCGTTGGAGTGAACGCCCGACGACGCAAGACCGAGCACGGTATCGCCGACCGCGATATCGGCGCGCGGCAACAGCGTACCGCGTTCGGCAGCGCCGACCGCAAACCCGGCCAGGTCGTAATCGCCATCCTTGTAAAGTCCCGGCATTTCGGCGGTTTCGCCACCGATCAAGGCGCAGCCGGATTCGCGGCAACCCTCTGCGATGCCAGCCACGATCGAGGCGGTCGCCTCGGGATCAAGTTTGCCGCAAGCAAAATAATCGAGGAAGAACAGCGGCTCTGCGCCCTGCACCACGAGGTCGTTGACCGACATCGCCACAAGGTCGATGCCGATGCCAGCATGCAGGGCGGTGTCGATCGCGATCTTGACCTTGGTACCGACACCATCAGTCGCTGCCACCAGAACCGGGTCCTTGAAGCCGGCGGCCTTGAGGTCGAACAGGCCGCCAAAACCGCCGATTTCGGCCGCGGTGCCGGCGCGGGCCGTGGCACGAACCATCGGCTTGATCAGGTCAACCAGCCGGTTGCCCGCATCAATATCGACGCCCGAATCCGCGTAAGTGAGCCCGTCTCTGCGCTCGGCCATGGCCTTTTCCAGATTTGGCTTTTTCCAGATGATTCCGGCTGGTTACGTCGGATTTGGCTTATGTGCAATGGTGGCAGGCGCTTACTATGTAGACAACGGCCACTTCGCCCCACAAAGGGGATCATTTTGGGAAATCAGGCCGGCAGCTGGGAAACGACCGAGTTGAGTATTCCAAATATCATTACGCTCGGGCGCATCATTTTGGTGCCCGTCATCATCTGGGCGATTGCCTCCAACCAAATGGAGATCGCCTTCGCGACCTTCGTCGTCGCAGGCGTCAGCGACGCCGTCGACGGATTTCTGGCCAAGCATTTCAACATGGCGAGCGAATTGGGCGCGCTGCTCGATCCGCTCGCCGACAAGGCCCTTCTGGTTTCGATTTACGTGGCGCTCGGCATTTGGGGCGCGATGCCGCGTTGGATCGTGATCCTCGTCGTCTCGCGCGACTTCATGATCGTGGCAGCTGTGATCGTGTCATGGTTGTTCGACAAGCCAGTCGCGATGAAACCGTTGATGGTTTCCAAGCTCAACACGGTGGCCCAGGTGGCGCTCGCAGCTTTGATTCTCGCTTCGCTCGGTTTCGGTTTCAAACCGATGCCGTATGATGGCGTGCTGATGGGATTGGTGACCGTCTTTACTTTGGTTTCCGTATCCCTCTATCTCGTCGAGTGGGTACGGCACATGGGCACGATCGAAGCTAGCTAGATCCCTGGGATCGTAAGCTGAGTAAGGAAACTTGCGTGGCAGGCCGCGTTCAACCTCGTCAATTGGCATTTGCGCTTCCGCACGCCGAGAGCTTGACGCGCGATAACTTCCTGGAAGGACCGGCCAACACCGCCGGCCTCGCGCTGATCGATAGCTGGCCCGACTGGCCGAATCGCGTGATGCTTCTGATCGGCCCGGAAGGTTCCGGCAAGAGCCATCTGGCTGCGATCTGGGCCGAACAATCCGGCGCCCGCTCGACCTCGGTGCATGCACTGACGCCTGCGGAAGTTCCGGGCGCGCTGGCGACCGGCGCGCTTGTGATCGAGGATTTGAGATCCGCCGAGATCGACGAACGCGCGTTGTTCCATCTATTGAACATGGCACGTGAAGACGGCGCCTTTGTCCTGATGACCGCGCGTGTGCTGCCAATCGAGGCGGAGCTTCGCGATTTACGCTCCAGGCTGCGTGCGGTTCCGAGCGTGCAGTTGCTGCCGCCCGACGATCATCTGTTTCGCGCCCTGATCGTCAAATTCTGCGCTGATCGCCAACTCGCCGTCGACGAGAGCGTGGTGAGCTATCTCACCACCCGCCTGGAGCGCTCTTATGCCGCCGTGCGGCAGGCTGTCGAGCTGCTGGACACCGAAGCCCTGCGGCTGGGCCGGCCGGTCACCCGGGCCCTGGCGGCGGAGCTGCTTCGCAACGATGTCTGACCTGGCGGCTTCGCAATATCGGCTTCCATCTTGACGGAACCCATGACGCGAACATCAATGTCATTGAAACGTTGCCGCGAGATAACATCGTTCCTGCCGTCCCTTCACGGCTTGCGATAAAATGGATCGAAATCTTATGGAATCCGCCCAAGCCATTGTAACCATAGAAAAAGATTCCACTGCCGACAGCGCCTCGGCGATCAGTAGCAGCCCCGAGCGCTTCATCAACCGGGAGCTTTCGTGGCTGCACTTCAATCGCCGGGTGCTGGAGGAATCCGTCAATCCGAGGCATCCCGCCCTGGAACGGGTCCGATTCCTGTCGATCTCCGCCAACAATCTCGACGAATTTTTCATGGTCCGGGTCGCCGGCCTCAAAGCCCAGGTGCGCGAGGGTATCACCGAACGCAGTCCCGACGGGCTGACCCCGGCTGAGCAGCTTCCGCTGATCAACGAGACGGTTTCCAAGCTCGCCAGCGACCAGCAGGCGATCTGGCGCGACCTGCACAAGATTCTCGCGGATGTTGGCATCGTGCTCGTCGAAGGCCGCGACGTCACCAAATCCGAGCGGACCTGGATCGAGGATCATTTTCTCCACAACATCTTTCCCCTGCTGACGCCGCTGGCGATCGATCCCGCCCACCCCTTCCCGTTCATCCCGAGCCTCGGTTTTACCGTCGCGCTGCAATTGTTGCGGGTCGCTGACGGCAAGACGATGAATGCGCTCATTCGCATGCCCGGCAAGATCGATCGCTTCATTCGCCTGCCCGCCGGCAAAGACGGCGCGGTGCGGCTGCTCACGCTCGAACAGGCCACCGGCCTGTTCATCGGCCGCCTGTTCCCGGGCTACACCGTCAAGGGCCAGGGCGCGTTCCGGATCATCAGGGACTCCGAACTCGAAATCGAGGAAGAGGCGGAAGATCTGGTCCGCCTGTTCGAAACGGCGCTGAAGCGCCGCCGCCGCGGCTCGGTGATTCGTCTCGAGATGGAAGCCAAGATGCCGGAGGAACTACGAGCCTTCGTGCAGCGGGCGCTTTCCACCGCGGACGACGAGGTGTTGCTGGTCGATGGCGTGCTCGCCATGAACGAATTGTCGCAACTGACGCGGCTCGACCGGCCCGATCTTGAATTTACGCCCTATGTGCCGCGCCACCCCGAACGTGTGCGCGATCATGGTGGAGACATCTTTGCCGCCATCCGGCAAAAGGATCTGATCGTCCACCATCCCTATGAAATCCTTCGACGTCGTCGTCCAGTTCCTGCAACAGGCCGCGCGCGATCCCGACGTCGTGGCCATCAAGCAGACGCTCTATCGTACCTCGAACAACTCGCCTATCGTGCGTGCGCTGGCCGAGGCCGCCGAAGCCGGCAAGTCGGTCACCGCGCTGATCGAACTCAAGGCGCGGTTCGACGAGGAGGCCAATATTCGATGGGCGCGCGACCTCGAGCGCGCCGGCGTCCAGGTGGTGTACGGCTTTATCGAGTTAAAGACCCACGCCAAGCTGTCGATGGTCGTCCGCCGCGAAAGTGGCAACCTCACCACTTACGTCCACACCGGAACCGGCAACTATCATCCGGTGACGGCGCGCATCTATACCGACCTGTCCTACTTCACGTCCGATCCGATCATCGGCCGCGACGCGGCGCGGGTGTTCAACTACATCACCGGCTATGCGGAGCCGAGCGACATCGAGAAGATGGCGGTTTCGCCGCTCACCTTGCGCAAACGGATGATCGAACATATTCGCGGCGAGACCAACTTTGCCAAGCATGGCAAACCCGCCGCCATTTGGCTGAAGATGAACTCGCTGGTCGATCCAGACATCATTGATGCGCTCTATGAAGCCTCGCAGGCCGGCGTTTCGATCGAGCTCGTGGTGCGCGGAATTTGCTGCTTGCGCCCGGGCATTCCCGGTCTTTCGGAAAATATTCGCGTCAAATCGATCATCGGCCGATTCCTCGAACATGGCCGCATTTATTGCTTCGGGATGGGACAGGGCCTGCCGGGCGCCAAAGCTGCTGTGTATATCTCCTCTGCCGACATGATGCCGCGCAACCTCGATCGCCGCGTCGAGATCCTCTGTCCATTACAGAATCCCACGGTGCATCAGCAGGTTCTCGAACAGATCATGGTGGCGAATTTAAAGGATACCGAGCAAAGTTGGCAGTTATTGCCCGATGGTTCCTCAACGCGTATGAAGGCCGCGAAGGGCGAAGAATCCTTCAATCTGCATAACTATTTCATGACGAATCCGAGTTTGTCTGGCCGTGGAAAGTCACTCAAGGAATCATCGCCGCGGCGCCTCACCCGCCGCCCCGACCGCCAGCAATCGTCGTAAGAGGATTGGGCTGTGAAGCGGGCGCGCAAGCGCGCCTCGAGCGTCGCCGTCATCGATATCGGTTCGAATTCGGTACGTCTTGTCGTCTACGAGACGATGGCGCGCAGCCTGGTCACGATCTTCAATGAAAAGGCGCTTTGCGGCCTCGGGCGCGAGGTGCAATCCACGGGCCTGCTTGCGCCCGATGCTGTCAACAAAGCCCTGACCTCGTTGCGGCGCTTTCGGGCGCTGTGCAGGGTCATGAAGGTCGGGCGTGTTTATGCGATTGCAACCGCCGCCTGCCGCGACGCCAGCAACGGCCCCGATTTTATTGCCAAGGCCGAACGTATTTGCGGGACGCAAATCGAAATTCTGTCGGGCCCGCGCGAGGCGAAATTGTCGGCACTCGGTGTCATTTCAGGCGTGCACCGGCCGGACGGTATCGTCGGCGATCTCGGCGGTGGCTCACTGGAATTGATCGACGTGCGCGGCAATCGCGCCCGCGGTGGATTGACGCTTCCGCTTGGAAGTCTTGCGTTGCAGGATCTGTCGCACAAATCGCTGAAACGCGCCGAACGCATCGTCAAATCCGAGCTTTCCGACGTCGAGCAGATCAAGGCCGGCCGCGGCCGCACGTTTTACGCGGTGGGTGGAACGTGGCGTGCGTTGGCGCGCATCCATATCGTCCAGAGCGAATACCCGCTCGGCGTGATGCACGGCTATTCGATCCCGGCCCAGGACGCGCTCGACTTCGCGCAGCGGCTGCGACGTTTGGTGGCGGCGGACATGCTGGCCAATATCGAGGTCATCGCCGACGCAAGACGGCCCCTTCTCGCCTACGCCGCGCTCGTTCTCGAATACATCATCAGGGTCGCCCGGCCGAAAACCATCGTGTTTTCGACCTTCGGGGTACGCGAGGGCCTGCTCTACGACATGCTTCCCGACACCGAGCGCGCCAAAGACGGGTTCATCTGCGCCGCCCAGAATCTCAACGAACTGCTATCGCGATCCGCCCGCCATGCGCAGGAGTTGATCGAATGGACCGACCGGTTCGTGCGGGTCGTCAAACTGCGCGAGACCGAAGAAGATCGACGGCTGCGCCACGCCGCATGTCTCTTGTCGGATATCGGCTGGCGCGTGCATCCCGATCACCGCGGCGAGGAAACTCTCAATCTCATCACTAACGGGAATTTCGGCTCGATCAGCCATCAGGGCCGCGCCTTTGTCGCGCTATCGGTTTTCTACCGCTATGCCGGCCTGAGCGAACAGAACGAACCGCCAGAAATCATACGGGGACTGGTGCCGCCTGCGATGCTTGAACGCGCCCGCATGTTAGGGGCAGCTTTCCGCGTCGCCCATCTGATATCAGCAGCGCGCCCCGGCGTCTTGCCGGCGACGCATTTTCGCAGCCAGGGCCGCCGGCTGACGCTGGTTTTCGAGCACAGGCTGGTCGATCTCGTGGCTGATCGCGTCGGCAGTCGTTTCAAGCAGCTCGCACGGCTGGTCGGCCGCTCCGGATCGATCGTCAGACGCTAGAGGCTCACGCCGGCTTTTCAAGTTGCATCAATCGGCGCCGCCGCCAAATCGATCCGGCGACCAAAACCGTCAGCGCTCCGAGAATCGACGCCAGATATCCGACGACCTCATGCGGCGGCAAACCGAAAATGATCGAATTCGCGTCTGGATGACGCGCGATTGCGCCGTCGACCAGCCGATAAAGCCAGGGCTGAATTGCGGGATCGCTTTCGATCACATCGCCGGCGATCCAGCCAAGCAAGAGCGCACCCAGCCAGACCAGAATCGGGAGACGATCGAGCACCGCCATGATCAAGGCCGCGCCCGCGACAATCATGGGGATGCTGATGGCAAGACCGAGAATGAGAAGCGGGAGTTCGCCGTTCGCGGCGGCCGCCACCGCAATTACATTGTCGAGGCTCATGATGATGTCGGCGATGACGACAATGCGGATCGCATGCCACAGAGTTGTGCCGGCCGCGATTTCATCATTCTCGTCTTCGGGTACCAATAGCTTGGCCGCGATGACGAGCAGCGCGAGGCCACCGATCAGCTTCAGATAGGGCAGCGCCATTAGCGTCGCGACGATGCCGGTGAAGACAATCAGGAGCACCACGGCAATGCCAGCGCCGATGATCATGCCCCACAGCCGGTGCCGGCCATGCAGGCCACGGCACGCCATGGCGATCACCAGCGCGTTGTCACCCGACAACAGAACGTTGATCCAGATGATCTTGCCGACCGCCAGCCAAAACGCCGACGTTTGCACATCCACCCGCAACTGCGCAAAAAAACCACCGATACCAGCGGGCTCAACAAGCTGCAGCAGCGAGTTCACAGCCTGTTCCCTTCGACCGCAGGCCGTAGTCGCCTGCGGCTAATGTTGTGACGGCTCGCCAACGCCACCGTCGCGCGGCCGGCAATACTCAGCCGACAATCTCATTGCCGGAAAAGAACTGAGCGATTTCGATCGCCGCTGTTTCCGAGGCATCCGAACCGTGCACCGAGTTCTCACCGATGGATTTCGCATGAGCTTTGCGGATTGTACCTTCCGCCGCCTTTGACGGGTCGGTCGCACCCATCACTTCGCGGTGTTTGAGAACGGCGTTTTCGCCCTCGAGCACCTGAACGACCACCGGGCCGGAGATCATGAAATCCACCAATTCGCCGAAGAACGGGCGCGCCTTGTGGACGGCATAGAAAGTCTCGGCCTGCTCGCGCGTCATGCGGATTTGCTTCTGCGCGACGATGCGAAGCCCTGCTTTCTCGATCAGCGCATTGACGGCGCCGGTCAGATTGCGAGCCGTCGCGTCCGGCTTGATGATGGAGAAGGTGCGTTCGATCGCCATGATTTAATCCTTGAAAAGTGCGCGAAGGGAAGTTGCGGGCTTATATCGGTGCGGCCGGTGCACGGCAAGCGACGCGATGACCCGAAAACGGTCTGCACGGGCCTGTGACCGGGGTTCAAGATTACGACGATTTCACCAAAATGAACCCTTTCTGAAACGACCGTCCCGCTCGCGTTCATCCGCCAGGGCTTAGGTTTTCCTCAACCGGACGCCACACCACCTCGGGAGGCGTTCAGGGACAGAGCTTTTCACCCATGGCGCCGAAAGACGCCCAACCCTGAGGAGACGACGATGTTACGCAAACTCTCGCTCGCTTTAGTTGCCGCGGTTTCGCTTGGCGCCGCCGCGCTGGTACCCACCTCTGCTTCGGCCTGGACCGGTGGCTGGCATGCCGGCTGGCACGGCGGATACCATCGCGGTTGGGGCGGCCCGCGCTTCTTTGTCGGCGGCCCAGCCTATTATGGCTACGGATATGGCGGCTGCTACGTGCGGCGGCTGGTTCCGACCCCGTTTGGACCTCGCTGGCGCCTGATCAACCGCTGCTACTAAATCCGGCGCAAATCAGCATTGAGACCCCGACTTCGCGCAGTCGGGGTCTCAATCGTTCCCCTTCTGGCGGCATAGATATTTTATATAAAATTAGCCAAAACAGCTAAGAGCCCCCGGTCACCGGAAACAAATTGGGCGCCGGGGACTTGGTATGCCGTCACCTGATCGAACAGACGATCGGGGAATGGAAGCAGCCATGAAAAGTCCGCACACAAACAACGACAGCGAATCGCTCGATCACAGGTCGAGCCGCGCGATCTGCGACGCTGTAGGCGAACGCCTTCAGCAAGTGCTGCGTCCGGGTCCGGGGTCGACAGATACGTCTTCCCATCTCCAGCATCTCGTCGACGAATTGCGCAGGCGCGACGAGGCCGGCGGCCCGAAGTCGCATTGAGACGATGTGCGGCCAAACAAGGGTTGGCCTGCATTTTTTCCGAGCTCGCTTATCAATATACGGGGTTGTCTTTTGGCTCGGCTGCGGTGAAAAGCCCGCATGCTTGCGATGTCCGACATTTCGGTCCGGATTGCCGGACGCCTTTTGATCGACCACAGCTCCGTGCAAATTACACCGGGCGCGCGCGTGGGCTTTGTCGGCCGCAACGGCGTCGGCAAATCAACCTTGTTTCAGGCCATCCGCGGTGATTTGCCGACCGAAACCGGCACCATCACAATCCCTCCGCGCTGGAGTATCGGCAGCCTCGCGCAGGAGGCCCCTAACGGCCCGGAAAAGCTGGTCGAGGTCGTTTTAAAAGCGGACCTCGAGCGCGAGACATTGATGCGCGAAGCCGACGTGGCCAGCGATCCCACTCGTATCGCGGAAATTCAAACCCGGCTCGCGGACATTGAGGCACATTCCGCGCCGGCGCGCGCGGCCGCCATCCTCAGCGGCCTCGGATTTTCCGCCCAGGACCAGAACAGACCTTGCTCGGAATTCTCCGGCGGCTGGCGGATGCGCGTCGCGCTCGCAGCAACGCTGTTTTCCGCGCCCGACCTGTTGTTGCTGGACGAGCCCACGAACTATCTTGACCTCGAAGGCACGCTTTGGCTGGAAGATCACCTTGCCAATTATCCCCGTACCGTGATCGTCATCAGCCATGACCGCGACCTCCTGGATACGTCGGTCGACCAGATCCTGCACCTCGATCGCGGCAAGCTTACCCTCTACAAAGGCAGCTATTCCTCGTTCGAGGAGCAGCGTGCAACGCGCGAACTCCTGGACGCCAAGCATGCCAAACGGCAGGCGGACGAGCGCAAGCGGCTGCAAGCCTTCGTCGACCGCTTCAAGGCCAAGGCCTCGAAAGCCCGTCAGGCGCAATCCCGCGTCAAGATGCTGGAGCGCATGAAGCCGGTGACAGCGCTTGTCACGCAGGATGTGCACGAGATCGCGTTCCCACAGCCGGAAAAGACGTTGTCGCCTCCGATTATCGCCGTCGACGATGTATCAGTGGGCTACGACCCGAAACAGCCGGTCCTCAACCGCGTGACGCTGCGGATCGACACCGACGACCGCATCGCGCTGTTAGGGGCCAACGGCAACGGCAAGTCGACGCTGGTCAAACTGCTCGCGGGCAAGCTCTCGCCGTTTTCCGGGAAAGTCACCCGGGCCGACAAACTCTCGGTCGGCTACTTCGCCCAGCACCAGGTCGACGAGCTCAACCTCGACGCTTCGCCCTACGATCATGTCCGCAAGCTGATGCCCGATGCCGTGGAGAGCAAAATACGCGGCCGCACCGGTGCCATCGGCTTCTCCGGCAAGGCCGGCGACACGCTGGTGAAAAGTTTGTCCGGCGGTGAAAAGGCCCGCCTGCTGCTCGGGCTTGCGACATTCTTCGGCCCCAACATGATCATTCTGGACGAACCGACCAACCATTTGGATATTGATAGCCGTGCGGCGCTGGCGGAGGCGATCAACGACTTTCCCGGCGCGATCATCATGGTCTCCCATGACCGTTACCTCATCGAAGCCTGTGCCGATCAGCTGTGGGTTGTCGCTGATCACACGGTGACGAGTTATGACGGCGACCTCAGTGATTACCGGCGGACAGTGTTGTCAGCACGCGGCGCACGGGTCCCCGCGCGCGAACGCGGAACCGAACGGAACGCGCGAAACGACGCGAACTCGTCCCGCCCAAAGGAAAAACGAGTCCCCGCCAAACAGCGGATTGCGGAGGCCGAAGCGGAAATGACCCGAATCGGCGGCATCATTGCGAAGATCGACGCTGCACTCGCATTGCCCGATCTGTTCACGCGTGATCCGAAACAGGCCGCCCAACTCAGCAAGGCGCGCGCTGGCGCTGCCAACGCTCTGACGAAAGCTGAGGAAGAATGGCTGGCGGCGAGTTCGGAATTCGACTAGCGCCCGGCGGCGGGAATGAGATCAGGTCGGCGCAGGCTGCGCAGGCCTTTTCTTCTTCGGCTTTTCGGGCTTCGGCGCGGCCACAGGCTCGGCGCCGCGCTCGACCGAGGTCAGCCGCCCGCCCGTAAAGGTGTAGATTCCGGCCCGCGCGCCTTGCGAGAAATTGACCACCACAAGGCGGTCACCTCGCGGGCTGCTGGAGATGTTGACGGCGGCAGGTGCGCCTATGCCACGGACGACGTCACACTCGGTATGACCCAGTGCCACCGTACCTGTCGCCGCAGGTGCCGGAGCCGCCACACCGTCCGACGACGCGTTGGCATTCGTCGGCGCATTCGCAGCCGCCATCCCGGGACAGGCACCATCGGCGCTGACGAGATCTTCGGCCGTGACCGGCTTGTCGGGCGTGAGCGGTGGCGTATCGATCGACACGTTCTTGATGAAAAGCCTGCCGCTGCGCGAAAACCACTCGGCATCCCTCGAAATCAATTCGGTGTTGAATAGATCGGAAGCTGTCGCCCCGCAGCCCGCCAAAACGGGCGCAAGCAGAAGCACTGCCAGCATTGATTTTCGATGGGCGTATTTGTCTCGCACGACCAACTAGATCTCACCCCACGCGCTTCAAGCGACTGTCCGACCATCACTTTGCGGCACGACCATGGCCTTATACAGGCTCATGGACCAAAAACCATAGTTTATCATTAACAACGGGCAGGTTAATCGCGTTTCTGCCACCGGCCTCTTTCGTCAGCCTGCCAATATGTTACGTCGAATCCTTTCGTCTTGCAGTCAGTCCAGGCAAGACGCGCGGCAGCCAGCGCATCGGCATCCTCGCCGTTAAAGAGCAGAACGACGCGGTCGTAAATCCCTGAGTCTGCGGGCAAAGGAGCGTTATCGACCAGAAACCTTACATTGGCGCGATTCGGATTGCCATCCTCGATGGCCAGAATGATCGGGTGATCCCCGACATCGGCAACGCGCGAGGTCGCATGAGGCAAAAAAGAATCCTCACGATAGGTCCACAAGTGCGCATCCAGAGCTTCGGTGCGTTCCTCTGAAGTCGACTGCACGACAACCCGCCAGCCGCGCTCGAGCGATTTTTCGAGCAGCGGCGGCAGCACATTCTCCACCGTCATGTCTTGCAGATGGTAGAACAGGACTTCCGTCATCGGTTGAGCTACTTCTTGGCTTCGTAATGCTCCGCCACCAGCTGATCCAGCAGGCGAACGCCAAAACCGGAACCCCAACTCTGGTTGATCTCGGTTTTTGGCGCTCCCATCGCCGTTCCCGCGATGTCGAGGTGAGCCCACGGCGTGCCATCGACAAAACGTTGCAGGAACTGCGCCGCGGTAATCGATCCGCCGTTTCGCGTGCCCGTGTTTTTCATGTCGGCAAACTGCGAATCGATCTGCTTGTCGTATTCGGGGCCTAGCGGCATACGCCAGACGCGCTCTCCCGTCTCAAGTCCGGCTTTGATCAGGCGCTCAGCCAGTTCGTCATTGTTGGAAAACAAGCCCGCATATTCCGTGCCCAGTGCAACCATGATCGCGCCGGTCAAGGTGGCGAGATCGACCATGAATTTCGGCTTGAATTTCTTGGTCACGTACCAAAGCACGTCCGCGAGCACCAACCGCCCCTCGGCATCGGTGTTGATGATTTCGATGGTCTGGCCGGACATCGAGGTCACGATATCGCCGGGACGCTGAGCGTTTCCGTCGGGCATATTCTCAACCAGACCGATCGCGCCGACCACATTTGCCTTGGCTTTTCGCGCCGCCAACGCCTGCATCAACCCGACGACGCAAGCGGCCCCACCCATATCGCCCTTCATGTCTTCCATGTTTCCGGCGGGCTTGATCGAAATGCCACCGGTATCGAAGCAAACGCCCTTGCCGATAAAGGCGACCGGCTGTTCGCCACGCTTGCCGCCATTCCAGCGCATGATCACGGTCCGGCCGGGCTGCGTAGAGCCCTGGGCAACGCCGAGCAGCGCCCCCATGCCGAGTTTCTTCATCGCAGCGACGTCGAGGATGTCGACCGTCACGCCAAGCTTGCGCAATTGACCGGCGCGGCGCGCGAATTCGACCGGGAATAATACGTTCGGCGGTTCATTGACGAGGTCGCGCGCCGCGATGACGCCGTCTACAACACAAGCGTCGGGTACAAAGGCCTTGCGCGCCGCTCCCACATCGCCGACCGCGATCGACACATTGGCTCGCAAAGCCGTCTCCTCGCCTTCCTTTTTCTTGGTCTTGTAACGATCGAATTTGTAGGCCCGTAGCCGGATGCCCGCTGCGAGCGCGGCAGCCTGATCGGCGCTCATCGCCCCCTTGGGCAGTTCGGCGATGACAGTGACCGCATCCGTCTTAGCCGTCAGCTTGCCGGCCACCGTGCCGCCAAGCTTCAGGAAGTCCTGATCCTTCAGCTCGGCAGGTTTGCCCGCCCCGACCACCACAAGGCGGCGCGCTTTAAGACCCTGCGGTGCCAGAATGTCCAGGACTGAGCCGTTTTTGCCTTTGAACAGATTGGTTTCGGCCGCGCCCTTAACAAGGTTGGAGGCCACTCCAAGGGTTTTGCGGGTGGCCGGACCGAATTCGAGCCCGTCGCCGCAAAAAACCACGAGGACACCGCTAGGTGCTGCAGAAAACGGGACAAAGCCGACCTTGACGGCGTCGGTCATAAGCAAATCCTCCAGGAATCAGGGCTGTCATCTAGTGTGGCGAATGGAAGTTCCTATCAGTGTTGCGGCAAGTTCGTCACAGGAACTTCAAATTCTGGGCCGCTACTCACACTCGCGTTTCTTGTGGCGGACATATCCACGCCATGACCGTGGCGGCAAGGCCACTCATCCAAAATATTAACCATATCCTAAGGCCGCCACGGCCCGGCCATTTTGTTGACGGATCAAAGGGATGGTAGTGAGTAAATAATGCCAGCCTGACTACGGCGGACCGGCCAAAGGGGATCCCATCCGGGATTGGCCGCTAACTGCTCCAAAGGCGCGCCAAGATGGGACTATTCGGTTAGCGATGGGGTCGATCGACAAGTATATCTTTCGCACGACGCTGGCGTCGTTTGTGTTGGTCCTGGTCAGCCTGACGGGGGTGATCTGGATTACGCAGGCGCTGCGCGGCATCGACCTGATGACGAGCCAGGGCCAGACAATCCTGACCTTCCTCGGCATCACTAGTCTCGTGATTCCGGCGCTGGTTCTGATTATCTCCCCGATCGCACTGATGATTGCGATTTCGCACACCCTGAACAAGCTGGCGACCGATTCGGAAATCATCGTGATGAATGCGGCAGGCTTGTCGCCCGTCCGGTTGTTTCGTCCGTTTGTTTTTGCAACGCTTGTGGTCGCGCTCATGGTGGCCTTTATCGCCGCCTACCTCGCCCCCGAAGGCCTGCGCCGAATCAAGCAATGGGACGCCGAAATCACCGCCGACGTGCTGACCAACGTCTTGCAGCCGGGCCGTTTCGCCCAGCTTGACCAGAATCTGACCATCCGCATCCGCGAACGGCAGCCGGGGGGGGTGCTCAAGGGCATCTTCATCGACGACCGCCGCGACCCCAAGGAACGCGTCAGCATCGTTGCCGACCACGGCACGGTTGTGAAGAACACAGATGGCTCGTTCCTGATTCTTGAAGATGGAAATCTCGAGCGTTTCGAAGTTGGCAAACGCGACCCGGCGCTGGTTGCCTTCGCCCGCTACGGTTTCGATATGTCGAAGTTCAACCAGAACCATGACGTCACATTGGGCATTCGCGAACGCTATCTCTGGGAGTTGCTGGCTCCTGAAGATTCCGATCCGATCTATCAACAGCTGCCCGGACAATTTCGTGCCGAATTGCATGACCGCTTCATGTCGCCGATCTATCCGTTAGCATTTGCCGCCCTCACCTTTGCATTTCTCGGCGCACCGCGGACCACGCGCCAGAGCCGCAACTTCTCGATTGGCGGCTCGATCCTTGCGGTATTCGGATTGCGGATGGCGGGATTTGCTTGTTCGGTCATGACGGTGAAATCGCCGCTTGCCGCACTCGTTCAGTACATGATGCTGTTCGCCGCAATCGGCCTGAGCTTCTGGATCATCATCGGCGGCATCGTGATCGAGCCGCCGGCTGGGCTCATCGAATCGATCAACCGATCGAACCAACGCATCCTGCGGCTCTTTGGACGGCCTGCCGCAGCATGAGCATGGTCACCAATACGCTGGGGCGCTATTTCGCCGGCCGCTTCGTGGTCGCGGCGGTAGGGGTTTTTGCCGCCATTTTCGTGCTTCTGGTGCTGGTCGATTACATCGAAATGGTGCGGAAAACGTCAGGGCTCGTGGATGTTTCCGCGATTGCGGTTGCTGAAACGTCACTGTTCCGGGTGCCGCAACTGCTCGAAAAGATGATGCCGTTTTGCATCCTGATCGGCGCCATGACCTGCTATCTGGCGCTGTCACGGCAACTCGAGCTTGTGGTGGCGCGGGCAGCAGGCGTATCGGCCTGGCAGTTCATCGCACCTGCCCTCGCCAGCGCGCTCGTCATGGGGTTTTTGGCCACGATCGCCTACAATCCGATGTCGGCCACCCTTCGCGAGCTTTCCAAGCGAATGGAAGCCGAGCTGTTCGGGAATGCACCCGGCGGCGGCGTGCAGGATGCGGCCGGCTTCTGGATCAATCAGGTCAATAGCGACGGACAAGCCATCATCAACGCCGCCCGTAGCGAGCAACAGGGTGTGCGGCTGACCGGGCTAACCGTGTTTCGCTTCGACAACGACAACCAGTTCAAGGAACGGATCGAGGCACAGCAGGCCACTCTCGAAGAGGGACACTGGCTGTTCAAGTCCGTGCGCCGATACACACTCAATAATCCGCCGGTTGACCAGGATAGCTTTACGCTCGCGACCTCCCTCTCGCCTGCCCAAGTCCGGAACAGCTTTTCCACTCCCGAAACTGTGTCTTTTTGGCAACTACCGGGCTACATCCGCTCGTCGGAAAGCTCCGGATTCGCAACGGCTGGCTACCGGTTGCAATATCACAAGCTGATCGCACAGCCTTTTTTGCTGGCGGCCATGGTCATGATGGCGGCCAGCGTAAGCTTGCGTTTCTTTCGTTTCGGCGGCGTGCAGAAGATGGTTTTGAGTGGCGTGGGCGCAGGCTTTCTGCTCTATGTTTTGCAGAAAGTAACCGAGGATTTGAGCAAGGCTGAGTTGATGCATCCGATCGCTTCGGCGTGGCTGCCCGTATGCGTTGGCGGCCTCACCGGCTTTTTGGCCTTGTTGTACCAGGAGGACGGGTAGTGGCTGGTGTTGCCGCCGTCCAACCGATACTGGCTGCGTTTCGCCGGCGTGGAGCTACATGCCGCGAGGGCGTGCGCATGACCAGCGCTGGAAAAACTCTGCTTGCCGTCGCACTCGGCGTGCTGCTGTCGGCTGCTTTTGGTTTGGCGACATCGCCAGGCGCTTTCGCCCAAAGCTTCACCTATAACGCGCGACCGCCCAAGCCTGTCACCCAGCGTCCGGCCAATGACGGACAGATGCTGGTGCAGGCCACTGAGGTCGATTACGACTACAACAATTCGCGGGTGTCGGCGGTCGGCAATGTGCAGTTGTTTTACAACGGCACCAGCGTCGAGGCCGACAAGGTCATCTACGATCAGAAGACCAAGCGGCTGCACGCCGAAGGCAACATCCGCATGACCGACGCGGATGGCAAGATCACCTACGCCGACGTCATCGACCTGAGCGACGACTATCGCGACGGCTTCGTCGATTCGCTCCATGTCGATACGGCCGATGCGACCCGCATGGCGGCGACGCGCGCGGATCGCTCCGGCGGCAACTACACCGTCTTCGAGAATGGCGTCTATACGGCCTGCGCGCCGTGTAAGGACGACCCGAAGAAGCCCCCGCTGTGGCAGGTCAAGGCGGTGCGCATCATCCACGACCAGCTCGACAAGATGCTTTACTTCGAGAACGCCCAGCTGGAGTTCTTTGGCGTTCCGCTGGCCTATATACCGTACTTCTCGGCGCCCGATCCGACGGTGAAGCGCAAGAGCGGCTTCCTGACGCCGGGCATTTCGAGCAACACCACTTACGGTTACGCGATCGAGGTCCCCTATTACTGGGCAATCGCCCCCGACTATGACGCCACCTTCACTCCGCGCTTCATGACCCAGCAAGGCGTGCTGATGCAGGCGGAATTCCGCCAGCGCCTGATGGACGGCTCCTATCAAATTCGCGCCTACGGCATCGACCAGCTCGATCCCGGCGCCTTCGCTGGCCAGGTCGGCGATCGCGACTTCCGCGGCGGCGTGGAAACCAAGGGCGAGTTTGCGCTGAACGACAAGTGGGTATGGGGCTGGGAAGGCATCTTGCTGTCCGACTACATGCTGCTGTCGGACTACCGCCTCTCGGTCTACAAGGACGCCTTCAGCTCGTTCCTGACGCTTCCGACGGAAGCAACGTCGCAGATTTTCCTGACCGGTGTCGGCAATCGCAGCTATTTCGACGCGCGGACGATCTTTTACCTCAGCCTCTCCGGCGCTCAGACCCAGGTGCCGGTCGTCTGGCCGGTGGTGGATTATTCCAACGTCATCAACCACCCGGTGCTGGGCGGCGAAGTGAGCTACAAGACGAACTTCACCAACCTGACGCGCACGGACGCCGCGTTCGATCCGATCAACGCAGCTGCCGCCGCCAATGGTTCGTGCATTCTCAATTCAGCCGATCCGGCCCAGAGCATTACCCGGGCAAACTGCCTGCTGCGGGGGATGCCCGGAACCTACACGCGGGCCTCGGCAGAAGTCGATTGGCGGCGCTCGTTCACGGACTCGGCGGGTGAAATCTGGACACCGTTTGCGAGCCTGCGCGCCGATGCCATCAATGCCGATATTTCCAACCAGCCGGGCGTTTCGAGCTTCCTGCCTGTTGGCGATACTCAGGCGCTGCGCGTGATGCCGACGGTCGGGCTTGAATATCGCTACCCCTTCATCAACGTTCAACCGTGGGGCTCCACCACCATCAGCCCGATTGCGCAGGTCATTATCCGCCCGAACGAATCCTATGCGGGCAAATTGCCCAACGAAGATTCGCAAAGCATGACCTTCGATACCTCCAACCTGTTCGACGTCGACAAGTTCTCAGGCTATGACCGGGTCGAAGGCGGCGGACGGGCCAATGTCGGCGTACAGGCGACCACTCAATTCGACCGCGGCGGATCGGTTACCGCGGTGTTCGGCCAGTCCTATCAACTGTTCGGCTTGAACTCTTTTGCGGTTCAGGACGTCACCAATACAGCGGTCGATTCGGGGCTTCAAACACCGAAATCAGATTATGTCGCGAGCCTGAGTTACTCGCCGAACCGCACCTATACGATCGCGATGCGGGCGCGCTTCGATCAAGCGACCGGAGAGGTCCAGCGTTTCGAAACTGAGGCTAGCGCCAATTTCGATCGCTGGTCGGTCAGTGTTCTCTACGGCGATTACGCCGCGCAGCCGGACCTTGGTTTCCTGACGCGTCGCGAAGGTATTCTGGTCTCTGGCTCGGTCAAGGTGGCTTCGAACTGGGTCGCTCAAGGCGCTGCCCGCTGGGATCTGGTTGCAAACCAGATCAACCAATATGTCGTCGGCGCTGGCTATGTTGATGATTGCTTCGTGCTGGCGGCCAACTACGTCACCTCGTACTCCTATGCGACGGCCACCTCGCCGCCGATACTAGGTCACGCTTTCATGTTGCAGATCGGCCTGCGGACCCTTGCCAATACGAACACGTCAACGCAAAATTGAGGCTCGACCGAGCGCTATTGCCGAGTAAAGCCGTAGGCGCCGCGAAGCCGGAAGCGAGTGCCGCTGGCAAGCATGGAACGCTAGCTTCGGTTCAAAGGTCCGCATGACGCACCTGCGGCATCAATGATACGGGCTTTTGAACCGCCGCACCGGTGCGGTTTGGGACTAATGATCACCTTGCGAATTTGCGGGCGACATGATGTCAATTCTGCTTCCTCCGACTTGAGCTAACTTAGCGAAGATGACCATGACCTTTACATTCTTCCGAAAGCTTTCAACGCTCGTCCTCGGCGGCAGCATGGCCGTCGTTCTGATGGTGGTGTCCCTTTCGCCGGCATGCGCGCAGCAAGTCGCCGTCATGGTCAATGGCGAGCCCATCACCAATTACGACATCGAACAGCGCGCCAAACTCATCACGCTCAGCACCCACAAAACGCCGGAGCGCCAGGACGTGATCAACGAATTGATCGATGAAAAGCTGAAAATCAGGGAGGGAAAAAAATTCAGCATCGATCCTTCGGCCAACGATATCGATCAATCCTATGCCTCCATGAGCGGACGGATGCGACTCACTCCGGACCAGCTGACGAAGACGCTGGAGGCTCAGGGCATGCGCGCCGACACGCTGAAATCACGTATCAAGGCCGACATGGTCTGGACCAACCTGATTCGTGGCCGATACAAGGAAAGCCTTCAGATCGGCGAAAAAGACGTGGAGGAGAAAGCCAGGGAACAGGGAGACCAACAACAGACGGACACGGCAGGCGTCGAATACAAGATGCAACCGATCGTGCTGGTCGTGCCGCGGGGCTCGGCACAGGATGTTATTGAAACTCGCAAAAAGGAAGCCGAGGCTCTGCGTGCGCGGATCCAGACCTGCATAGAGGCAAACGCGTTTTTCAAATCGATGCAGAATGCGGCGATACGCGAAATCGTCACCAAGACCTCGGCCGATATGCCCGCCGCGCTTCGCGAAATCCTCGACAATACACCGGTCGGCCATCTGACGCCGCCCGAGATAACCAAGCAGGGCATCGAGATGGTCGTGCTGTGCGGAAAAGAGCCGACCAAGGTCGACACGCCTAAGAAGAAGGCAATTCGCGAGGAGATGTTCGCCAAAAAATTCGAGGCGAAGGCGAAGGCGTATTTGCGGGAAATTCGCGCAGCGTCCATGATCGAATATACGAAGCCGCAATGATTGAATGTCGTTGACGAATGGCACAGCCTCTCGCGCTGACCTCGGGTGAACCCGCTGGCATCGGATCTGACATCACGCTCAAGGCATGGCTTCGCCGAGACGAACTCAAATTACCCGCCTTCTATTGGCTGGGTGACCCCGCCTCCCTCGATCGTCGGGCGAAAGCGCTCTCATTGAACGTCAGGCTCGCCGAGGTTCGCGCTGAGGACGCTGGCCGCACCTTCGCGCAAGCCTTGCCAGTCGTCCCCACGGGTCTGGCTGCGACTGCCCAACCCGGCCATCCCGACGACAGCAGCGCCGGCGCCGCCATGGCCTCGATTCGCCAGGCGGTAGCGGACGTCATGGCCGGCCGCGCGGGCGCGGTCGTAACCAACCCGATTGCCAAGAATGTGCTTTACCGCGCCGGATTTCGCCACCCCGGCCACACCGAATATCTTGCCGAGCTCGCTGCAACCAACACGTCCACACCACAACCAGTCATGATGTTGTGGTCACCCGCGCTTGCTGTGGTGCCCGTGACCATTCACGTCTCGTTGCGCGAGGCCCTGGCGCAGCTTTCCACCGACCTGATTGTTACGACGGCGAGTATCGTCATTGCCGGTCTGAAATCCCGTTTCGGAATTGCGCAGCCGCGCCTTGCCATATCGGGGCTCAACCCGCATGCCGGCGAGGACGGCTCGTTGGGTAAAGAGGACCAGACGATCGTGGCACCTGCCGTCGATATCCTGCGCAAGCAAGGCTTCGATGTCAGAGGGCCGCTGCCGGCTGACACAATGTTCCACGAAGCCGCACGGCGGACTTATGACTGTGCGATCTGCATGTACCACGACCAGGCGCTGATCCCGATCAAGACGCTCGCCTTCGAGGACGCCGTCAACGTCACCCTGGGGCTGCCGTTCATCCGCACCTCGCCCGATCACGGGACGGCCTTCGACATCGCCGGAACGGGCAAGGCCAATCCGTCGAGCCTGATCGCGGCGTTGAGGCTGGCGGCCCGGATGGCCGACGCCCACCAACCTACATGAGCGCAATCGACGACCTTCCGCCGCTTCGCGAGGTCATTCGCCGGCATTCGCTCTCGGCCCGCAAATCGCTGGGCCAGAATTTCCTGCTAGACCTCAACCTGACCGCCAGGATCGCGCGTGCCGCGGGCCCGCTTGAAGATGCGACCGTGATCGAGATCGGGCCCGGACCCGGAGGACTGACGCGCGCGTTGCTGGCAATGGGGGCGCGCCACGTCATCGCGGTCGAACGCGACGAGCGCGCTTTGCCCGCGCTCGAAGAAATCTCCACGCGATATCCGGGACGGCTGGAGGTCGTCTGCGCCGACGCGCAGCATTTCGATCCGCGTCCATGGCTTGGATCGGCCCGCGCCAAAATCGTCGCGAACCTGCCCTACAATATCGCAACCGCACTTCTGATCGACTGGCTGTCGATCGAACCATGGCCGCCCTGGTACGACACGATGGTGCTGATGTTTCAGCGAGAGGTTGCCGAACGTATCGTGGCGCGCGAAAATGATGAAGCCTATGGGCGGCTCGGCGTGCTTGCGAACTGGCGTGCGGAGACAAAAATCCTGTTCGATATTTCACCTGCGGCCTTTGTGCCGCAACCCAAGGTGACCTCCTCGGTCGTACGATTGCTGCCGCGCCTCGCCCCGGAAGTCTGCGACCGCCGGGCGCTGGAACAGGTGGCTGCGGCGGCCTTCGGTCAGCGGCGGAAGATGCTGCGCCAAAGCTTGAAATCGCTCGCCGTCGATCCGGCCCGGCTGGCCGCCGCGGCAGATGTTGATGTGACCCGGCGGGCGGAGACCGTTCCCGTCGGCGGCTTTGTTGCCATGGCACGAGAATTGACCAATATACGCAACGCCACCTGAATATTCTCCCGGAGCACCGAATTTGAACCCGGCCCGACCCGGCCGGCCCGTCCCAGCCCGGACGCCCCGGTCACGCCGGGCACGGCCCGGCTAGCCGCGGCTGGCCCGGCCGTCCCGACCTGCCTGACTCGGTCTGGCCACCCCGGCTCGGCCTGGACGCCCGGCCCAGCCGTCCCGACCCGTCCGGTCCGCCCTTTCCCGACCGGCCCAAACACCACTAGCGGCCCCGCCCGGCCGGTCCGGCCAGGCCGGCCGGGCCCGGCCCGGATGGTCCGGCCCTGCTGGCCCGGTCCGGCCATTTTGTCCCGGCCGGCCTCACCCGGCCGTCCCGGCCCTTTTGTATTTTTGTATTTGAACCAATGCTAAATTATAAATAAACACTGCAATTAAGAAATGAATCATCGGATACAGCAGTTTACATTAACATTCATCCATAGGCCTAGAGCAGTTCCACACCTATGCACTGCAGCTGCAGCAGCTCCACATCTGGTAATATAATATGTATAGCCTACCCAAATGACACAAGTCACCAGAGGCAAGCGAGCTTGTGCGGCCGCAACTACCGCAGAAAATCAAACAGTTTTGATTTCAGCTGCGCTCGACGCAATTACGGTTGAATTGCCACGAATCCCCAAAGGACCGCCACAACTCTATCCGGGTGCCCCATCCTTTCGCAGTCTCATCGCGAAAGGGTGGGGTAAGCAGCGCCACAAATCCCTGCATTTGTTCCGGCCAACCCCCAGTGCGAATAACCCCTTTAGATCGAATATTTTACCCAAATCCCGCCCCTTTAGAATGAAGATTTTATTAAAGCTAGTCTAGACCTGAAGTCCTTATTTTTGAAGATTTTGGGACTTTTTAGGGGGGAGGGGGTATACCTGAAAGGGTATGTTCCTCGGCATAGACGTCGGCACCTCCGGCACCCGCGCCGTCCTG
>CAVVZW010000096.1:0-8356 GCA_963752265.1 uncultured Alphaproteobacteria bacterium
GCGGCGCCGGACGGGCGGAATTGCGGGTCGAGGGGCTGACCCCGACCGCCGGCACCAAGCGCAACATGGTGTGGCAGCCGAGCACGCCACAGCGCATCGATTTCCCCGCGACCGTCAACGATCCGGGTTACGCACCGGACGGGAAGCTGGCGCGGGAGAGCGTGACCGTGACCGTGGGTGCCGAGCGCGTTGCCGATCGCCGCAAGGATGCCTTTCAGGTTACGTTGCCCCTGCGCCCGGATCGCCATCCAACGGTCGAACGCCAGCTTGCCGAAATCACGGGCGCTCAGCAATTCAGCCTGGCCGCGATCGCGGAACCTGTACGTCCGGGGACGGTCAAGCGCACGCTGCTGCTCTCGGCCAGCGCCAATCTGATGCGCATGGCGGCGGCGCTCGATTTTCTGCTCGAATATCCGTTTGGCTGCACCGAGCAGCGCGTGAGCCGTGCGCGTGCGGAGCTGGCCGCACAGCGGTTGAATGATGTGCTGCTATCCTCGACGCCGGAGCGGCTGGATGTCGATATAAAGGCAACGATCGGCTATCTGAAAACCGTGATCAACGATGACGGGCTGGCCAGCTTCTGGCCCGGCAGCAAACCGTCAGTCTCGCTAACGGCCTGGGTCGCGCAGTTCATTGCCGAAGCGCAAAGTGCCGGCTATGACGTGGAACCGGGCCTGCGCGACCGGATCGTCGCGGGTTTGAAACAGACGCTGCGGTCGGACTTACCCTTCTTGTATCCGACCGAGGCGTATGCCGAGCGGGTATGGGCGCTGACCGGCCTAGCTGAACTCGGCGCGCTTGATCAGGGTTATGCGGCTGAATTCGCGCGCCGCGCCGAACGCCTCGATGTCGAAAGCGCAGCTCAGGTGCTGCAGTTGTTGCAACAGGTTCCAGGCGTTGAACCGGCAACATTGGATGCGCTTCGCCTGCATATGTGGAAGGGCCTCATCATCCGCCTGGACCATGGCAAGGAGGCTTATGGCGGTTTGCAGAACCCGATCCTGTCGCGTGGCCCGCAGATTTTGCCCTCCGAGGCCCGCTCGCTTGCCTGGGTCGTTCGCGCCACATCGTCGAACGAGGCGTCGGCCCCGCGCCGGGAACTCATCGTCAACACGCTGCTGAGAAGCGCCGGAACTTCTGGCTATCTCTTGCACTCCGCTGCTCAGCAAAAATAGCTTTCACATGCCCTCGAGCTCTGCAGGAGCTCAAACTAAGCGCCAAGTTTCAATAGTTTATGAAACGTAAACTTAATAAGGGCTCCTGTAGAGCTCGAGGGCATATAAAAGTTCTTTTTGCTTAGCAGCGGAGTGCAAGAGATAGTCAGAAGCACAGAGGTTCATGAAATAAAGCACTAACTATCACAAATATTTTGTGGCTCAGAGGATTGGAAAGCTAAGGTTGCCCTGAATCCTGAGATCTATGGCAAAAACTGCTTATAAATTCCCAGGAGCTTGGGACTTGAAACAATGAAAACTTGTAAAATGAAAGGTTGGTAGCAGGTAATGGATTCACCGTAGCCCCCTGTGAGTGCATTTTGCTTATTTAAAAGCAATGTATAGGTCACTGATATCATATATGCAACTCCGTGGACTTCCGTAATGATAGAGCTTCAGTACCCGTAATGTTAAAATGAAAGTTCTTTGGGGCAGTGCAAGATATTGTCAGAAAATTCTAAAAATTTGCAGGCTTACTCCCAGTCATATAATGCCTCCTCCCGTACTTCAAACAACTCTACGTATTGCTAGTCAATCGACGACCTCAAGGGCAAGTCGGTGGTCTCGACCTCAGGCACGACCAACATCAAGCAGCTTAACGAAGCCAACGCCGCGCGCAGTCTCGGCGTCAACATCATCCCGGCCAAGGACCACGCCGAGGCGTTCCTGATGGTGGAGAGCGACCGCGCGGTCGCCTTCGTGATGGACGACATTCTCCTGGCGAGCTTCGTCGCGAGTTCCAAGGATCCGGACGCCTACGTCATTTCCACCGATGCGTTCTCCAAGCCCGAGCCGTACGAAATCATGGTGCGCAGGGATGACGTGCCCTTCAAGAAGGTGGTCGATGCGGCGACCGCTGCGCTCTACCAGAGCGGCGAGGGCGAGAAGATCTACAACAAGTGGTTCATGGAGAAGGTTCCGCCGAAGGGCCTCAATCTCAAGGTAAAGCTCGGGCCCGAGCTGAAGAACGAATTTGCTCATCCCTCGGATTCGCCCGATCCGGATTCCTACAAGGCGATGTGAGGAGAGGGCGAAGCGAATGCGACGCTTGGGCGTGACGGGTCTTGCGCTGGTTCTGGCTTTCTGCACAGCGCAGGCGAGGGGCGAAGAGCTCTCCGGCACGCTCAAGAAGATCAAGGAGACCGGATCGATTGCGCTCGGCTTTCGCGATTTTTCGATTCCGTTTTCCTATCTTGACGATAACCAGAAGCCCGTCGGCTATGCCATGGACATCTGTTACGCGATCGTCGAGGCCGTCAAAGCGGAGCTGAAGCTCGACAAGCTGGCGGTCGAACTGGTCCCGGTGTCGTCGTCAACCCGCATTCCCCTGTTGGCGAACGGCACCATCGATCTTGAATGCGGTTCGACGACCAACAATCCCGAGCGCTCGAAGCAGGTTGCCTTCAGCCATACCCACTTCCTCACCGCGACGCGCTTCATTTCGAAGAAAACGAACAAGCTCGACCTGATCGAAGACCTCAAGGGCAAGTCGGTGGTCGCGACCTCGGGCACCAGTAACATCAAGCAGCTGATTGAGACCAATGCCGCGCGCCATCTCGATATCAACGTCATTCACGCCAAGGACCACGCCGAAGCATTCTTGATGGTCGAGAACGATCGCGCGGTCGCCTTTGTGATGGACGATATTCTGCTGGCGGCTTTCGCGGTCGGCTCCAAGGACCCCGCGGCTTACGTGATTTCATCGGACGCGTTCTCGAGACCGGAGCCGTGCGGCATCATGCTGCGCAAGAACGATCCGGCCTTCAAGAAGGTGGTCGATGCTGCGACATCAGCGCTTTACCAGAGCGCGGACGGTCCAAAGCTCTATGACAAGTGGTTTATCGAGAGGATTCCGCCGAAGGGTTTGAATCTCAACGTGCCGATGGGGGCGGAACTCAGGCAGGAATTCGCCAGGCCATCCGACTCGTCCGATCCCGATGCCTATCGGGCGATGTAATGTCTCAAGGGCGGCCCGGTCTTTGCATGGGTAATAAGCCGGCAAATTGTTTCGAATACTGTTGGAGTTGAGGGATGACGATGAAGTGCCTGCGTTGGATGGGGCTTGCGATGGTTGCGGCTATTTGCGCAAGCCATGCCAACGCCGAAGAACTCACGGGCACGCTCAGGAAGATCAAGGAAACCGGAGTCATCAATATCGGCTATCGCGATTCCTCGATTCCGTTCTCCTACCTCGATGACAATCAAAAGCCGGTCGGCTTTGCGATCGATATCTGCATGAAGATCGTCGAGGCCGTGAAAAAGGAGTTGAAGCTCGAGAAGCTGAAGGTTGAATTCAACCCGGTGACGTCATCGGCTCGAATCCCCTTGCTGGCAAATGGCACCATCGACCTCGAATGTGGCTCGACCACCAACAATTTCGACCGGCTGAAGCAGGTCGCCTTCACCAATACCCATTTTCTCACCGCGACCCGCTTCATCTCGAAGAAATCGAGCCATCTCAATTCGATCGACGACCTCAAGGGCAAGACGGTCGCTTCCACGTCCGGCACCAACAACATCAAGCAGCTCACCGAGATAAATGCTGCGCGCAATCTTGGCATCAACATTGTCCCGGCCAAGGAGCATGCCGAGTCGTTCCTGCTGGTTGAAACCGACCGGGCGGTCGCTGCCGTGCTGGATGACATCCTGCTCGCGAGCTTTGCCGCCGGCGCGAAGGACCCAGGCGCCTATGTGATTTCGACCGACGCTTTCGCCAAGCCGGAACCTTATGGCATCATGCTGCGCAAGGACGATCCGGCTTTCAAGAAGGTGGCGGATGACGCGACGGCGTCGCTCTATCAGAGCGACGAAGGCCACAAGCTTTACGAGAAATGGTTCCTCGAGAGTATCCCGCCGAAGGGGCTGAACCTCAACGCGCCGATGGGAGCGGAGCTGAAAAAAGCATTCGCCAAACCCACGGACTCTTCCGATCCGGATTCCTATAAGGCCATGTGAGGGGACAGGCTTGAACTATCATTGGAACTGGTACGTCTTCTTCGAACCGTCGCCGAACGGCACCGGCACCTATCTCGACATGCTGTTGTCAGGGCTCGTGGTCACGATCGTCACCGCCCTCGCTGCCTGGTTGATTGCGCTTGCGACCGGCACCGTCGTCGGCGTGATGCGAACGCTGCCGTCGAAAGCTGCCAACCTGTTCGGCTTTTGCTATGTCGAATTCTTCCGAAACATGCCGCTGTTGGTGCAGCTGTTTCTCTGGTTTTTCGTGCTGCCGGAAGTCGTCCCGGCGTCCTGGGGGCTGTGGCTGAAGCAATTGCCGAACGCGCCGTTCTACACCGCTGCCATCGGGACAGGGTTGTTCATGTCGGCGCGCGTCGCCGAACAAACGCGGGCCGGCGTCAATTCGCTGCCGCGTGGCCAGAGGCTTGCGGCGACCGCATTGGGGCTGCGGCCGTCACAGGTTTATCGCTACGTTCTGCTGCCGATCGCGTTTCGCATCATCCTGCCGCCGCTGACGTCGGAATTTCTCTCCACCATCAAGAATACGTCCGTGGCCCTCACCATCGGCCTGATCGAGCTCACTGCTGAAGCGCGCGCGATGCAGGAATTCTCCTTTCAGGTGTTCGAGGCGTTTACTGCTGCGACCGTGCTCTACCTCATGATCAACATCGTCGTCGTCATCGCCATGCACTTCGTCGAGCGTGGCGTGGCGATTCCCGGCTACATCACCGGGAAATAGCGTAATGTTCGCCAATTTCGATTTCGACGTCATTCGCCGCTCGCTTGGCTATCTGTTTTTCGACGGCATGACGTTTACGCTGACGCTGACGGGGTTGGCGACCCTCGGCGGCGTCGTGTTCGGAACGCTGATTGCGATGATGCGGCTGTCCAGCCTCTGGCTGATGTCGCGCTTTGCCCGGCTTTACGTCGACCTGATGCGCTCGCTGCCGCTGGTGCTGGTGATTTTCTGGTTCTACTTCCTGGTGCCCTATATCGGACAGTGGCTGACGGGTTCGTCGCGGCCGGTACGTGTCGGCGCGTTCGCCTCCTCGCTCATCACCTTCACGCTGTTTGAGGCTGCGTATTTCGCGGAGATCATGCGCGCCGGCATCCAGTCGATCTCGAAGGGACAGCCGGCGGCTGCCTCCGCGCTCGGCCTGACCTACGGCCAGACCATGCGTTACGTCGTACTGCCGCAGGCGTTTCGCAACATGCTTCCAGTACTGCTGACGCAGACAATCGTGCTGTTTCAGGACACCTCGCTGGTTTACGTGCTGTCGATTCCCGATTTTCTCGGCGCCGCCAGCAAGGTTGCGCAGCGCGACGGCCGGCTGGTCGAGATGTATCTGTTCGCAGCCGTCGTCTACTTCATTGTTTCCAGTATCGCGTCTTTCGGCGTGCGGCGCCTTCAGGCGCGCATCGCCATCGTTCGCTAACGAGGTCGCCAATGATCGAGATCAGCCACGTCGACAAATGGTACGGGCCGAATTTCCAGGCGCTGAAGGATTGCACCACTGATGTCGCCAAGGGCGAAGTCGTGGTGGTCTGCGGGCCGTCGGGGTCGGGAAAATCGACACTGATCAAATGCGTCAACGCGCTGGAGCCGTTCCAGAAGGGCACGATCACCGTGGACGGAATTTCCGTCGGTGACCGCCGTACTGACTTGCCGAAACTGCGCGCCCGCGTCGGCATGGTGTTTCAGCATTTCGAGTTGTTCCCGCATTTGCGCATCATCGACAATCTTTGCCTTGCACAGGAAAAGGTGCTGGGGCGGTCGCATGCGGAGGCGCTGGCGAAGGGTGCGAAACTGCTCGACCGCGTGGGCTTGAAGATTCAAGCGCAGAAATACCCGGCGGAATTGTCCGGCGGCCAGCAACAGCGTGTGGCGATTGCACGCGCCTTGGCGATGGACCCGATCGCCATGCTGTTCGACGAGCCCACTTCGGCGCTCGATCCGGAAATGATCTCAGAGGTGCTCGACGTGATGGTCGATCTGGCGCGGGACGGCATGACCATGATGGTGGTGACCCATGAAATGGGGTTTGCCCGCAAGGTCGCCAACCGGGTCATCTTCATGGACCAGGGCGAAATCGTCGAGGATGCTTTGAAGGAGGACTTCTTCGGCAAGCCGCGCAGCGACCGCGCGCAGAAGTTCTTGTCGAAGATTTTGTCGCATTAAGCCGTCATTGCGAGCGATAGCGAACGGCCAATCTCTCCTCGTCGTGGCCGGGCTTGATCCGGCCATCCACGTTTTTGAGTGCTGCTAGCGATGAGTAAGACGTGGATCACCGGGTCAAGCCCAGTGATGACAGCATTTGGGAGTTGGGCTGGATTGCTTCGCTGGCGCTCGCAATGACGGATGGGGCGGTATATGGTCGCGAAAGAATTGCTTGTCCGACAGGAGAATTGTTTTGGACTCCATCGCTTACGTCAACGGTGACTTCGTTCCGCTCTCAGAAGCCAAAGTCTCGGTTCTGGACCGCGGCTTTTTGTTCGCCGACGGCATTTACGAGGTCTCCGCCGTGCTTGACGGCAAACTGATCGACAACGAGTTGCACCTCGCCCGGCTGGAGCGTTCGGTCGGCGAGATCAAGCTGCCTTTGCCGGAAACCGTCGCGCGCATCAAGGAAATCCAGCATGAGTTGATCACCCGCAACCGGCTTGAGCACGGGCTGGTCTATATCCAGGTTACCCGCGGCGCCGACGTGGGGCGGGATTTTGCCTTTCCGAAAGGCGTCAAGCCGACGCTGATGATGTTCACCTCGGTCAAGGACATCGTCAACGCGGCTTCCGCCAAGACCGGCATTGGTGTCATCACCGTGCCCGACATCCGCTGGTCGCGCCGCGACATCAAGAGCGTGGCGCTGCTGGCGCAGGTGCTCGCCAAACAGGCGGCAGCCGAAGCCGGCGCTGGTGAAGCCTGGATGATCGAGGACGGCAAGGTGACGGAGGGCGGATCGTCGTCGGCCTTCATCCTCACCAGGGACGATGTGCTGGTGACGCGTGAGAATTCGTCGGCGATTTTGCCGGGCTGCACCCGCAAGGCGGTGGTCAAGCTCGCCGAGGAACGTCAGTTGCGTGTCGAGGAACGGGCTTTCACGGTCGAAGAAGCGCTCAATGCCAAGGAAGCCTTCATCACCAGCGCGTCGTCGTTCGTGCAAGCCGTGGTGAAGATCGACGGCAAGACCGTGGCTGACGGCAAGCCTGGTCCGATGGCCACCCGCCTGCGCGAAATCTACATTGATTTCGCGCGCGCCACGGGTACGTAGGTTCTGTGGTCATTGCGAGGAGCGTAAGCGACGAAGCAATCCAGCTCTAAGAACTGGATCGCTTCGCTAGCGCTCGCGATGACGTCGGGGTCAAGGCTTCAAGATCAGCTTCTGCACGCGCCAGTTCACGTCCTCGACGCTCCTGCACAGAGGGCCAACCTGGTCCAGGGTCCATGAGACCGGTACCGTTCCGCGACTGCTCACGCGGCCGTAGGTGGGTTTGAGCCCGACAATCCCGCAGTAGCTGGCGGGAACTCGAACCGATCCGGCAGTGTCGGTTCCCAGCGATCCGAAGCACAAGCCCGCGGCTGTGGCTGCGCCCGATCCGCCCGACGATCCCCCGGGAGCGTCCGGTCAGGCGCCCAAGGGTTATGCACCGGCCCGAAGTAACTGACCGCCGACGTTCCGCCCAAAGCGAATTCGTGCAGGTTCGTCTTGCCAAGCAGCACCGCGCCGGCGTTCTTCAGTCTTCGGACGACCTCCGCATCTTCGGAGGGAATCCTATCTTTGAACAATTCGCTGGCGGCGGTGGTCCGAACACCCGCCGTGTCGATGTTGTCTTTGACTGCGATGGGAATGCCATGGAGCGGTCCTCGCCACTTTCCTTGCCGTCGTTCCGCCTCCATTGCACGTGCGGTTTCCATTGCCTGTTCCCCCGTCACAGTGATGAAGGCATTCAGTGCGGGATTGTAAGCTTCAATGCGTTTGAGGCAAGCCGCAGTAAGCTCGACGGGCGAAATCGTCTTGCGGCGAACCATGTCGGAAGTACTTCTTTCAGCGTCAAGTACGTCAGGCCTTGCGACTCTCCAAACGCTGGCTGTAGAGTCATTCCGGCGGCCGCCATAGTGCTCGACGCAAGAAAGCTTCTGCGGCTGAGACGGTGTGGGTCCATTCGTGGCTCCTCTTACGAAAAAT
>CAVVZW010000097.1:0-14170 GCA_963752265.1 uncultured Alphaproteobacteria bacterium
GGCGCTGGCGAATCTTGTTACCGCTGGTTCTACGATCGTCACCCAGACAGTTTCGTCGGGTAGTAGTATCCCGGCCGCCCCGATTCTCGGTTCCGGATCGGTCTCCGAATTGCTTCTTATCGGCAGCGCGTCGATCAACGGAACGATCCCCAGTGGCTACCAATTCGTCGCAGCCGATGGTTCGACAGCCGCGACGCTGTCGGGATCGAACGTCGACATCGTCGCGGGCACTGCCGGGGGCTCCTTCAGCGTCAGCGGGGCCTCGTCGGTTGCGGCGGTTGGTTCGACCACCGTCAATGCGGCAAGCTTCGTCGGCGAAGTGGACCTGACTGGGGATAATAACGCGGTCACGGAATCTGGTGCTGGCAGCATTACGGTAGCCGGAAGCAGCACGGTGAATGCGGTCGGCGCAAACAGCATCACCGCAAGCGGCAATTTTCTTGTCAATCTCACCGGTGGCAGCAACACGGTGGTGAGTGAGGCCAATGGTGAATTACCCTCGGATGGCCAGATCAATGCGATTGGTGAGTATCTAATTTCAACGGGACCTGGAGACGACGTAGTCCTTGCAGGCGGTCTTGGAACGGTGAACGGTGGGATTGGTGCGAGTATATTTAATGTATCCGGGGACAACGTCGTTAACTCGGTTGGTAACGACTTTGTCGTAACGGGTCAGGGTCTGTCGACCGTCAATGCTGCCGGGGGCGCCCAGATATTTGGTAGCACACTCGGGAATGCGTTGTTAACCGTTTCCCTCAGTGGCTCCCTCGGCGCGGTTTCAAATCAAGATAGCGATGCTACCATAACAGTTTCTGGCAGTGGCGACCTCGTCGTTGGTGGTCAAGCTATAAGTTTGGTGGTCGACACTGGGGCGTTTAATACGATCTTGGGTGGTGCTGGAGCGGAAACCATCACCTCTTCGAGCAATTCCTTGGTTTTCGGCAATAGTGGTGCGCTTGATTTTATCGGCGGAGCGTTTGCAGCGACGGTCATTGGCGCTACGGACGGAAATGAGCAAATAGCCGCCGGTTCGGGTGGCGTGCAGTTTTCCGCGGGCGTTGGGGACAATTCCACTGTCACGAGTAGTTTGGGCCGCACGACAATATTTGGCTCAGCCAACAGCGATGTTAACCTCAATGGTAGTAATGCGGCGGTGTTTATCGCGGAAGGCGGTGGCAACGAGACCGTAAATGCCGCCAACTCGTCCGGTGCAGTGTCGCGGGCGCTATCGTCAACTCCAAGGCCACCGCGGCCGAGCTTTCGCCGCATGATCTGATTTTCCTCGATCGCCTCACCTTCGGAATCAACGCTTCCAGCGCCGCGCATCTCCAAGCCGTCGGGCCTGAGAAGTGGCTGAACGAGCAGCTGCACCCGGCACCCAATTCAGCCTTGCCCGAGGCCGCGCATACGCAAATCGAGGCGATGGCGGACGTGCACAAGTTCCCCTTCGACATCGCGATGTCGTTCGACGCCCAGGCCAAGAGCGCCAATCAAGTGGCCGATCCCGATCAGAAGAAGGCCGCGCAGCAGGTCTATCAGCAGGCCATGAACGAGCGGATGAAGCAGGCGCAAGCCCGCTCCATCCTGCATGCGCTGTATGCGCCGGACCAGTTGCGCGAGCGCATGACCTGGTTCTGGTTCAATCATTTCAATGTGCATCAATACAAGGCGAACCTGCGCATTCTCGTCGGCGATTATGAGGATCACGCGATCCGCGCGCATGCGCTCGGAAAATTCCGTGATCTCCTGGTCGCAACGCTGCGTCACCCGGCGATGCTGCGTTATCTCGACAACACCGAGAACGCCGGTGGCCATCTGAACGAGAACTACGCGCGCGAGATCATGGAACTGCACACCATGGGTGTCGGCTCCGGTTACACGCAAGGTGATGTCGAGGCGCTTGCGCGCATTCTCACCGGCGTCGGCGTCGATGTGAAGCCGGAAGAGCCAAAGTTAAGTCCCGAACTGCGCCCGCAGCTCATCCGCGAGGGCGCCTTCGAGTTCAATCCGGCGCGCCACGACTATGGCGACAAGACCTTCCTCGGGCATGAGATCAAGGGCAGAGGATTCGCCGAAGTCGACGAAGCGATCGACATCCTGGTGCACCATCCCGCGACGGCTGCGCATCTGTCGAAACAGATCGCGACTTATTTCGTCTCGGACAATCCGCCGGATGCGCTGGTGCAAAAGATGGCGCAAACCTTCAAAGCCACCGACGGCGACATCGCCGCGGTGCTCGCCACCATGGTGCATGCGGGAGAGTTCAACGCGTCCTTGAAGCCGGGCACGAAATTCAAGGACCCCGTCCGTTGGGTGTTCTCGGCCGTGCGGCTTGCCTATGACGACAAGGTGATCCTCAACACCTCACCCATCCAGAACTGGCTCAATCGTCTGGGTGAGGGGCTGTTCAATCACGAAACGCCGGACGGCTATTCCATGACATCGGCGTCATGGGACGGTCCCGGCCAGATGACATTGCGCTTCGAGATTGCGCGCCAGATCGGCTCCGGCTCGGCCGGCCTGTTCAAACCGGATGTGCCGAACGCGGTCGACAAGCCCGCATTCCCGCTGATTCAGAACGCGCTCTATTTCAACGGACTGCGCCAGACGCTGGGGCCGGCCACGCTTGCCGCGCTCGACCAGGCCGTGTCGCCGCAGGACTGGAACACGCTGTTTCTGTCGTCGCCCGAGTTTATGCGCTGAGCATGATCCGAAAAAGTGGGAACCGGTTTTTCGAAAAGATCATGCTCCAACTGATCAACCCTCACGAGGGAGTAACAACATGAACCGCCGTGAACTGATCAAGGCTTTTGCAGCCGCGGTCCCTCTCACCGTCGCGGGCCGCGTCTGGGCCGCCCCCGCAACCGATGCGCGGCTGTTGGTGGTGTTCCTGCGCGGCGCCTATGATGCGGCCAATGTCGTCGTTCCCATCGGCAGTGATTTTTACCGCACCGCGCGTCCCAACCTTGGCCTCGCCAAACCCGACGCCGGAAACCCGAACGCGGCGTTGTCGCTGAACGCTGATTGGGGACTGCATCCCGCGCTGCGCGACAGCATCTATCCGATGTGGGCCAAGCGCGAGATCGCATTCGTGCCGTTCGCCGGCACATCTGACGATCTGACGCGCAGCCATTTCGAAACCCAGGACACGATCGAACTCGGACAAGCGGCCGGCGGCTCGCGCGATTATCGTTCGGGATTCATGAGCCGCTTGGCGGCTGAACTCACACGCGCCAAACCGATCTCCTTCACCGATCAACTGCCGCTGATCTTCCGTGGCAAGACGCAGGCGCCGAACATCGGAATTGCCAGCGTCGGCAAGCCCGGCGTGGACGATCGCCAGGCGCGCCTGATCAAGGACATGTATGCGCAAAGCGATCTCGCATCGTCAGTCTCGGAGGGTTTTCGGATCAGAGACGACGTCTATCGCTCGATCTCGGAAGAAATGACAGCGGCCAATCGCGGCGCGGTGTCGCCGCGCGGCTTTGAATTGTCGGCGCGGCGGATCGGCAAACTGATGCGCGATCAGTTCAACCTCGGCTTTGTCGATGTCGGCGGCTGGGACACCCACGTCAACCAGGGCGCGGCGACCGGCTATCTTGCGGATCGCCTCGGCGAACTCGGCCGCGGGCTCGCGGGCTTCTCGGAAGAAATCGGACCTGACGGCTGGCGCAACACGGTGGTCGTTGTGATCTCCGAATTCGGGCGGACGTTTCGCGAGAACGGCGATCGCGGCACCGATCATGGCCACGGCAGCGTCTACTGGCTAATGGGCGGCGGCATCAACGGCGGACGCATTGCCGGCGAGCAGATCAAGGTCGAGCAGGCGACGCTGTTTCAGAACCGCGACTATCCGGTGCTCACGGACTATCGCGCCATGCTCGCCGGACTGTTTCAGCATCAGTTCGGTCTTCAGCCGGCCAACATTCAGCGGATCTTTGCCGGCGTCCATCCGGCCGAACTCGGATTGGTTTAGGCGCCGTACCACAACCGACGGTAAGCAGGCACGGCGCGCGCAGATCCCGCGTTTTTACGGGGCGCATGGCTGGTCTTCGCCTGAAGTGAATTTACGCGACCTTCACAACCTCAGGGCTAGTTTCCACCGGCGTACGTGTGTCCGATAGCGGAACCTCCTGATGTTTAAGGTCTACAACTGCATCGCGACTGAGCACGACCTCAGGCTCGTCGCGCTTGCCGCTTTTATTTGCATCCTTGCATCGGTCGCCGCGATCAGGTTGCTGCGCTATGCTCGCAACTCTGCCGGGCACATGCGCGGCATATGGTTGACGGTTTCGGCCATCTCGACCGGCTTCGGAATCTGGGCGACGCATTTCGTCGCCATGCTCGCGTTCACGCCGGGTTTGCCGAGCGGCTATAACATCACATTAACCATCTTGTCGTTGATCGTCGCGATCCTGCTGACGGGAATGGGCCTCACGGTATCGCTGACTGAAAATTGGCGTCACGGCCCGTGGGTCGGCGGCGCCATCGTCGCCGGCGGCATCGCCGTCATGCATTACATGGGAATGGCGGCTTTCGAGATCTCGGGCACGCTGGTCTGGGATCCCGTGCTGGTGGCCGCCTCTATCGTGCTTGGCGGTGTCATCGGCGCAGTCGCGCTGCCGGTCGGGCTGCACGGCGACCATGAGGGATGGAAGATCGGCGGCGCACTGCTGCTGACGCTTGCGATCTGCGGCCATCATTTCACGGCGATGGGCGCGGTCTCTATTCTTCCCGATCCGAGCATCACGGTGTCGCAAACGGCTTTGCCGGCCGCATGGCTTGCCATCGGCGTGACGATTGCGAGTCTCGGCATTCTCGGACTGGCGACGGCCGGCGTTGTGATCGATATTCGCGATCACCGCCGTTCTCTGCTCGAGACCGACCGGATGCGCGACCTCGCCGATGCTTCCGTCGAAGGGCTTCTGGTCTGCGACGGCCAGACCATCGTCTCCGCCAACAGAAGCTTCTCGCAGCTCGCGGGCTGCCCGGCCGACAGTCTCATCGGCAGCAAGCTTGAAAGCTGCTTTCCCAACTCCGTCGCCCGCTTCAAATTGATGTCGCGGCCCAATCACGCCGTCGAGACCGAATTGCGTCACCGCGACGGCTCGGTGACGCCAGTTGAATTGATCATGCGGCCGATCGTCTTCGCCCAGCGTCCGCACAACGTGGTTGCCGTCCGCGATCTCAAGGCTCGCAAGGATGCCGAGCAGCATATCCATTTCCTCGCGCATCATGACGCGCTGACGGGATTGCCGAACCGAAGCTTTTTCAACGCGCGCGTCGATCAGGAAATCGCGAGCCTCGGACCGGGCGAGAGTCTCGGCGTCCTCTGCCTCGATCTCGACCGGTTCAAGGAGATCAACGATCTCTTTGGTCACGCGGCCGGTGACCAGGCCTTGCAGGCCTTTGCCTCGCGCCTCAGTACGTTGCTCGGCGACCGGCAGATGATGGCGCGGATTGGCGGCGACGAATTTGCGATACTGCTGCCCGGCCTTTCGGGCCCCGCGGCGGCCGGCCAACTCGCCGAATCCATTCTCGAGACGCTTCGCAGCACGACCGATACGCCGGAAATGTCGATCGCCACCAGCATCGGGATTGCGCTCAGTCCCGACGATGCCGCCGATCGCCAGTCGCTGCTCAACCATGCCGACGTGGCGCTGTACCGGGCGAAGCAGGAAGGCCGCAACACTTACCGTTTCTTCGAAGCCAGGATGGGCGCCGAGGTTCGCGAGCGGCGGCTGCTCGAGCACGAGTTGCGGCTGGCAGTGGCGAACGGCGAAATGTGGCTGGCCTATCAGCCGCAATACGACATACAGGGCGGGGGCGTGGTCGGCTTCGAGGCCTTGATACGCTGGAAAAGCCCGGCTCGCGGCGAGATCTCGCCTGGGGTCTTTATCCCGATCGCGGAGGAAACCGGCGCCATTCTTCAGATCGGTGACTGGGTGTTGAAGGAAGCCTGCCGCGAAGCCGCAAGCTGGGAAAAGCCGCTGAAGGTCGCCGTCAATGTTTCGGCGGTGCAGCTTCACAACGCATCCTTTGCCCAGGAATTGCATGCGATCCTGCTTGAGAGCGGTTTGCCCGCCAAGCGGCTGGAAATCGAGATCACCGAAACCGCGCTGGTCCGCGACTTTAACCGGACGCTGGCGACGCTGCGGCAGGTCAAGGCGCTTGGCGTCGACATCGCGATGGACGACTTCGGCACCGGTTATTCGTCGCTGTCCAACCTGCGCGCATTTCCGTTCGACCGTATCAAGATCGACCGCTCCTTCATCAAGGCGGTTCACACCAACAAGCAGGCGGCGACGATCGTGCGGGCGGTGCTTGGCCTCGGCAAGGGCCTGGGACTTCCGGTTATTGCGGAAGGCGTGGAGACGGCTGCCGAGCTGCAATTCCTGCAAGACGAGAATTGCGACGAAGTGCAGGGCTATCTGCTCGGACGGCCCGCGGCGATCGGCAACTTCCGCCATTTCACCCATTCCGACGCGAGCCCGCCAGAGGCGGCTACGCAGCGGCGCGCCGTGAACGGCTGAACTCCTTCAACCCGCCTTCAGGCGCGGCAACAGGCCCATGGCGTTGCCGCGGCCGATCGCAGCGAGATCGCTTTCCGAAAGACCGAGTTGGCCCATGGTGTCGGCGCTCTCGCCGAGCGGGCGGTAAGGGAAATCGCTGCCGAACAGGATCTGGCTGATCGGGATGAGGCCCGTGAGGGCGGCAACCGCCGGCCGATAGCCGCTGACCGCGATATCGTAATGAAGCCGCTTCAGCTCGTAGTCGACGCCTTGCGGCAGCACCTCGGCGCGGTTCTTCGGCGCATAGTTCGTCAAGCGGCCAGCGACCATCGGTATGGTGCCGCCGGCGTGAGAGAAGATGAAGCGGATATCCTTCAGCCGTGTCAGCGTGCCGGAGAACAGCAGGCTTGTGATGGTGCGCGTGGTATCCTGCGGGATTTCCGTCATGAGGGGCGAGATGCCCGGCATCAGCGCGCGGCAGCAATTCGGCGTGGTCGGATGCACGAAGACCAGCGCCTTGCGCCGGTTGAGTTCCTCTAACACGGGTGCGTAAGCGGGATCGCCGAGCCACTTGTCGCCATAGCTCGTGAGCAGCCCAATGCCGTCGGCCTTCAGCACGTCGAAGGCATATTCGATTTCGCGCAGAGATCCTTCGGTGTCGGGCAAGGGGATTGCGGCGAACTGCCCGAAACGTCCGGGGTGATTGCGCACGAGTTCGGCGCCGTAGTCATTGACCCTTCGCGCGGTGGCGCGCGCCTCTTCCGCATTGCCGAACCAGACGCCCGGCGTCGACAGCGACAGCATCGAGGTCTCGACGCCGTGTTCGTCCATCGCTGCGAGCGATTGTTGCGGCGACCATTCGAGCCAGGGACGGCTGACCTCGCCGCCGCGCGACCCCGCGATCCGGTCACGGTTCTCAGTCACGTAAAACGGCGGGGCGATGTGGCTGTGGACGTCGATCAGGCGGCGCGGCTCGGCGCGCGCCGGTCGCACCGTCGGCACTGAAACGGCGGCGGCAAGACCGGTGGCGCCAAGGCCCGCGAGAAACTTTCGCCGCGGCAGTGCAGGGGATGCTGTCAGCGCTGGACAGCAAAGACAACCGCGAAAGGGTTGTGCCCGATTCTCTGGGTTGTGCATCAAATCCACTCCACTAGCCGGCTCAGGATAGCATTGCTTTGGCGGAAGTCGATCACTCGCCAGGGTCGTTTCGCTGTCGCAATCGGTGGTGATACTTTGTAAGAAGTATGTCGGTCCATTGGACGGAGCGAAACAGCCGTGAGCGAACAAGCCTCCCAATCCTCCGGACAGCGGCAAGCTCCGCAAGGCAAGTTGCCGGCATTGGCGCTGTCGGCGCTCGGCATCGTCTTCGGCGATATCGGAACCAGTCCTCTTTATACGTTCAAGACGGTGCTCGGCACGGCCGACATGCCGTCAGATCCCGCCACGGTTCTCGGCGCGTTGTCGCTGGTGTTGTGGACGCTGTTTCTCATCACCACGGTCAAATACGTCTCCTTCGCCATGCGCGTCGACAATGACGGGGAGGGCGGCATTCTCGCACTGATGGCGCTGCTCGGCGTGAAAAAACAAAACCGCCCGACCATCGTGGCGGTCGGCCTGTTCGGCGCGGCGCTGATCTATGGCGACGGCGCGATCACGCCGGCGATCTCGGTACTTTCGGCGCTCGAAGGCCTGAACATGGCGACGCCGGCGTTGCAGCCCTATGTGGTGCCGGCCGCGGTTGTGATCCTGATCGCGTTGTTTGCGATCCAGTCGCGGGGAACCGCGGCGATCGGGCATTTCTTCGGCCCGATCATGCTGGTCTGGTTTGCGGTGATAGCGGTGATGGGCGTGTGGGGGATCTCAAAGCATCCGCAGGTATTCGCCGCGCTCAATCCCGTCTATGGCCTGACCTATCTGGTCTCGCACGGCCTGACCGGCTTTCTGGTGCTTGGCGCCGTCTTTCTCTGCGTCACCGGAGCGGAAGCGCTGTATGCCGATATGGGCCATTTCGGCAGCCGGCCGATCAAGTTCGCCTGGTTTGCGGTCGTGTTTCCAAGCCTGATCCTCAACTATGCGGGCCAGGCGGCGCTGGTGCTCGAGGGCGCGCCGACCGACGGCAATATCTTCTTCCGCCTGTGTCCCGAGCCGCTGCTGATCCCGCTGATCGTGCTCGCAACCGTTGCGACCATCATCGCCAGCCAGTCGATCATCACGGGCGCGTTCTCGATGACACGGCAGGCGATCCAGCTCGGCTGGTTGCCGCGGCTCTACGTCAAGCAGACCTCGTCCGAGGGCTACGGTCAGATCTATGTCGGCGTCGTCAACTGGCTGTTGATGATCGTCACTGTGGGTTTAACGATCGTGTTCGGCAAGTCCGACAATCTCGCGGCCGCCTACGGCATCGCGGTTTCCGCCACTATGCTGATGACGTCGGCGCTGCTGTTTATCGCGATGCGCGAGATCTGGGGATGGAGCGTGTTCGCGGCAGGCAGCGTGGCGGCGTGCTTCCTCGTCGTCGACAGCGCCTTCTTCCTGGCCAACCTCACCAAGATCGCCGAGGGCGGCTATGTGCCGCTGCTGCTCGCGCTCGCTGTCTATGGCGTGATGTGGACCTGGCATCGCGGCGCGGCGGCGGTTTCATCTCGCATGCGTGAGGCGCTGATTCCGGTCGGCGAATTCATGGAGCGGATCAAAGCTGCGAATATTCCGCGCGTGCCGGGCACCGCGGTATTTTTGACCCGCGCCGAGCGCGATACGCCGCCGGTGATGATCTGGCACGTCAAGCATAACCGCGCCTTGCACGAGCACGTGTTCGTGCTGCGCGTGGAAATCCTGTCGGTGCCATGGCTGCCATCCGGCGAACGCCTCACGATCGAGGAGGTCGCGCCGAACTTCTGGCGCGCGGAGGCGCATTTCGGCTTCATGGAACGGCCGCACATTCCGGGCCTGCTCGCCGCCTCCAAATCGCTCGGCTGCACGGTCGATCTGGCCGATGTCACCTATTACGTCGGGCATGAGACCGTGATCGGCCGCGAGGATGGCACGGGGATGCCGCGATGGCAGGAGGGGTTCTTCGCGGCGATGGAACGCAACGCGGTCCATGTCAGTGACTTCTTCAGCCTACCCAGCGATCAGGTGGTCGAGATCGGGCGGCAGATTGCGATTTGAAGAGTTGTGATTTGAGCAGGGGCCTTACATCAACCTTACGGCTTCGGCACTCTGGAGGTGCAGGCGCCGCCGGAGCATTTCAGGTTCGACGCCGCGACGACGGTCTTGCCCTTCTTTGGCGGCGTCACGGGCGCGATCGGCTTGGTCGCGGCCGACGTCTGGATCGTCGGAGCTGCGCTGCCGGTCGAACCTGGCGTCGGCACGCCGATGGGCGAACTCGGTTTGGCGAGGCTCACGACCGGACCGGGCTTCGGCGGGCCGGGAGGCGTGATCGGCTTGATCGCCCCGCCAATCACGGGGGCCGGCTTGGGCCCGCTGCCAATCGTGTTGTGCTGCGTCTTGGCGCCACCGATCGTGCTCTGCGCGTCAGCGGGCGAAATGCCCCCGGCCGCGACGCCGATCGCACAAGCCAGTGTCCATCCGATCATCGCATTGTTGTTCATGAGAGCCTCGCATGTCTGCGCCGCAGGGTTTAATTCAAGGTAGTCCGGCCCGGCCATTTAGCCAAGGCTTGTTAAAGACCAAAAAGGCTTGTGCGAGATCAAATGTTCCGCAGGCCCGCGGTTCCAGCATAAGCGTGGGCTGAATTCTCCAGCTCGGCTATTTTCTAGCTATTTTTGGGCAGCAACCGAGCATCCAACGGCGTCAATGATGCCGGCCTTTTGCGAAATTGACACGTCGGGCAAATCACCGGCATAGGTCCATCATCGCAAAACATGAAAGCCCGCAGCCGGAAGAGATCGGCCGCGGGCTTTTTCGTTCCCATTTTCCGAGATCGGACGGCGGCCCGCAACCGGGCGCAGGAATCTCTTCGAAGCGCATGATGCGAGGCGCCGTCGAAGCGCGCCGCCGTCCGAACCAGTTGCCGGCGCGCGCGAACGCAGCCGGCCGCGGCCTCTCATCCTCCCGAGAGATAGGGTTCACACCTGAAATGAGTCGGCGCGTGCCAATCGCGCAAGCTCTGCCGCGCTTCTCACAAGGCAAACCATCCGACGTGAAGGAGAGACCGCATGGCCGCCACTGCCTGTCTGCTCGCGCTTGCCGTGAGCGGGCTGATCCTCATCTTGCTCTGGGAGGTTTTCTCGTGAGCGCCAGGATCATTCAGTTTGTTCCGCGGGCGAGCTTCGGCCGTCGTTCGCATGAAGCCCCGCAGCCGTTCCGCTTCCTGCGTCGGCCGGACGATCTCACGATGGATCATGCTGACACCGCACCAAGCGAATACGCGCCGCCGCCCTGGCCGCGCGACGGCGAAGACGAACCGGCGTAACGTTTTCACTTTCGAAGAAGAATCCTTAGATGCCCAAAGCCGTCACCGAAATCCGCTCGCTCGCGCGCTCTCACACCCGCACCGCGCTCAACGTCCTCGTCGCGGTGATGCGCAACACCAAGGCGACCCCGCCGGCGCGCGTGGCGGCGGCGAATGCGATCCTCGATCGCGGCTGGGGCAAGCCGACGCAGGCGATCGGCAACGACGAGGGCGCGCTTGAACTGATCCATCGCATCGAGCGCGTTATCGATGACGCCGGAAAATATCGCCTGATGACGAAGGCGAGGGACACCGCCTCCGCCAAGGCGCTTCCGCACGTGCAACGCCCCGGAATGGCGCGCACGCCAGCCGAACGCAACCATGCCGATCTGCGCGTGCTCAGCGCCAAACTCTCAAGCTCCGGCGACATCAAGGACGCGGTCGCGCTTTACAACGCGCGGAAATCCGGCCGGCGTTAGAGAGCGGCGCGGCGTGCGCCAGCCGCCGAAGATGTTCGCCGTGCACGGGCGTGCTGCTCGACTGGCGCCCCGCTATCAAAGGAGAAACGCAATGCCAGACGATGACCGCGATTTTATCGAACGCACGCAATCCGTGACCGAAAAGCTTCGCGGTGAGCCCGAATTCCGTCGATCAGATCGCCGATCACTTTGCAATCTACGGCCTGAAAAAGCGCGCGGAAGCGCTGGAAAACCTCGATACCGAGATGCGCGGCGAGATCGGCTCGGGCGCGCACGCGCTGCGGCGTCACGCGCGGCTGATCGGCTTGCGCGAGAAGATGGGCAACGTTCATGAGGCGTTGCGCAAGGCTAAGCGATAAGAGAATACGCGATTGACGGTTAATCCGGTGCTGGCGGCGTTGGCCCAGGCTCGCTTGCGTGCAGCGCCGCTGTTTGCCCGCTGGTGCGAACTGAACAGCGCGAACTTCTGTCCGGCCGCGCCCGCAACGGTACGCATTGCCTCATCAATAATGTTACCGGAGAACTGACCGTCGGGAGTGTGGCGGCGATACCGAATCGGATCGGTGTCGCCGATGGCAGGACGGATCAGCATGGGTGCGCGGCGCGAGATTACGGCGGCGGTGGTAGACCGCTATCGATCGGCAGGGCGGGCAGACAAGGGACGCATTCTCGACGAGCTTTGCGCGGTGACGGGATGGCATCGCAAGCACGCGGTTCGGACGCTTGCGACCAAGGTCTTGATTTCGCCGGGCGCCCAGCGACGGCGCAGGCCCACCTACGGGTCCACGATCAAGGATGCGCTGATAGCGCTTTGGGAGGCCTCGGATCGGATCTGCGGCAAGCGGCTCAAGGTAATGGTCCCGACGTTGCTGCCGTCGCTGGAGAAGCATGGCCGGCTCAAGCTGAACCAGGCTGATCGAGAGCTGGTACTCGGTGCCAGCGCGGCTACGATTGATCGCTTGCTGGTCGAGACTAAAATCGCCGCGGCCGGGGGTAAGCGCCGACGGGTCGGCTTTTATTCGGCGGTGCGGCGTGAAGTGCCGATCCGGACGTTCAACGACTGGCACGATCCGCCGCCGGGTTTCTGTGAGGTTGACATGGTGGCCCATGGCGGCACATCCGTGGCTGGCTCGTTCATCCAGACATTGACGATGGTCGATGTCGCGACGGGTTGGACCGAGTGCATGCCGTTGGTGACGCGCGAGGGCGGGTTAGTCGTGGAGGCCATTGAGCGCGCACAGAGCCTGTTCCCCTGGCTCATTCGCGGCGCCGATTTCGACAATGACAGCGCGTTTATGAACGACATCGTCGTGCCTTGGTGTCGCGCGCAAAAGATCGAAGTGACGCGTTCGCGTGCCTACAAGAAGAATGATCAGGCTTTTGTCGAGCAGAAGAACGGCGCGGTGGTCCGGCGACTTTGCTTAATTTTTGAAAAAAATTGAAACTTGAGGGGGGCACGTGCCTCAAGTACCCACAGGTAGCGACGCCACTGGGGGCTAATAGAAGAGGCTGATGCGCTAGTCCGATCAGCTATAATAGGGCGATTGAGAAACGGACGCAAAGGAGATGGTATCTTAATGTTCCCTTCATTAAATTTGGAAAAGATTTACTTATTAATGACCTATTGTTATTTTCTATATTTTAAACTTTAGCGGTTATTACGCTTTTTATTATTTTAAATATATAATTGTGTAAGAGAATGTTTACAAACATTACATAAAATAGTCGATTCCGATATAAATAGATTATAATCTCATAAAATTGCGCTAGATAGGCTATGTACTCTTTAGATTACCAAATTGTGTGATAACCGCAAATGATGAAAATCACCTGGAAAACCACTACTTGTGTGCCATAAATTTAAACAAACAACCAATTCCAAAACAAACCAATTTATTGTTGGTGGTTTAGCGGAGCATTGTTGTAAAATTGGACATTTAGCTTAATTTTGGCAATTTCTACACATTTTGCTGGTGCTTTAACGATCTTTTGTAGCGTCCAATTTTTAAGTCTTCTTCTTCAAGCATTATGACGTCACAAAATAATTTAAACAAGCCATCATTTTCGTTTCGCAAATTTTGGTCCAGATGACCGCAATCGGAATAATATCTATAGGTATAAAAACACGCATTCAAATGTGTCTTGGTGTACAGGCAGAAATACAATTGAAAGCTTCGGTAAAATTTACAGGAAACTGCTTAAAATCGAGCAAATTCCTATCAGACACGAGTCCAATATACTCAAATGAACCGTAAACACTGCATGAAAAACAATTCTGAATTTGACGGAATTTTGATTTCGCAAATTGAGCTGTGCTAAATTTTGCTGCGTTAAAATTTCAGATTTTTGCAAGATTCGGCTATGCAAGCGACGCGGCGTATTACAAATTTTTGCGTGTATCTTATTTCCTTGAATTTGACAGAATTTTTCTTTTGCACTGGCAGCATTGGCGGCGTTACAGTTAAACGCAAAAGCGACGCTAGCTCCTAACCACATGCCAAGTTTTAGCTTGGTTGGCGTCAGGAAGGGCATCCGGCCGTAAAAACCCAGCTCCAGTTTCGTCATCTATACCCATGTTTGAACATGGACATTACCATAATAGGACGTTAAATAAAGGTGGTTAGTTTTTTTTTATGTTTTTGACCGAATTGGCAAAAAAGTGATGCCCGATACAATATTACGCTTTACTCTAGATTGTAAATCGTCTCAGGATTGTTTCTGACAGTGTGAACTCTGACTACAATTACAATGAGACGAGCCTTATC
>CAVVZW010000098.1:0-7870 GCA_963752265.1 uncultured Alphaproteobacteria bacterium
CGACCGGGCCTGGATTCGCGATCGCCTCCGCGAGGAACTGTACATCACCGCATTCAGCAAGGAAGATTCGGACCGCTTGACGTTCCAGACCGATCCGGAGGTTCTCAAAGGTCTGATGGCTCACTTCCCGCGTCCAAGACCATGCTCGACCGCGCGCATGAAATTGTCGGAGCCAAAAAGGTCGCGTCGGTGGAACGGCCGCAATAGCCGTCCTCCAGTTACTTCACGATCACTTTGTCGACGGACTGGTTGTCGAATTCGTCGCTGACGCGGACGGCGATCACTTGCTCGGTGGCCGACGGGTGATCGATCAGAAGATGATATTCTTCCTCGGGTGAATCGGAGAGCCGTAGGTCTACGGGATCGATCAGCACCCAATCGGCGCCATTCACCGAATACTCGGCGTGATCGATGGTGCTACGCGCGTCCCGAGCGCTCCAGCGGACTTCGAGCTGATCGCCCGCGGCAACGCCGCCGGTGAAGATTCTCACGATCTGCGGAGGCGTGTTGTCGATCAGGAACGGATCGCTTACTCAAGGATGCGGTGAGCGCCTGGCCAGGCGGATTGCTGGGTGAATCGGACGCCGTCACGCGCAAGACGTACTCGCCATCGGGGAACGCAGCGCTATGACCAGAAATCCGTCCATGCCCGCCTCAAAACAGGCATAGCGATCCTCCACCAGCGTATTCGCCGTCAGTGCGAGGATCGGGGTTCGGCGTCCGGCGGCCGCGGCTTCATTCGCGCGAATGCGTTTGGTCGCCTCGATGCCGTCGAGGTCTGGCATCTGGATATCCATCAGCACCAGATCGTAAGGCGTGCTGGCGGATTTTGCGGCTAGCCATGATTCCAGCGCGGCCTGGCCATTGGTGGCGATGACGGCCTGATGTCCTGATCGCGTCAACAGCGAGCGCATCAACAGCGCGTTGATCTCGTTGTCTTCGGCGACCAGCACCGAAAGACCGCGTGGCGCGAGTGCTGGCTCGGCCTCGAGGTTTTCCGCGTCTCGGGCCAATACGTCTCCGGCCAATACGTCTTCGACAAGATTTGGCGCGGCAACTTCCGGCGGGCTGGCAAGACGCGCCGCCAGCGAAGCCGCGCGCAACGGCTTGACCAGGTATCCGGTCAACGCCGAGGCAGAGCCGGATTGCAGTTCTTGCCGCGTGGCAGGCGTGAGCAGCACGATCCGCTGCGAGGCGAAGGCTTGCGCGGCTTCCGCCAGCGCTTCGACTTCTTTTGTGCCGAGCGCGTGGTCGAGCAGAACCGCATGCCAGCTCCGTTCGGGCAACAGCGCGCGCGCCGCATCGGGATCGGAAACGACGCAGGTCTGGCCGCCCCAGCTTTCCAGCCGCCGTGCAATCAGCGAGGCCTCGATCGTCTGCGGCGCGACCAGCATCACCGAGCGGCCGCCAAGATGGGGAGCGGCAAAAGCTGGAGCGGTGTTGAGGCTTGCCACGAGGGGAATGCTGACCTCGAAAGTCGAGCCTTTGCCGGGCTCGCTTTCCAGCGTGATCCGGCCGCCCATGCGCTTGACGATGCGCTCGGAAATGGAGAGGCCCAATCCGGTGCCGCCATAGCTTCGGGCGATGCGCTCGTCGGCCTGTTCGAATTCGCGGAAAATGCGCGCCTGCGCTTCGGGCGCGATGCCGATGCCGGTATCGCGCACCCGAAACGAGATTTCATTCGGCCAGATGCCGGCCTCGACGATCAGCGCCACGCCGCCGGTCGAGGTGAACTTGATCGCGTTGCCGGCAAGGTTGAGCAGCACCTGCCTGAGCCGCGCGGCGTCGCCGGTCACCTGCGCCGGCAGGCGATCGTCGATAAAGGACGCGATTTCCAGTTTACGCGCCTGCGCCCGCGGCGCCAGCAGTTCGGTGATGTCCTCGATCAGGGCGGCGAGCGCGAAGGGGCGCGATTCCAGATCGATCTTGCCGGCTTCGATCTTGGAATAATCAAGCAACTCCTCGATCAGCGCGAGCAACGCATCGCCTGACGTCTTCACCGCCTTGGCATAGGTTGCCTGCTCCGGCGTCAACGCGGTGTCGAGCAAGAGACCGCTCATGCCGATGATGCCGTTTAGCGGCGTGCGGATTTCGTGGCTCGCCATCGCGAGGAAGCGCGACTTGGCGCGGTTGGCGAAATCGGCCTGATCGCGGGCCTCGGCCAGCGCGCGTTCGGTCTCGGTGCGATCGGTGACGTCGCGTCCGACGGATTGCATTTCGGCGGGCGCGCCGGCATCGAAGCGAACCAGCGCCTCGCGCCAGGCGATCCAGCGCGGACCCAGCGCGGTTTCGATTCGCTGGTCGTGAATCCGGGTGCCGTTGGCTTCGATCGCGCTTTCGCCCTGTTCGAGCACGGTGAACTGAAAGCCGCTGCCGATCAGCTCAGTGCTTTTTTTGCGGGCCAGTTCGCAATAGGCGTCGTTGACAAAGGTGATCTGGCCATTCGCGTCCCGCAGCACGATCAGGTCGCCTTGCTGCTCGAACAGGCTGCGCGCGCGGTCTTCGGCCTCCTGCAATTCCCAATTGCGGTCGGCCAGCGCCTCGTTATGCAGTACGATCTTGCGCATCTTCTTGCGCAGGAAGCGCAGCCGCATGCTGACGGTTGCAAGCGCCAGACATGCGATCGCAAACAGGAAGCTCGCGCCGATCGCGAAATTGTTGGGGTCGTAGCCCGAATGTTCGGAACGGCTGCCGGAGATGAAGCCATAGGCGCCACCGAAGGCCGCCGAGAAGATCATGAACGAACGAAGGGTCCAGGTGATCCACGGATGACGCCGCGAGAAACGACGCAGGTGCAATTTGATCCGGTTCATCCGCCCCATCGCCGATCGCCCAAAAAGGATTTTTCGTTTCGCTTATTTGGCGATGAAGATGCCGCGTACCACCTTGCGAAGTGCTTGAGGGCGCTTCGGTTCCCTTCCCTGCGTGCGAACATGGTTGATGAAGTGTTAAGCGCGCGCGATCCCTGCCGTGATGGGGTCAGAGCGACGCCGCGTCCTGCGTGTGTCCCGATACGCCTGCGCCGACGACGAGTGCGGCGGCATCGCGCTGGCTGAAGGCCTTCGAGCGGACGAAGATCCGGTAATCCGCCGGGCCTTCATGCGAGAGATAAATCACGGGCGTCCCCTTCGCGGCGGTATCCGAAATCGAGACGGTATGCGTCGCGGGGTTGGCCTCGCAGGCGCCTGCCTCCGCGGTGTCGGCGTCGTCGACGAGGGCGAAGTCGGCGGTATCAGCGCTCTCGGCGATCTGCACCCGCACGGTGGCTGTGTGCGGATCGTCGGTGAAGGCGACGTGAAGGTCGGCCTGCCAGGGCAAAGTGGCGATTTCCACCGACGTGTTGGCGACGGCGATGCAGGGGTGCGGACCGGGCAAGAGGCCGCCGCGCGCGAACAATGCGGCGGCGAGAAGAGGGACAGCCGAGGCCAGGATCTTGAAACGCAACATGGAACCGCCCGCGCATGCCGGCCCCCATACACGGGGCCTATGGTTTGCGGAGTGTAAATAAAACAGGTTACCGCGGGGTTGACGGGGGTGTCTCGGGTGCGGTTCTCGCCTGGTTGCAGGGTCTCATTTGTCAAACAGCCATCGTCGGGGCCGCATGGTTCTCCCGGCGATGCAAAGCATCGTCCGGAGACAGCGCAAGAGCGCTTCCTCACCATGAGGTTCAAATCTCTCCGCTTGTTTTGACCTCATCATGAGGAGCGGCGACTTCGCCGCGTCTCGAAGGGTGGCCGCAAGCGAAATGGTGGGCGCAACTGCACATCCCGCGGCACGAACATGCCCGAGTGATTGCTGAACCTCGTCCCTCCAAAAATGGAGGGCGCAGGGAATGCCGGGCGCCCGTCGCGCCCGCAGCCTTGCGTGCAAATAAAGAAAGCACGCAAGCAAGTCACCACGGTCACGCCGGAGATACCCGGCATTCCCCGCGCAGTGGTTTTAACGGTTTCCTTCGTGGTCGCCCCGGAGACCGGGCTTTGTTGTCTCCGTCATCAGTGCGATGCGTCAGCATCGTCACCAACTTGACATCAGCGTCGGGATGTCAGGCCAACACGACTTCGCCGTCCGCGTCGAGTGCATTCGTCTCGTGCACCTCCGCGTCCACCGCATCTCCCGCCCCACGTTTTGTGACGATCGCGAAACGCCCCTCAGACGGGCAGGAGACGCGCGGAAAACTGCCCGTGATTTGCCCGACGTCACAAGTGAAAAGATCTGCGGCACATTGGCACGACGGGCAAATCAGGTGATGTCACAGGGTTCGTCGCTTACGCTCCTCGCAATCACGGCGGGCTTTCAAACAGGGTCGCTTGCCAATCACTCACTGAACCCTAATTGCACACCGTTTCCAGCATCATTCCAAACCGTGCGGTCTGACAGTGCGGCTCTTTAGGCGGCGTGTTCTGCTGTGGTGGACCGGATTGCGCGAGAGCAGGCGGAGCCATGATACCCGTCGGGGCCGCGGGTGCAGCGGGGCGGGACGCCACAGCCGTTTTGGCCAATTGGCGGCGCTGAAATTCCGAGACGATCTGCGAGTGAAGCTGCGCCTTCATCGCCTTCATCTCGATCGGCGTCATCTTTCCCTTCTGCACCTTCTCGGCCAGCATCAGGTTGTTCGCCAGTTCCTGGTCCATGAGATCCGGGTACACCATCGACGGCCGCAGCAATTCCATGTTCCGGTTTTCGCAAGTGGTGTAGTCGATCGCCTGCTTGACCGGATCAGGGTACTTGCGCCGGCATCCCTCGTTCGCGGCCTGGATCTGACTCAGGATCTGTGCCGTTGGGTTTTGAGCGGCTTGAGGTTGAATGGGTCCCTGGATTTGCGCATGGGCGTCGTCAGCTCCGATAGCGAATGCGGCCGTCAGCAGCATCAGCAAAACGCTTATCTTGCCGGCTCGATTCATGACTCCGCCCTGCCCCATCAACTGATTCGTTGAAGCGGACAGAATCGCGCGGTTTGGCGAAGGCGACAAGGACGGATCGTTGGCTAATTACGCCGCCCTTTGCACGTCGTCAGCCAGCGCACGATACGACAAGGCTTCGGCGAGATGCAGCCGCGTGATGTTGGCAGCACCGTCGAGATCGGCGAGCGTTCGCGCCACCCGCAGCACGCGGTGATAGGCTCGCGCCGAGAGCCGCATGGTCTCGGACGCCTCGCGCAACAGTTTCGTGCCCGCTGCGTCCGGCTGCGCGATCGTCTCCAGCACGGAGGCCGGCGCTTCCGCATTGGTGCGAACGTTCGTTAGACCCAATCCCGCATACCGCACGGCCTGGATATCGCGCGCCGCTGCCACGCGCGCGGCGACTTCGGCTGATCCCTCCGCCGGCGGCGGCAAGATCAGATCGGCGGCGCTCACGGCCGGCACCTCGATGCGCAGATCAATCCGGTCCATCAGGGGGCCTGAGATGCGCGCCTGATAATCTGATGTGCAGCGCTCGATGCGATTTCGTTTACAGGAGTAACCGGGCTCAAATGCGTGGCCGCAGCGGCAGGGATTCATCGCGGCGACCAGCATGAAGCGCGCCGGATAGGTCACGCGGTGATTGGCGCGCGACACCGAGACCGCGCCGTTTTCCAGCGGCTGGCGCAGCGAATCCAGCACGCGCGGATCGAATTCGGGAAACTCATCCAGGAACAATACGCCGTTATGGCTGAGCGAAATCTCGCCGGGCTTGGCGCGCAGGCCGCCGCCGGTGAGTGCGGCCATGCTGGCGGAATGATGCGGCGAGCGGAACGGGCGTTGTTGCGTCAAGGCGCCGTCGCGGATTTGTCCCGCGATCGACGCGATCATCGACACTTCCAGCAGTTCCGACGGCGACAGCGGCGGCAGGATCGAGGGCAGCCGTGCCGCCAGCATCGACTTGCCCGCGCCGGGCGAGCCCATCATCAGCAGATGATGCCCGCCGGCGGCGGCGATTTCGAGCGCGCGCTTGGCGCTTTCCTGGCCCTTGATGTCGCGCAGGTCGAGCTGGCTTGCGGGGGCTTCGTGCACTTTCGGCGAAGGTCGCGAGAGAACTTGCGTGCCCCGAAAATGATTGGCGATTTGAATGAGCGAGTTCGCCGCCACGATCTGGATGTCCGGGCTGGCCCATGCGGCTTCGGCGCCGCAGGCCGCGGGGCAAATCAAGCCTTCCTCGCGCGCGTTCGCCCCGATCGCGGCGGGCAAAACACCCGCCACCGGCGCGATCGAGCCGTCGAGGCCGAGTTCGCCGAGCACCGTAAAACCTGAAAGCGCATCGGGCGGAATGGCTCCAATCGCGGCCATCAGGCCGAGGGCGATCGGCAGGTCGTAATGGCTGCCTTCCTTCGGCAGGTCAGCGGGCGCGAGATTGACGGTGATGCGGCGCGCGGGCAGCGCGAGCCCCGAGGCGATCAGCGCCGAGCGGACTCTTTCCCGCGCTTCCGACACCGCCTTGTCGGCCAGGCCTACGACCGCAAACGCCGGCAAACCCGGCGCGACCTGCACCTGCACGTCGACGGCGCGCGCCTCGATGCCCTCAAACGCTACGGTTGAAACTCGCTGAACCATGGATGCCCCTTCTGCAATCCACGGTAGCGGAGGGCAGCAAAACGTGCAAGAACATTAAGAGAACAAAAGATTGTCCTTAGATGGAATCGGCGGTACAAACTTCCCAAATTTGGCGACCTTTATCGTCGCCGCAACAGATGATGAATTCTCGCGCGATGACCAAGCTCAAGCAAACTCAACTGTATAAATTCAAGCAAGCTGCCCATGATCTGGAAGCGGATAACGACGAACAACGGTTCGAAATTGCGCGGGCCAATCCAGAGACGCGGGCCGTAGTCCACGCCTCAGACTGCGCGGTTCACAATGCTCCGGCTATGCCGCCGGGGCCGTGTACGTGTGGAGCAGAGAAAGCTGGCAAATGATCCCGCGCGTCATGGCGCGGTCATTCAGCTTATACTCGGGGCGCGGACCGTCGAAACCCACGTCGGTTAGTTCGACGTCGCGCATTCGGTCAAAGCGGAACAGCTTCCAATTAACGTGCTCGTTCGACGCCGAAGCTCCGTCGATTTGGAAAGCCCGAAGCAGGATTTGTCCTGCGGAGCCGTAACCGAGTGCATGACACTCGATCCACCTTGTTCCGGGTTCGTACCATATTTTAGCGAGCTTTCGCCCGTTGATCGCCGCTTCTAGCAAGTCACGCATGCCAATTTCTCCAAGGCAATGCGAGAGCCAACTCTTGACCGGTTTGCCGGATCGTGGGACAATTCGGGTGTTGTACAGATCCGTACGTCGGCTCTCTAGGTTGACACGGAACCAGACTACGAAGCCGCTTTGGGTTGCAGCCCTTGGCGGCTTCTTCGTTTGGTCCATCCGGCAAAGCGAAACAGCCTGCCGAACAGGATGAAGTCTGGAACGACTCCAACACCCCCGTCAAGGCGTAGTACGGGTTCCTGAATCAAATACTAAATATGGGGAAACGGGTGAAAACCAGGGGCTCAGCGCCGCGCCTGATACCGCCAAGTATCAGCGAGTCCTTATGGATTCCCAAGCTAAAAATTATCGGTCAATGACCTACCCAGAGGCTATCCTCGCTGTTCACAGGAGAAGTATTTATCGTGTCCGAATGGTTGCCTCATGTGGAGTCAGGACGTGGTGGCCTCGGCAAAATGGAAAAGAGCATGACCACACCCCCACCCGACGGCTTCGCGCTGATCAAACCCGGCCAAACCTATTTCGGCAAACAAGGCATCACCTACAGCGCGGGCGCATCCGCCGAGACGGTCGGCGCGGAAAAAATCTGCATGAACGTGATGCCGATGCCGCCGGGAGCGGTCGCGAAGGCACACTATCACAAGGACATCGAGACGATTGCGTACATGCTTCAAGGCGAATGCGCGGTCTAT
>CAVVZW010000099.1:0-25622 GCA_963752265.1 uncultured Alphaproteobacteria bacterium
CGACGGTCGTGATCAAGGTCGGACCCGTGAAAGCAACTTTCGGGGGCAAGGTGACGCTGTCGGATCTCGATCCTCCGAGCGGCTATCGCATCTCCGGTGAGGGGAATGGCGGGATTGCCGGCTTTGCGAAAGGCAGTGCGGCGGTGAAGTTAAGCGAAGAAGGGCCGGATGCGACTGTTTTATTCTATCAGGTTGACGCGCAGATTGGCGGTAAGCTCGCGCAACTTGGAGGTCGGCTGATCAACTCGACCGCAAAGAAGCTGGCTGGCCAATTCTTTTCTTCGTTCGGCGAGTTGGTTGGTAGTGCGGCCAATTGACCCCTGCATGGTTCATGGGGACCGCTACATCGCCAGGTAGCGGCGGCGAATATCTTCGTTCTTGGCAAGGCCAACGGTATCCTGTCGGTGCACCACCTGTCCCTTGTCGATGACGGCCGCTTCCTCGGCAATTCGCAAGCAGAAGTGCATGTTCTGTTCGGCGAGGAGGATCGTGGCGCCGCCCGCTCCGAGTTCACGCAACACCTTGCCGATCGTCGCCACCACGATCGGAGCTAGTCCTTCGCTCGGTTCGTCCAGCAGCAGGACGAGCGGATTGCCCATCAAGGCGCGTGCGATCACGAGGAGCTGTTGCTCGCCGCCGGACAAGCGGCCGGCATGCCGCGCGCGGAGGTTCGCCAGCAGCGGGAAGGTTTCCCAAACCCGAGTGAGTGTCCAGTCTCTCCGTCCATCCGGACCGGCCTTTGCCGCGATCAGGAGGTTGTCCTCTACGCTGTGCTCGGGAAACACCTGCCGGTCTTCAGGCACATAAGCGAGGCCGAGCCGGGCGCGCGTATGCGGTGGCGCGCGCGTGATGTCGCGGCCCGCAAAGACGATGCGGCCGCGACGGGTCGGAACGATACCCGCAAGCGTCTTCATGGTCGTGCTCTTGCCCGCGCCGTTTCGCCCGAGCAGCGCCAGGGTATGGTTTTCCCGAAGGGAGAGCTCGACATCGAACAGGATCTGGCTCGCGCCGTAAAAGGCGCTCAAGCCTTCGGCGCGCAGGAGCTCGGTCATGCCGTGTGGGCCTCCTCGGTGCCGAGATAGGCGTCGATCACCGCCTGGTTGTTACGGATCTCGTCCGGCGTACCTTCGGCCAAAACGCGGCCGTAACACAGCACGCGAATCGTGCTGGCAACCTGAAAGACGATATCCATGTCGTGCTCGATGAAGACCAGCGTGAGCTGGCGTTGCTCCCATAAGTCCCGCACGCGCCGGATCATGCGCCAGCGCTCATCCGGGCCCATGCCGGCCGTCGGCTCGTCGAGCAGAAGCACCTTGGGCTCAAGAGCCAAGGCGAGCGCGATATCGAGCAGCTTCTGGTCGCCGTGGGAGAGGATCGCTGCCTCGACGTTTGCAACATGCGTCAGGCCCGCCAGCTCCATCATCTCGCCGGCGCGCTCGCGTACGCCACCTGGAGGAAAGCGACGGAAGAGATTGCCCCACTGGCCGGCATGGGCGGTGACTGCGGCCATCAGGTTTTCTTCCACTGTCATGGTTGGAAAACAGCTTGCGACCTGAAACGCCCGCCCGATGCCCCGTCGCATCCGCCCGGTCTTTGAGAGGCGAACAACGTCTTCGCCGTCGAGCAACACCTGGCCGGCATCGGCCGGGAACGCGCCGCTGATCAGGTTGAAGAAGGTGCTTTTTCCGGCGCCGTTGGGACCGATCACGGCCGAAAGCGAGCCGGACGGAAACGCCAGCGAGACGTCGTCGATGGCGCGTACGCCGCCGAACGCCTTGGTGAGATTTTTGATCTCGAGCTTCATCGCGAGCGTCCGGGGAGGGCCATTTTGAGAAAGTCGAGCACTCCGCGCCGCAGGCCCAGCGCGAAGGCCAAAATCACGAGGCCCAGAACCAGCCCGTAATATTCGGTGAAACGTGTCACCACATCGTTCAACGCGAGCAGGATCGCTGCGCCCAGCACGGGTCCGAGGAAGCTGTTGATGCCGCCCAGCATGACGGCAAAGATCGCCTGTCCCGAATTCGGCCAATCGGCGAGTTCAGGATAAGCGCCCGAGACGAACAGCGCCGCGAGCACGCCTCCCAATCCTGCGAAGGCGCCAGCGATGGTGAAAGCCCAGAGCCGCGCCCGCCACAGAACGACACCCAAAAAGCTCGTGCGGTCTTCGTTGTCGCGGATCATGCGCAGCGTCTGGCCGAACGGGCTTGCCGAAATATGGCGCAGCGCCAGCAGGCCGAGCACCGCCACGATGGCGCAGAACTGATACCGATGCAGTTGCGAGGCGAGTTCGAAGCCGAAGATTTCCCGGCGTGGAAGGCCGCCGCGCAGGCCCTGGTCGCCGCCGGTCAGGCTCTGCCAGGAGATGATGACGCTGTAGAACAGCATCTGGAATGCGAGCGTGATGAAGGCGAAATAGTTTGTGCCCAGCCGTACACAGATGGCGCCGACACAAAGCGCGGCAAAGGCCGTGAGCAAAACCGCCAGCACGGCGGCTGTCGCCAGCGAAAGCTCGGTCAGCTGCATTGTCAACGCGAAGGCATAGGCGCCGAGGCCGTAGAACATGCCATGGCCGAACGAAACCATGCCGGCGTTGCCGACGAGAAGGTTGAGCGAGGTCGCAAACAGCGCCATTGCGCTCAGGCGGATGATGAAATCCTCGAAGGCGGCGCTGCGGTGAAAGAACGGAATCGCCAGCACGACGATCAGGGCGACAGAGGCGATGGCGGCATCGCGTAACCCGGGGCGGCGCTTCATTGCCTGCGTCCGAACAAGCCCTGCGGGCGCAGGAGCAGGATCGCGATCATGACGATGTAGATCAGTCCATCGGTGAACTTGGGGAAGCCGATGGTGCCGAAACCGCGGACCATGCCTATCAGCAGCGCCGCTACCAGCGCTCCGGCGATGGAGCCCATGCCGCCGATCACGGTAACGATGAAGCTTTCTATCAGGATCGAGAAACCCATGCCGGGTGACAGCGAACGCACGGGCGCGGCGAGCGCGCCCGCCAATCCCGCCAGTCCGCCGCCAATGGCGAACACGAACGCGAAAAGCAGCGTTGTGTTGACGCCGAGAGCCGAGACCATCTGGGGATTGATCGCGGCGGCGCGCACCGTCTTGCCCAGACGGGTCAGTGAGAGGCCGAGGCCAAGCACGACTGCGATCAGCGCGGCGATAGCGATCAACATGGCGTAAAACGGCGGCACAACCCCGCCCGCGATGAACAGCGGGGGCACCTGGAACGCCGGTGGCATTCCCATGGCGTGGAATTCGGGTCCCCAGACGATTTTCACGACGTCATCGAAGATGAGCACCACCGCGTAGCAGATCAAAAGCTGCATCAGTACGCTGGAACCATAGACGCGGCTGATCAGGAAGCGTTCGAACAACACGCCGAACAGCGCCATCGAGAGCGCGCCTGCCAGCACCGCAAGCGTGTAGCTGTCGGTTGCGCCGAGCGCGCTATAGGCGACATAGCCGCCCAGCATGTAGAAAGTGCCGTGGGCGAAGTTCACGACCTTCAGCACGCCGAAGATCAGGGTCAGGCCCGCGGCGACAAGAAACAGCAGCATGCCCACGATCAATCCGCTGGTGGTCTGGGTGACCACACAGGCTGATGTCGCAAGGCAGGCGCCGAGTGCGTCGAGGTCCATCGAAACCCTAGTGTCCCGGTTCTGATATTCGTATCATGTTGCGGCACATTCGTTTGCGAATGTCAGAACCAAAAGAACGCTAGATGTACTTCTGCTGCTTCTTCCACTCCGTCTCCAGCTCGACGATCTTGCCCCAGTCGGCGGGCTTCACGTCGACGATGAACGGCTCTTTCGGCGTCGTCTGGCCCCAGCCAATCGCGTAATTGATCGTGGTGTGATCATCGCGCATGGTGATCGTACCGTCGGCGCCAAACGGCGATTTGATCTTCATTCCTGTCAGCGCTGCTGCCAGAGCCTTGCCGTCGAGCGAGTTGGCCTTCTTGATGGCTTCCTCGTAGAACTGCATCGCCACCGCGTTCTGCCACGACCAGTTGGTGGGCCGCTCGTTCCATCTCTTGAGATACGCCTGGCCCCATTCCTTGTTGCCCGGCATATCCGGAAACCCTTCGAGGTAGCGTGTCGCTGATTGAATGCCGGCCGGAAGATTCTTGATGGCTGCCAGCACTGGATAGTCGACGTTCGGGGTCGCGACCGTCATCTGCGAAAAAAGCGCGTAAATGTTGCCCTGGTTCACGAACGCGGAGAGGTCGCCCGCATAGAGAAGCGTGAACAGAGCTTGCGGCTTGGACTGGATCAGCTTGGTGATGACTTCGGTGAAATCGGGCTGGCCGAGCTTTGGCCACCCCTCGGAGACGACCTCGATGTCCGGCTTGAACTGCTTGAAGAACTGGAAATACTGCGCTGTGGTGTCGCGACCATAGGCATAGTCCGGCGAACAGGTCGCCCATTTGTTGAGTTTCTTGGCATTGGCGTAATCGGCGAGATAGATGCTGCCTGCAACGGCGTCGTGTACGCCCTGGCGCGCCACTCGGAAGGCGGTGGCGACCCGGAGCTTGGGATCGGCCGTCAATGACGAGGTCTCGCTGTTGGTATGGATGCAGGCCACACCGAGGTCGCGCACGACTTCCTGGACCGCAAAGGAGCCGGACGAGGCCTCCGCATCGATCAGGAGTTCGCAACCTGCGCTGTTGACCAGTTCGCGCGTGATGCGGGCGGCTTCCTGCGGCTGGCCTTTTAAATCGCGGAAGACGAATTCGATCTGTCTTCCGAGAAAGCCGCCGGCGGCGTTGATGCGATCCTGCTCCATCATCAGCGAGTTGCGCGACGAGGTGCCGAGCAGCGCGATCGGCCCCGACAGGATGCTTTGCATGCCAATGCGCAAGGTGTTGGCTTCTGCCTTCGCCACCCAGGGCGAAGCTAACAGGCTGGCCGCGCTGCCAGCCACCATCGTGCGACGCGTAATGAGTCCGCTCATTGAACTGCACCCTCCCTTGAACCTGTTCGCGGCCTGATTTGTGACGGCCGTCTGTTGTTTTCAGGGGGTGGAGCCTAGATCGGCGGTGGCCTTGCAATCAAGATGGCATTTCGACGTGATCGGAGCTTTGCCGCGGAGATCGCCCGGCTGGGTGGGTCCCGACACGCCTCGCACGCAAGTCGTTGATTTGCCCGTTGGGGGATCAGTCAACGATGGCCCAATTGCGTTACCGCAAACAGTCGTCCGGCGCAGCACCGCCCGCGAATCGATCCGCTATCCAGTTGACCGCCGCCACCGTACTGGCCTGTGCGGCGCGACCATGACCGATATCCGGCATGACCACGAGTTTCACCTTGCTGCCCGCTTCGCAAAGCTTGCTCATGTAGTCGCGCGTCACGTTCGGATTGATGATCTGATCCGTCGTCCCTTGCGCGAGAAACACCGGAATTTCAGGCGGCAAGGCGCCGGCCGAATTCTTTTCCAGCAGCGAACGCCACGGTTCGACATCTGCGGGTTGGTCGACGCTGAGAAAATGCTGGTCGAACGCCTGCCCGATCCTCTCGCGCACGGAAAGATCGAATGGCCCCTCGATGCAGACGCGCGCGAGGCGATCCAAGGTCGACATCGCACGCGGGTCGACGATTTTGGCAATCGACGCATCAAATACGCGATGCCACGACCACAGCGTCATCGCCATGATGTTGTTGCCGCCGCTGGTGCCGATATCGTCCTTCATCAAGGTGGCCAAGTCGGTCGCAGGCGCTGCCGCAGCGACGCCAACCAGTTCAAGCTCGGGCGTATAGGATTTGGAAATCATGCCCGTGAAAAGCGCGGCTTGGCCGCCCTGCGAATGGCCCCACACGCTAAAACGCTTGCCGCCTCCGATTGGCGCCTTGCCCTTCCAGCGCACCGTAAATCGGTACCGAGCCATAGATGCGGTCGCCGCGGCCATAGAGCGAGACGCCACCGGACCGTTCGACAAAGCCGTAGATGTCGCAATTGGCGTTGACGCGGAAGAACAGCACACGCCGGTGCACGCAACTGACCCGCTCGTCGATCGTGGCGAGCCGCCGAGGAATATCCTCTTCGATCTTGGATGCCAGCGCCGGCAGGCCGAATTCAATGTTTGCCGAAATACGCGAGTCCGTTGTGAAGGAGGGCACAGTGTCCGGCGCCAGCGGCGGCTTTTCGTCCGCCAACGCGATCGAGCCCGACGTCCCGACGCTGAAACTGGCCACGCCGGCCAATACCAACCGCCGCGCTGCCCATCCGGGACGCGCAGCAAACCGTCTGATCACGCGATCCATACTCAGCCAGCCTTCTTCCAGGCTGCGACAAAAGCCGCGAAATTATGCCGCTTAGTTGGAACGAGAAGCCTACAATGTTTTTGTCGGAGCGAGCAATCGTCTCGTCGAATGTCGTCTTCCCCGTTGCCACGAGCGGCCTCACGCCTTGCTTTTTTGCTTTGCACAACCGCGACGAGTTATCTCGAAATAGACATATTGTTGCGTCGCGCCAGTCCAGTTGTAACGTCTTCATGAACGGTATTCGGTTTAGTGCCGTTCGATGGTTGCAGGTCAGTTGTTCGCAGCTTCCACTCAACCCAGATTGTTGCTATTCAGATTGCAGGGAAGCCTGCTCGCAGGCATCAGGCAAACGGGGCATTGCAATGCACTCGCTCTATCCCGCGTCGATCGATACCAGACATTTCGGGCGCGTTGCTGTAGCCGTGCTTGCCCTGACGGCGCTGACCGGTTGCGAACAGAATACCTTCGTACCGCCGCCGCCGCCCAAGGTCGATGTCGCAACGCCCGTACTGCGACCGATCACGCATTATCTGGATGCGACCGGCAACACCGCTCCGATCAAGTCTGTCGATCTGGTGGCGCGGGTGCAGGGCTTCCTGGAGTTGATCAACTATAAGGACGGCGACTTCGTAAAGGAAGGCACGACGCTGTTCACCATCGAGCCTGAAACCTACAAGCTGAAGCTTGACCAGGCCCGGGCCGCGGAAGTCGGCGCGGGCGCTTCGGTGAAGCAGGCGGACGCTGATTTCAAGCGGCAGGTCGATCTGGTGGCGCGGCAGGCTGTCTCCCAGGCGACCCTCGATACCTCGACTTCCACGCGCGATAATGCGCAGTCGGGTTTGCAGCAGGCGCAGGCCAACACCAAGATCGCCGAAATCAATTACGGCTATACGAAGGTCGCAGCACCGTTCGACGGCTATGTCAGCGCGCATCTGGCCTCGGTCGGTGAACTGGTCGGCGCGGCCTCGCCGCCGACGCAACTCGCGACCATCGTGGCGCTCGACCCGATCTATGTGAACTTCAACGTCAATGAGCAGGACGTCTTGCGGATCAGGGCCGAGGCCCGCCGGCGTGGCATCACGGTAGCCGAGCTCCGGCAGCTTCCGGTCGAAGTCGGATTGCAGACCGAGCAGGGTTATCCTCACGAGGGCAAGCTCGATTATATCGCGCCGACGCTCAACCAGTCGACTGGAACGCTCGCGGTGCGCGGCATCTTCTCCAATCCAAACCGCACCATGCTGCCGGGCTACTTCGTCCGCGTTCGCGTTCCCATCGACAAGCAGGAGAACGCTTTGCTTGTCCCGGATACCGCGCTGAGCAGCGACCAGGGCGGCCGCTACGTCCTGGTCGTGAACGGCGATAATGTGGTCGAGCAGCGTCATGTGCAGACCGGACAACTCGAAGATGGCGGACTGCGGGTAATCGAAGACGGGTTGAAACCGGAAGACCGCGTCGTGACCGCTGGCCTGTTGCGGGCGATCCCCGGCCAGAAGGTCGATCCGCAACTGCAAAAGACTGAACAGCCCGTACCTCCGGCCAAGTAGGACCGGCCCATGATCTCCAAGTTCTTCATCGAACGACCGGTTCTTTCCAACGTCATCGCGCTGCTGATGGTTCTGATCGGTGGGGTGGCGCTGTTCAGGCTCGCGGTCGCGCAATATCCCGACGTGGTGCCCCCCACCGTGCAAGTGACGACGCGCTATCCCGGCGCGAGCGCCAAGATCGTGGTCGACACCGTGTCGCTGCCGATCGAACAACAGGTCAACGGCGTCGAGGGAATGCTTTACATGCAGTCCTATGCCGCCGCTGACGGCACCTACACGTTGACCGTAACTTTCAAGATTGGCACCGATCTCAATTTCGCGCAGGTGCTGGTGCAGAACCGCGTATCGAGCGCGATCTCTCAATTGCCGCAGGCTGTGCAGAACCAGGGCGTGACCGTCCAGAAAAAATCGACATCGATCCTGCTCTTCGTCGCGCTGACATCGCCCGACAAGAAATACGACAGCCTCTACCTGAGCAATTACGCCACCATCAATTTGAAGGACGAGTTGTCGCGAGTTCCCGGCGTCGGCAACGTCACGGTGTTCGGCGCAGGGCAATATTCGATGCGCGTGTGGCTTGATCCGAACAAGCTACAGGTGCGCAACCTGGTGCCGCAGGATGTGATCCAGGCGATCCAGCAGCAGAGCCAACAGGTGACCGCGGGTCAGGTCGGCGCGCCGCCGACGCCGGCCGGACAAGCCTTTCAATATACCCTCAACGTCAACGGACGGCTTGACGACGCGAGCCAGTTCGAAAACATCATCGTCAAGACCGGCAGCAATGGCGATGTGACGCGTGTGCGCGACGTCGGCTCGGTCGAGCTCGGCGCGCAGACCTACAGCCAGATATTCTCGCTCAACAAGCAGCCTGCGGTCGGCATCGGCGTATTCCAGTCGCCGGGCGCCAACGCGCTCGAAGTCGAGCATGCGGTCGAGAAGAAGATGGCGGAACTGTCGCGCGCCTTCCCGCAAGGAATCAAATACGACACTCCGTTCGATACGACAAAATTCGTCTCGGCTTCGATCAATGAGGTGTACCGCACGCTGATCGAAGCTGGTCTCCTGGTCCTGGTTGTGATCCTCGTGTTCCTGCAGGACTGGCGCGCGATGCTGGTGCCTGCAACCACGGTACCCGTTACCATCATCGGCGCGTTTGCCGCGATGGCGGCGCTCGGTTTTACGATCAACCTCTCGACCTTGTTCGCCATCGTATTGGCGATCGGAATCGTGGTCGATGACGCCATCGTCGTGGTCGAGGGCGCAGCGCATAACATCGAGCAGGGCTTGTCCAGCCACGACGCGGCGATCAAGGCGATGGACGCGCTGTTCGCGCCGATCGTCGGGATCACGCTGGTGCTGATCTCGGTATTCCTGCCGGCTTCTTTCCTGCCGGGGCTGACGGGACGTATCTACGCGCAATTCGCGCTCGTGATTGCGGCGACCGCGCTGCTCTCCGCCGTCAACGCGGCGACGCTGAAGCCGACCCAATGCGCGCTGTGGCTGCGCCCGCCGGTACCGCTCGAGAAACGCAACTTCTTCTATCGCGGCTTCAACCGGGTTTATAACCGGCTGGAAGACGGCTACGCCAGGCTGGTCGGCGCGCTGGCCCGCCACGCCGGCATCTCCGTCATCGCGGCCCTCGTCCTGATCGGGGTCAGCGGTTACGGTCTGGGACGGGTGCCGACCGGCTTCCTGCCGATCGAGGACCAAGGCTACCTCATCGCCGCCGTACAACTGCCCGACGGTGCGGCGCTCGACCGGACCCAGACTGCGCTGGATAACGTCGCCGAGATTGTCGGCAAGGCGCCGGGCGTCGAACAGATCATCACCATTGCCGGCATCTCGGCGCTCGATAACAGCTCAAGCCTCGCCAATGCCGGCGTCGCCTACATCATCCTGAAGGACTGGGATTCACGCGGCCCTGGCGAGGACCTGCGTTCGCTGGTGTATGGGCTGAACGACAAGGTCGCCGTCATCAAGGAAGCGCGAACCCTGATCTTGCCGCCGCCACCCATCCAGGGCATCGGCAACGCGGCGGGCTTCGCCATGCAGGTCGAATTGCGCGACGGCAACAGCGACTACGGCAAACTGCAGGCGATCACCGGCGCCATGGTCCGGAGCGCGGCCAGCCAGAGCGCGCTTCAGCGCGTTCAGTCGCCGTTTCGCGCGACCGTGCCGCAATTCAACGTCGAGGTCGACCGCGTCAAGACGCAGACGCTGCAGGTCACGACCGATCAGGTGTTCTCGACGCTGGCGTCCTATCTCGGATCCTCCTATGTCAACCAGTTCGACAAATTTGGTCATGTGTTCCAGGTCTATGTGCAGGCCGACGCCAAAAATCGGCTGACGCTGCGCGACATCGCCAACATGACGGTGCGCAATCAGAACGGCGACATGATCCCGCTCGGTACAGTCGCCAATATCACGCCGACAGTCGGTCCCTCGCTGATCAGCCTTTACAATCTCTACCCGTCGGCGACCATCGTCGGCTTGCCGGCGCAAGGCTACAGCTCCGGGCAGTCGCTCAGCCTGATGGAGCAGATCGCAGACCAAACCTTGCCGCCGGGCGCGGGCTATGAATGGACGGCGATGTCCTATCAGGAGAAGGCCGTGTCCGGTCAGATCTACTATGTATTTGGCCTCGCCATGCTGCTCGTCTATCTCGTGCTCGCCGGGCAGTATGAGAGCTGGTATGCGCCGATCTCTGTGATATTGGCGGTACCGCTATCGTTGATCGGACCGATGCTCGTGCTTGAAGCGTTGAAGATCGACAACAACCTCTATGTCCAGATCGGACTGATCCTGCTGATCGCCCTGTCGGCCAAGAACGCGATCCTGATCGTCGAGGTCGCGCTCGAATTGCACGACGCTGGCAAGTCGGTCGTCGAATCCGCCATCGAAGCGGCGCGGGCGAGATTCCGCCCGATCCTGATGACGTCTTTCGCCTTTATCCTGGGCGTCCTGCCGCTGGTACTCGCCACCGGCGCCGGTGCAAACGCCCGTAAATCGATCGGCATCACCGTCTTTTCCGGCATGCTGGCCTCGACTTGCCTTGCGGTGCTGCTGGTACCGACATTCTTTGTCGTGGTGCAGCGCTTCGAGAATTGGCGGGCGGCCAAGAAAGCGGCGGTCGCCAAGGCGGCTTAGGGGGAGAGAAGACTACCCCCTCGGCCGCCGCGCTTTTGCCGGATGCCGGCGGGGCGTCCGTGTCGCGCGCGGGCGGATGCGGCTGACGGCGGCGCGCCTTGGTTTCGCGGCTTTCGGTCCGCGCGCCATCTCCATCAGCATGCGCAAGGCTTCGACCACCGAGCGCTGCCGAACCGCGCCGCGGCCGATCGCGCCGAAGCGGCACTCGCGATGCGTGATCCGTCCGTCGCGCGCGGCCACCGCGAAGTGTACCAGCCCAACCGGTTTGCCGGGCACGGCGCCGCCGGGTCCCGCAATTCCCGTGATGGATACGGCGAGATCGACGTCCGCCCGCTCCAGTGCGCCAACCGCCATTTGCGTCGCGGTTTCCTTGCTGACGGCGCCGAAGGTCGCCAACGTGTCGGCTTCGACACCGAGCATCGCGCGTTTGGCATCGTTTGAATAAGTGACAAAGCCGCGGTCGATCACATCGGAAGAGCCGGGAATGTCGGTCAGCGCGCCGGCGACGAGACCACCGGTGCAGGATTCCGCGGTCGCAATCGTCAGCTTGCGGCTGCGGCACAGATCGAGCAGCGAGCGGGCGAGGGCGCTGGTGGTTTGACGTTCGCTCGCCATTTTCCGCGCTTTCAGACCGAAACAGGTCCCTTGTCATCCCAAGGCAGGCGGATGGTCGCGCAGGCGGTCGCCGCAATGCCTTCTTCGCGGCCGGTAAATCCCAGACGCTCGCTGGTGGTTGCTTTCACGGCCACGCGCAAGATATCGAGCCCGGTGATCTCGGCGATCCGCGCCCGCATCTGGTCGCGCAAAGGGCCGATCTTGGGCCGCTCGCAGATCAGCGTGACTTCGAGATTGGCGATACGGCCGCCCCGCGCCGTGACGCGCTCGACCGCGTATTTCAGGAACTTGTCGGACGCAGCCCCCTTCCACTTCATGTCGCTGGGCGGAAAGTGCGAGCCGATATCGCCGTCGGCGAGCGCGCCCAGGATCGCATCGACCAGTGCGTGGAGACCAACATCGCCGTCGGAATGGGCGAGAAATCCGCGTGTGTGCGGCACACGAACGCCGCAAATCATCAGGTGATCGCCGTCGCCGAAGGCATGCACGTCGTAGCCGGTCCCGCTCCTGACATCGCCGAGCAGGCTAGCGAGGCGCGCTTCTTCGCGCACAAAATCTTCCGGGGTGGTGAGTTTCATATTGGCAGCATCGCCTTCAAACGTTGCGACCGTCAATCCCGCCCATTCGGCGAGCGCCGCATCGTCGGTGAAATCGTCGCGGCCTTCCCGCGCGGCGCGCCGATGTGCTTCGAGGATCGCGTCGAAGCGGAATGATTGGGGGGTTTGGGCGATCCGCAAGCGCGCTCGCTCGGGCGTTGCTTCGATGCGGCCAGAGCCGTCAACAAGTTTGATGGTGTCCGTGACGGGAATAGCGGGAATGGCGGCGCCAGTTTCCGAAGCCGCCTCGATGGCGCGTGAAATCAGAGCGGGAGATACAAAGGCTCTTGCCGCGTCGTGAATGAGGACGATGTCGGGCTTCGCCAACGCAAGGGCTTCGAGTCCTGCGCGCACCGAGGCCTGACGGGTAGCGCCGCCTTTTTTTGGAGTGGCGTATTGCAGGCCGCGCACCGCTTCGTCGAAGACCGAGGCATCATCGGGATTCACCACCGGCTGCACGGTGGAAATCTGGGGATGATTACAAAACGGCTCCATTGCGCGGAAAATCACCGGCTGTCCACCGATCGAACGGTATTGCTTGGGTCCGCCCGCACCGGCGCGAAGGCCGCGTCCTGCGGCGACGAGGATGGCGGCAGTCCGCGGCGGATTCGTCATGGGTTTTTCGGCTATCGGTCTGTCAGGAATTGAGGCTTTGCCATTATCACGCTCATCCTCAGAAAACAGACCGATTCCTGCGCGTTGAGGATAAATGCATAATATGCTGCAGTGCACTTGCAAGATCGTTGGAATTGTCTAAAGTGTAGGCATGAAACTTGACTGCCCAAGATTTGTGCTCCAGAATGGATTCTGACAGTGAGCAACTGTCAGAAACAAAGAGAAATACGTGAGAAGCTTCAACTCCTTGCGACTTAACCCTCTGAAAGTCGGAGGTATTCAGGTCGCTAACCGGGTCTTCCTGGCGCCGATGTCGGGTGTGACCGACGCGCCAGTTCGGCGTTTGGCCGCCGCACTCGGTGCCGGTCTTGTCGTGTCTGAAATGACGGCAAGCGATGACCTCGTCAACGGCAGGCCGATGTCCCGGTTGCGGTGCGAGGCAACTGGTATCGGTCCCCATGTGGTTCAGCTCGCGGGCTGTGAGGCGAAGTGGATGACGGAAGGGGCTGTTATCGCCGAGGCCGCGGGCGCCGATGTCATCGACATCAATATGGGTTGCCCGGCGCGTCACGTGACGGGCGGGCAATCCGGTTCGGCCTTGATGCGCGACCTCGATCACGCCGTTCGATTGATCGAGGCAACCGTTGAAGCCGTGAAGGTGCCGGTGACGTTGAAGATGCGGCTCGGGTGGGATGAGCGGTCGCTGAACGCGCCGGACCTGGCGCGCCGTGCGGAATTGGCCGGCGTGCAAATGATTTCCGTGCACGGCCGGACGCGCTGCCAGTTCTACAAGGGCGAGGCCGATTGGCGTGCCGTGCGGGCCGTGAAGGATGCGATCCAGATTCCGCTCGTGGTCAACGGTGACATCACATCCTTTGAAAAGGCGGTCGCGGCGATCGACGCATCTGGCGCCGACGCGGTCATGGTCGGCCGCGGCGCGCAAGGCCAACCCTGGTTGCCTGGCCAGATCGGCAGGCAGCTAGAAACCGGTGTTGTCGAGGCCGCACCCTCGCTTCTTGAGCAGCTTTCGCATATCCGACACGCTCTACGATGAGATTTGCCATCACTACGGTTTACGCATTGGATTACGCCACGCGCGCAAGCATCTCGGCTGGGCGCTCGATGTTGCGGCCGGCTATAGCCGGGCGCCGGCGGCGACATTGAAGAACTGGCGCGGGAGAATTCTGACCTCCGATAGCCCGCGGCAGGTCCATCAAGAACTCGAAAATGCATTCGACGATTTTGCGTGGAGCGCCGCCGCATGACCTCCGCCGCAGAACATCGCCGCCCGGTGCCGACCGACGCCGAGATCATTCTCAATGCGCTGCCGAACCCGGTGCTGCTGGTCGGACCCGATGGCCGGATCGCGGACGCCAACATGGCGGCGGAATCGTTTTTCGAAATCTCCGCCCAGTTCCTGCAGCGGTATTCGCTGAAAGATCTTGTGCCGTTCGGAAGTCCCTTGCTGGCGCTGATCGATCAGGTTCGCTCTTCGGGCTCGCCGGTCAACGAGTACAAGGTCGATCTCGGAACGCCGCGGATGGGAGGCGATCGCCAGGTCGACCTTCATGTCGCTCCTGTCACCGAACGTCCGGGCCATATCGTCGTGATGCTTCAGGAGCGCAGTATCGCCGACAAGATGGACCGGCAATTGACCCACCGAAGTGCGGCGCGCTCGGTCATCGCGCTCGCCGCGATGCTGGCTCATGAGATCAAGAATCCGCTGTCGGGAATTCGCGGCGCGGCGCAATTGCTGGAGCAGGCGGCCTCACCGGAAGATCGCACGCTGACGCGGCTGATCTGCGATGAGGCGGACCGCATCGTCACGCTGGTCGATCGAATGGAAGTGTTCGGCGACGATCGTCCGGTGGCGCGCGGTCCGGTCAACATCCATTCGGTGCTCGATCACGTCAAGCGGCTGGCGCAATCCGGCTTTGCGCGTAACGTCCGCTTTGTCGAGGAATACGATCCGTCGCTGCCGCCGGTACTCGCCAACCAGGATCAGCTGATCCAGGTTTTCCTTAATCTGGTGAAGAACGCGGCTGAAGCGACGGCCGACCTCGGCAACGAGGCGGAAATCCAGTTGACCACGGCGTTTCGTCCGGGCGTGCGGCTATCGGTGCCGGGAAAGAAGTCGCGTGTCTCCCTGCCGCTCGAATTCTGCGTGCGCGACAACGGCCCGGGCGTGCCGGACGATCTCTTGCCGAACCTGTTCGATCCCTTTGTCACGACCAAGCCGACCGGAAGCGGACTTGGCCTGGCGCTGGTGGCCAAGATCGTCGGTGATCACGGCGGCATCATCGAGTGCGAATCTCAGCCGAGGAAAACCACCTTCCGTGTGCTTTTGCCCATGTTCAACTCCGCCAAGAAACTTGATCCAACTGACCGCGACGACGTTGCCGGGACGCCATTCGCAAGATGAGGAAAGATGATGCCCGCAGGTAGCATTCTCGTAGCGGACGACGACACCGCTATCCGGACCGTTCTCAATCAGGCGCTGTCACGCGCCGGATATGAGGTCAGGCTGACCGGCAACGCCGCCACGCTGTGGCGCTGGGTGAGCCAAGGCGAGGGCGATCTCGTCATCACCGACGTGGTGATGCCAGACGAAAACGCGTTCGATCTGCTGCCGCGGATCAAGAAAATGCGCCCCCAACTTCCCGTGATCGTGATGAGTGCCCAGAACACCTTCATGACCGCGATCCGCGCTTCCGAACGTGGCGCTTATGAATATTTGCCGAAGCCGTTCGACCTGAAGGAATTGATCGCAATCGTCGGACGTGCGCTGGCGGAGCCGAAAGAACGGGTTGCGAGCGCCCCTGACGATGCGGAGTTCGACGCGATCCCGCTGGTCGGACGTTCGCCGGCGATGCAGGAAATCTACCGCGTGCTGGCGCGGTTGATGCAGACGGATCTCACGGTGATGATCTCCGGCGAATCCGGCACCGGCAAGGAGCTGGTGGCGCGCGCACTGCATGATTACGGCAAGCGGCGCAACGGGCCGTTCGTGGCGGTCAATATGGCGGCGATTCCGCGCGACCTGATCGAGTCGGAACTGTTCGGCCATGAGCGCGGCGCCTTCACCGGCGCCAACACGCGCGCTTCGGGCCGGTTCGAGCAGGCCGAGGGCGGCACGCTGTTTTTGGACGAAATCGGCGACATGCCGATGGAAGCGCAGACGCGGTTGCTGCGGGTGCTTCAGCAGGGGGAATACACCACCGTCGGCGGCCGCACGCCGATCAAGACCGACGTGCGCATCGTTGCCGCCAGCAACAAGGATCTGCGCATCCTGATTCAGCAAGGGCTGTTCCGCGAGGACCTGTTCTTCCGTCTCAACGTGGTGCCGCTGCGGCTTCCGCCTTTGCGCGAGCGGATCGAGGATCTGCCCGATTTGATCCGTCATTTTTTCGCGCTGGCGGAGAAGGACGGCTTGCCGCCGAAGAAACTAGATACGCTGGCGCTGGAGCGGATGAAACAGCACCGCTGGCCGGGCAATGTGCGTGAGCTCGAAAACCTCGCGCGCAGGCTTGCGGCGTTGTACCCGCAAGACGTCATTACGTCGTCTGTCATTGACGGCGAACTGGCGCCGCCGGCGGTGGCCTCCGGCGGCAGTATGCACCAGGGCATCGACAATCTTGGCGGGGCGGTCGAGGCCTACCTGTCGTCGCACTTCTCGGGATTCCCCAACGGTGTGCCGCCGCCCGGCCTCTACCATCGCATTCTCAAGGAGATCGAGGTGCCGCTGCTCACGGCCGCGCTGGCTGCGACCCGCGGCAATCAAATCCGGGCAGCCGATCTGCTTGGTCTGAACCGCAATACGCTGCGGAAGAAGATCAGGGATCTCGACATCCAGGTCTACCGGACCGGTAACTGAGTATTCGATTGTCGTTATAGCGGCCTGATTTGTCAGGGGATTCCTGACTATGCGGCGTGCAACGCCGCGGAATTGTCGCAATTTGGCAACAATGTGGTATGAATGCATCAGTCCGCTACGTAGGCGCGGGCGTTTAAGCCTTCATCTCACCGTTTGCCGGAATGACCAGCGTAGACACCTCGGCCGCACATCTCGACCCGTCTCTCGTTGAGCCGAAGGGCCGCTCCTTGATGCGGCTGCTGGCGCCTGTCGCCATCGGCCTGGCGTTGCTGTCGGCCTTCCTCACCTTTGTCGTTCTGACCGGCCTGACCCGGATCGAGCCGACGCGCCAGGTCGCGGTGTCCTTTATCCTGATGAATGGCGCCACCATCCTGGTGCTGGTCGGCATCATCTTGCGCGAAGTCTGGCAAGTGATGCAGGCGCGCCGCCGCGGCCGGGCAGCGGCGCGGCTCCATGTTCAGGTGGTCAGCCTGTTTTCGGTCATGACGGTGCTGCCGGCCCTGCTGGTGGCGTTCGTTGCCAATATAACGATCGAACGCGGCCTCGACCGGCTGTTTTCGGGCCCAACCCGCGAGGTGATCCAGAATTCGCAGAGCATCGCGCGGGCCTATTTGAACGAGCACGCCCAGCTCATTCGCGGCGATATCCTGGGGATGGCGATTGACATCGCTCACGCCCGGCCGCTCTTTGATCAGGATCGCCAATCCTTCCGCGAGTTTCTGACCGCGAGCGCGAACGCGCGCAATCTGCCCGGGGCTGTGTTGGTCGACAAGGATCGTCACGTCCTCGAAAGCGCCGAGACCGGTATTCCCTTGGCATTCGCTGCGCCGCCTGCGGGCTTTTTGAACAACGTCAACGAGAACGAACCCGAAATCGCAGTTCTTCCCGAAGAGAACATTGTCGCGGCGTTGATTCGCCTGCGCGCCTTTCAGGATACGTTCCTTTATGTGGCGCGTCCGCTCGATCCGCGCGTCGTCGAGCAGGTCAAGCAGACCGAAGCCAGCGTCGCGGAATATGCCGTGATGGAATCGCGCCGGCTCGGTGTTCAGGTCAACTTTGCGCTGATCTTTGCGGTGATCGCGTTGACCATCTTGATGGCGTCGATTTTGCTGGGTCTGAACTTCGCCAACTCGCTGGTCACTCCGATTCGCCGGCTGATGGGAGCCGCCAGTCTGGTTTCAACCGGCGATCTCCATGTGCAGGTTCCCGTCCATCGTTCGGAAGGTGATCTGGCGCAACTCGGCGAAACCTTCAACAAGATGACGCAGGAGTTGCGCACCCAGCGCGATGAACTGGTGAATGCGAGCGATCTGATCGACAGCCGGCGGCGCTTCATCGAGGCCGTATTGTCTTCGGCCAGCGCCGGCATCATCGGCGTCGATGCATCGGGAAGCGTCGGCATCCTGAACCGCTCCGCCGAAAAGCTGATCGGTCACGTCGAGGCAGAGACGCTGGATCATCCGTTGTCGGACGTTTTGCCCGAACTTGACGAGATGATGAAAACGGCACGGGACGGAACTCAGCGGCTGGTGCAGGGGCAGATCACGATCAACCGCGAGGGCCAGGAGCGAATCCTGTCGGTACGCGTTACCGCCGAGCAGACCAGCCAGACCCGCGACAGCTACATCATTACCCTTGACGACATCACCGAGCTCGTCTCGGCGCAACGAACCTCGGCCTGGGCCGACGTTGCCCGCAGGATCGCGCACGAAATCAAGAATCCGCTGACGCCGATTCAGCTCTCGGCCGAGCGCATCCGCCGCAAATTCGGCAAATCAATCACCGAAGACAAGGCGGTGTTCGAGCAGTGTACCGATACGATCGTGCGGCAGGTCGACGACATCAGGCGGATGGTCGATGAGTTTTCGCGCTTTGCGCGGATGCCGAAGCCTGTCATCGAGGGCGAAGACGTGGCCGATACCGTTCGCCAGGCCGTATTCCTGATGCGGGTCGGCCATCCCGATGTCGATATCGACGCCGAGATCAAGGAAGAACCGTTGCGTGCGAAGTTCGATCGCCGGCTGATTTCCCAGGCCCTGACCAATATCATCAAGAACGCGACCGAGGCGATCGAGGCGGTTCCGGCAGCGGAATTGGGACGAGGCCGTATTGATGTCATCGCCACGCGCGAAAACGACGACATCGTGATTGACGTGATCGACAATGGAATTGGCCTGCCCAAGGTGAGCCGTGCGCGCCTGCTCGAACCCTATGTGACGACCCGCGAAAAGGGAACCGGGCTTGGGCTTGCGATTGTCGGTCGCGTTTTGGAAGATCACGGCGGCCGCATCGAACTCCACGACGCTTCGGAAATGCGGCCGGGAGCGCGCGGCGCCTGGATGCGGCTGCGATTTGCGATAACGGGCCAGGCCGCGGCGGCTGACGCCGTGCGGCCGTCCGAAACCACGCCGTCGGCCACTGAAACAAAACAATCCGCCGAAGAAACCTCCGGACAGCAAGAAACGACTAATGAAAAGACCAAGATCGAAGCCGCAACGGGCAGCTAGAAATACGGGCGTATCCTATGGCAAGTGATATTTTGATTGTCGATGACGAAGCCGACATTCGCGACCTTGTCGCCGGGATTCTCGATGACGAGGGGTTCACGACGCGAACCGCGCGCGACAGCGATTCCGCACTCGCAGAGATCGCCAATCGCCGCCCCAGCCTCGTGTTTCTCGACATCTGGTTGCAGGGCTCGAAGCTAGATGGGCTGCAATTGCTCGAGCACATCAAGCGCGATCACGCCGACCTTCCGGTGGTGATGATTTCGGGCCATGGCAACATCGAGACCGCGGTCGCTGCCATCAAACGCGGCGCTTACGATTTCATCGAGAAGCCGTTCAAGTCCGATCGGCTGATCCTGGTCGCAACACGTGCGCTGGAAACCTCGCGACTGAAGCGCGAGGTGAAGGAACTCAAGCAGCTGGCGCCTGCCGCCAGCATCATGACCGGCCGCTCGGCCTGCATGAATCAGCTGCGGCAGACCATCGACCGCGCTGCCAAGGCCAATAGCCGGATTTTGATCGTAGGTCCCTCCGGCGCAGGCAAGGAGTTGGCGGCGCGCACGCTGCACAACTCGTCGAGCCGCGCCGAGGGGCCCTTCGTCGTGATCAATGCCGCCGCGATTACGCCGGAGCGCATGGAGCTCGAACTGTTCGGTATTGAGCCCAATGGCGAGCATGCGCGCAAGACCGGCGCTCTGGAAGAGGCCCACGGCGGCACGCTGTTTGTCGATGAAATCAGCGATATGCCGCGCGAAACCCAAAACAAGATCTTGCGGGTCCTGGTCGAGCAGACATTTCAGCGGCAGGGCGGCACGGCCAAGGTCAGCGTCGATGTCCGCATCATTTCCTCGACGGCGCGCAATCTCGAGGAAGAGATCGCCGCGGGGCGTTTCCGGGAAGACCTCTATCACCGCCTGTCGGTGGTGCCGATCCGTGTTCCCCCGCTGTCAGAGCGGCGCGAGGACATCCCCGAACTGATCGATTACTTCATGGATCAGATATCGGCCGCGACCGGGCTGCCGAAACGCCAGATCGGTCAGGATGCGATGGCGGTTTTGCAGTCGCATGTCTGGCCGGGCAACGTCCGCCAGCTTCGCAACAATGTCGAGCGCGTGATGATTCTCGCAGGCGGAGGACCGGAAGTGATCATCACCGCCGACATGCTGCCGCAGGACGTGGGTTCAATGGTGCCGGCCATGCCCACCAGCAACAACGGTGAGCACATCATGGGCCTGCCACTGCGAGAAGCGCGCGAGGTGTTTGAGCGCGACTACCTGATGGCCCAGATCAGCCGCTTCTCGGGCAACATCTCCCGCACAGCGGAATTCGTCGGCATGGAGCGTTCAGCCTTGCATCGCAAGCTGAAGGCGCTTGGGGTTGGCTAGTGGGTTGGCGGCTGTGCCAGCGGGGCTCTCAGCTCGAAATTTCGGCATCTTTCCTCGGCTTTATGGGGAATTGCTTCCTCTTTGACGCCGCAGCCGCGTGAAGCTGCTTGCCTAATAACCAAGCCTGCTTTCTAATCACGTCATCGTGCTCCTTGGAGGGGGATCTCAAGGGAGCCGGTAACCGAATGGACTGCTTCAACAGAAGGCAGCCGTTGGTTCAATAACAAGAAGCACCAAAGACCTGCGGGATAAAAACAATGGCGGCAGACCGCGCACAAAATCTACAAGACACCTTCCTCAATCACGTTCGAAAAACCAAAACGCCACTGACGATTTTTCTGGTCAACGGGGTAAAGCTGCAAGGAATTGTGACCTGGTTCGACAATTTCTGCCTGCTGTTACGGCGCGACGGTCACTCGCAGCTTGTCTACAAGCATGCGATTTCGACCATCATGCCCGGAGCTCCGATCCAGTTGTTCGAAGGCGGCGAGGATGCACCGGCTTGAGAGTGAACTGATTGGAACCCCGAATCCACTCTACTAGCGGGGAAGCCGACCGTCCGCGGTCGGCGGCGGGGAAGCAAACCGGGCGGGTGATTGTCATCGGCCCTTATTTGCGCACGCGCCGGGGAAATCCCGATGCGCGCGAGGAGACGCATGTCATCCGCGGCTCCGAAGCGCGTCTCGATGAAGCGGTGGGGCTCGCGCGCGCCATTGACCTGACGATCGCCGATGCTCTTGTGGCGCCGGTGAGTCAGATCACGCCCGCGACCTATCTCGGCAAGGGCAAGGTGGAAGAGATCACAGGTCTTGTCGCCGGTCACGAGGCGGAGCTTGTGGTCATGGATTGTGCGTTGTCGCCGATCCAGCAGCGCAATCTGGAGAAGGCCTGGCGCACCAAGGTTCTCGACCGCACAGGCCTCATTCTCGAAATCTTCGGGCGCCGCGCCAAAACCAAGGAGGGCTCGCTTCAGGTTGAACTCGCGCACCTGAACTATCAGCGCAGCCGTCTGGTGCGGTCATGGACTCATCTTGAGCGTCAGCGCGGCGGCTTTGGCTTCATGGGCGGCCCCGGCGAGACGCAGATCGAGGCCGACCGCCGGCTTGATCGGCGATCGGATCGCGCGGCTTGAAAATGAACTCAAGAAGGTCCAGGCGACGCGGCGGCTGCATCGAGCAGGCCGGCAACGGGTGCCGTATCGCGTGGTCGCGCTCGTCGGCTACACCAATGCCGGCAAATCGACGCTGTTCAACCGGCTGACTCGTGCCGACGTCCAGGCCGCCGACATGCTGTTTGCAACCCTTGATCCGACCTTGCGCGCGCTTAACCTGCCGCACGGTGGCAAGGCAATGCTGTCCGACACGGTCGGATTCATTTCCAACCTGCCGACGCAACTGGTGGCCGCGTTTCGTGCCACCCTGGAAGAGGTGCTCGAGGCCGAAGTCATTATTCACGTGAGGGATATCTCGCACGAAGACAGCGAAGCGCAGGAGCAGGATGTCGATGCGGTCCTGCGCCAGCTCGGCATCGATCCGGCCGCGGGGCGGCGCATTCTGGAGGTGTGGAACAAGATCGATCGGCTGCCGCCCGAAGAGCGCGAAAACCTGACGAATATCGCCGCGCGACGTCCACCGGAACGTCCCTGTTTTCTGGTTTCCGCCGAAACAGGGGAGGGGATCGACGGCCTGTTAGCGGCGATCGAAGACCTGCTCGCCACGACGCGAACGACCTTGAAACTGTCGATCGATGCCGCTGACGGCGCCGGTGTCAGCTGGTTGCATCGAAACTCGGAAGTGCTCGACAAGAACCTCCAGGACGGGCGCTATGAAATGACCGTTCGCGTCGATGAGACCAAACGGGACCTCGTGATCAACCGCTTTGAAGCGGTGCCTCACACCCCATAGTTGTCCCGCACGAGCTCTGGTTGAACTCGCCTCCGATAAGACCTTCGGGAGCAGGCGTAAGGTCGGCCAAGGGGCCAGAAGCCGATTGTGGTTTGACGTCAAACCTACACACAAGCGTCATTGACGTGGACTTATCTTCCCCGGTGTTTTTGCCATTTCATTAGGCTCTGGGGAAAAGATGAAAAATTTCAAGCTCACTTCCGCTCTGCTGTCGTCGGCCGCGCTGATTGCCGCCGTCGCGCTCACATCAAACCATCCGGTCGCCGCGCAAGGCTTCCTGGCTGAACTTACCCCCGTCTTTAATTTTATCGATCAACTGATCGGCGATATCCAGACGCCGAGCCCGGTGAACGCGCTCAAGACCGCCACGCCGATCAAGCATCTGGTTGTCATCTTCCAGGAAAACCGCTCGTTTGATCATTACTTCGGCACGTACCCGAATGCGCTAAACCCGGCAGGCGAGCCGGCTTTTAACCCAGCCGCGAATACGCCGATCCCGAACAACTACACCTCGCATCCGACGCTGCTGACCGCGAATCCCAACTTCACGAACAATGGTGCGAGCCCGACTGGCAACGGTGCCAACGCTTCCAACCCGTTCCGGCTCGATCGCACGCAGGCCAACACGGCCAGCGAGAACCACAACTATACGCCCGAGCAACTGGCCTTTGATCACGGCAAGCTCGATCTCTTCCCGCTCGAAGTGGGCAGTGATGCGGTCAAGGGTACCACCAACACCACGGCCGCGCCGCCGCTGGGCTCTCCTGCCTTCAATACCTTGGGGCAGACCATGGGCTATTTCGACGGTAACACCGTGACCGCGTTCTGGAACTATGCGCAGAATTTCGCGATGAGCGACAATTTCTGGGGCGATACTTTTGGTCCATCGACGCCCGGTGCGCTCGAAATGTTCTCGGGCCAGACCAACGGCGTTGTACCCCAATCCGCGACCAACGGCGTGATCAAGCCCTTTGCGGGCGATACGACCCATGTGCTCGCCGACGGTACGGGTGCTGGCCTGTTCAAGAACGGCTTCACGCAGATTGGCGACGAAGACCCGACGCTCGACGTGTGTTCGCCCGCGGTGCAGCCTTTCCCGGGCGCTGGTCAGCCGAACGCGGCTGGGGCCGGGACAGGTGTGACAACCATGTTGACGGGCAAGAATATCGGCGACCTGCTCAACGCCAAAAATATCCCGTGGGGTTCGTTTGTGGGTGGTTTCAACCTACAAACGGTCAACCCGCCAACCATGACCACTCCCGCCACGACCGGTTGTGCTGGCGTCACGCAGGCTGCAAACGGGACGATCACGTTTAATCCCGCCAACCCTGGGCGTACCAGCCAGAGCAACACTGGATTGCCTGCCCAGGCCGATTACGTGCAGCACCACATCTGGTTCCAGTACTACCAGTCGACGGCGAATCCGAACCACCTCCGTCCGACTTCTACCGCGGCGATCGGTCATACCTTCGTGCCGAACACCAAGACGGTCGATCCTGCGAACCATGCCTATGACCTCGCCGACTTCACCACGGCGGTGCAGGCCGGCAATTTCCCGGCCGTGTCGCTTATCAAGCTGCAGAAGTTCCAGGACTCCCACCCGGCCGACTCTACTCCGCTCGATGAGCAGACGGCCGTCGTGAACCTGATCAACTTCCTGCAGCAGCAGCCAGACTGGAGCTCTACGGCTGTGATCATCGCGTATGACGATTCGGATGGCTGGTACGACCACGCCTTCATTGCACCGACGACGCGGGGGTCATTCAACGCGACCGCCGATCAGTTGGACGGCGCCGGCATGTGCGGTTTGCCGGGGATCGCTACCCAACCCACCGGTGTCAACGGCGCCGGGGTGAACGGACGTTGTGGTCCCGGCATGCGTCTGCCGTTCCTGGTGATCTCGCCTTATGCCAAGAAGAACTACATCAGCCATGTGTTCATCACGCAGGCCTCGATCCCGCAATTCATCGAGGACAACTGGCTCGGCAGTCAGCGTATCGGTGGTGGCTCCTTCGATGCCTCGACCGGTTCGATCATGGACCTGTTCAATTTCGACCAGATCGTTGCCATTGGCCTCGAGCGCAAGGTCGTACTCGATCCGACGATGGGAACCGTGACAAGCAAGTCCCACTGAGCGAGCTCAAGTTAGATGGTTCATCGCACAATCGTGGGGTGCCTCGGCGCCGGCCTTTTGGCCGGCGCCGTCTTCGCTGCCGAGCCGCAGACGCAGCCCGGTGAAAATCCAAATCCGGTTCGTCTTTTCCGCTCGCCTGCTCAGCCGCTTTCCGCCATGGCGCTCATCGGCCGGGAGATATTTTTCGACACCAGCCTGTCGTCGTCGGGAAAGATGGCTTGCGCGTCCTGTCACAGCCCGGACCATGCGTACGGCCCATCGAACGATGCGCCCGTGATGCTTGGCGGCGCCGACCTGACGCTCCCGGGCGCACGCGCCGTTCCGTCGCTGACCTATCTGGAACGGCAACCGCAATTCAGCGTTGGTCCCGACAAGGACGATGGCTTCGATATGAGGCCCACTTTGGCTCGGCAGGCCGAGGTCGGAAAGACCGCGGATCGCGTCCAGAAGATCGCGATGCAGACGGCGCAAAGCGCCAATATCGTGCCGCAAGGCGGCCTGTTCTGGGACGGTCGCGCCAGCAGCCTCCAGAACCAGGCCTTTGGTCCTCTGCTCGATCCGCGCGAGATGGACGGCGGCAGCCTCGACATCGTTGCCGAGAAACTGCTCAAGGCGTCCTACATCAAGGGACTTGCCGGGTTGGTCGGCGAGAACCTCTTCAGAGACAAGAGGCTCCTGATAGCCGAGGCGATGTTTGCGGTCGGACGTTATCAGATCGAGGAGCCGAGTTTCCATCTCTACACCAGCAAGTACGACTACTGGCTGGAGGGCAAGGCGCGCCTGAGCGAAGCCGAAATGCGGGGCTATCGCCTGTTCAACGATCCCGAGAAAGCCAATTGCGCCGGATGCCATACCTCGCAGCCGGGATTTAACGGGCTGCCACCCGCCTTTACCGATACGCAGTATGAGGCCTTGGGCGTGCCACGCAATCTCGCGCTCGCGGATAACAAGGACCCCAACTATTTCGATCTTGGGGTCTGCGGTCCCATTCGCAAGGACATCGCTGAACAGACGCAGTTCTGCGGCATG
>CAVVZW010000100.1:0-16835 GCA_963752265.1 uncultured Alphaproteobacteria bacterium
TCGCGTCACGATCGCCGCGCAGGCGTGCGTGCTGCTCCTGCACCGCGAGACCGATTACTATCCCGGCTGGTCGTCGATCCTCGTCTACCCATCGACGATACAGGCCCGAGACAGTCAGCGCGTCGCCGAGGGCTCGATCGCCGACGGGCCGCAGGCGCGCCTCGGCGAATCGTGGTACGCGCGACGTGGTGGTGCTGGCGTGGGACAACGTGCTGTCGGGCGCCGCCGACATCCACGACGGGCACAACGTCGTGTTCCACGAGTTCGCGCATCAGTTCGATCGAGGAGGGCGGATGCGGCGAGGGGCGCCGATCCCCTTCCGAGCGCGGTCGATGTACGTCGCATGGGCGCGCGTGCTCGGGCACGACTTCATTCTCTGGTGCGAGAGACCCACCACCACCAGCCCACCTTGATCGATCGGTACGGCGCCACCAACCCGGCCGAGTTCTTCGCGGTGGTCACCGAAACGTTCTTCGAGACGCATTGCTGGGTGCGGGTCGGCATGCCGGTCGAGGGACCGGCGCGCTGCACGTTCATGATCACGCCGGGGATTTCGGCAAAGTACGAGAGGCCGATGAATTCGGTCATCAAGCGAGATGCCGGGGCCGGAGGTCGCGGTGAAGGCGCGGGCGCCGTTCCAGGAAGCGCCGATCACGATGCCGATCGAGGCCAGTTCGTCCTCGCCCTGCACGATGGCATATTGCGCCTTGCCGGTTTCGGGATCGTGCCGCAGCTTCTTGCAATGGCTGGTGAAGGCGTCCGCCAGCGACGACGACGGCGTGATCGGATACCACGCGCACACCGTGGCGCCGCCATAGACCGCGCCGAGCGCGGCCGCACTGTTGCCTTCGAGGAAAATGCGGTCGCCGACCTTGTCGGTCTTCTTCACCCGCAATCCGATCGGGCATTTCAGGTTCTGCAACGCCCAGTCGCGGCCGAGATGCAGCGCGTGGACGTTGGACGACAGCAGCTTTTCCTTGCCCTTGTACTGTTCGCCGATCAGTTGCTCGACCAGCTTCGGGTCCATGTCGAGCAACGCGCACATCGCGCCGAGATAGATGATGTTCTTGAACAACTGGCGCTGGCGCGGATCGGTATAGGTCGAGTTGGTGATCGCGGTCAGCGGCACGCCGATCACGGTGATGTCGTCGCGGAATTTCGACGTCGGCATCGGCTTGGTCGAATCGTAGAACAGATAGCCGCCGGGCTCGATCGAGGCCGGATAGATCGGTTCGACCGGCTGGCCGGCTTCCTTCAGCAGCACAACGTTATATTCATTGCCGTCGGCCATGATGGCGCGTTCGCCGAGCGCAAGTTTCTTTGGCGGATCGGTCGACGACTGAACCTGCATCACGCGCTGCTTCGATAGCTTCTCCAGATAATCCCAGCCGAGTTCGCGAACGATCTGAAACGTCGTCGTCATGATGGTGCCGCTATAGGCCGGGTGACCCTTGACCATCTTGCCGGCCCACCGGGGGTCAAGCAGGTCGGCGAAGCTTGTGGGCGCCTCGGAAGCTTTAACGAGGTTGGTGTTACAGGCAATCGACGACAGCCAGATGCGCGAGGTCACGTACATGCCGTCGGCGTCGCGGTATTCGTTCGGAAAATATTTCGCGACGTCCTCCGGCACGAAGGGCGCGAGCCAGCCGTTTCGCTTCCAGGAAATGACATGGGAGGCGTCGGCGGTTGAGATCACATCAGCCGCGCGAATGTTGGATGAGAATTCCTGCGCGATCCGCTGGAACAGCCGCTCCGAGCCCGAACGCTCGATCTGCACTTCCATGCCGGGATACTGCGCCTGGAAAGCGTTGCCGAGTTTTTCGCCGACCGGCAGGTCCATGGCGGAATAGAGGACAACCTTGCCTTCCTGCTTCGCCGCCTCGATCAGTTCCGGCGTGATGGCGACGGCTTCCGGAGCCGCTGCCTTGAGCGGCGAAGCGAACAACGAAAATCCGAGCGCTGCGGATCCTGTGATCAGCCGGCGTCTGGAAAATTTTCGTCGCGTCATCGCGCCCTCGATTATCGGCTCAGCGCCCGGCAGCGTTCGGGCGGCAGCGTCAGCCACACCTCTGTGCCGGCGGGGATCGCAATTTCCGGCGAGGTGATGGCGCGCAAGCTGGTGCCATCGGCGGTCTCCAGCACATAGTCGCGATTGGCGCCGAGAAACACCTGCCGCGTCACAGTGGCTTTCACGGTGTTATCGGCCGTGACGGGGGCGCCGGTCGAAAGCTGAATGCCATGCTGGCGGATCGCGACCGCTGCGTCCTGATTGGCTGTGAGCTTTGCGCCGACCACGCGCAAGGTCGCGCCGCAATACGAAATATGGTTTTCGTCGCGCGCGGTGCCCTTGATCACATTGCTGGAGCCGATGAAGCGCGCGACGAATTCCGATTGCGGCCGGTCATAGATATCTTCCGGCGTGCCGAGCTGATCGATCTTGCCGCCATTCATGACCGCGATGAGATCGGCCGTCGTCATCGCCTCGGACTGGTCGTGGGTGACATAAACGGTCGTATAGCGATACTCGTCATGCAGCCTGCGAATTTCGAAGCGCATTTCCTCGCGCAAGTTGGCATCGAGATTGGAGAGGGGTTCATCGAGCAATAGTGTTTCCGGCTCGACCACCAGCGCGCGGGCGAGCGCGACGCGCTGCTGCTGGCCGCCCGACAATTCGCCGGGATAGCGTTGCGCCAGCGCTTCGAGCTTGGTGGTGTCGAGAATGGCCTTGAGCTTTTTGGCGATGGTGTCGCGGTCCATCTTCCGTAAGCGAAGGCCATAGTTGATGTTCTCGGCGACCGTCATGTGCGGCCACAGCGCGTAGCTCTGGAAGATCATCGACATCTTGCGCTGTTCGGGCGGCAGTGTCCGCGCGGCCGACGACACCAGGCGGTCGCCGACACGAATTTCACCTGTTGTCGGTTCGAGGAAGCCGGCGATCAGGCGCAGCGTCGTCGTCTTGCCGCAGCCGGAGGGGCCGAGAAGGCAGACCAGTTGCCCATGATCGATCCGCAGCGAGACGTTATCGACCACCGTCACCGGCCCAAATCGCTTGGTGAGGTCACGCAATTCAACCGACGCCAATTACCCGCTCCCTGCAGCTTTTTCGCGCATTCCGCCGCGACCAGATCCACGTCCTCGACGGAGACCTGAGTGTGACAGGGCTGGCCCGTGGTTACGGAATGCGCGCTTATTTATCGCCAGATCAATATAAGCACGAATGCGGGGCGGCCGGGAAGACATAGAACGCCGGGATTTCGGGCATCATGCCGGAACGTTGTCGCCGAGCCAGTTGATCGCGGCTTCGACGCCGCCCTTGCCGTGGGGAATGCCGAGCGCCTGGAGCGCGACCTCGATCACGCCAAGGGTCCCCAAGATCATCGGCGCGTTGACATGGCCCATATGGGCAATGCGGAATGCCTGGCCGGCCAGGTCGCCAATGCCGGTGCCCAGCACCACACCGCATTTCTCCTTGCAGTAACGCTGAAGATCGGCCGGCCGGTAGCTGTCGCCCATCAGCACCGTCGTGACGGTGTTCGATCGCTCGCGGGCCTCCGAGATGTTGAAGTTGACGACCTGTCCCTCGGACCATGCCGACACGGCGCGACGCACGGCTTCGGCCAGCAATCGATGACGCAGGAAAGCATTTTCAAGACCTTCCTCGTTGATCATGTCGATGGCTTTGCGGAGTGCAAACAGCAAATGAATGGGGGCCGTGCCGCCATATACCCGGTAATTTTCGGCCTTATCCCGCTCGGTCCAATCCCAATAAGGCGTCCGCATATTCGCCTTTTTGTGAGCCTCCTTGGCGCGGTCATTGACGGCGCAAAAGCCCAGTCCCGGCGGCGTCATCAGGCCCTTCTGCGAGCCGGACATCGCGACGTCGATGCCCCAGGCATCCATCTCGAACGGCATGCAGCCGAGTGAAGCGACGGTGTCGACCAGATACAGCGCGGGATGACCGGCCGCCTTGATCGCCTTGCCGATGGCTTCGATGTCGTTGTAGGCGCCGGAGGCGGTGTCGACCTGGACAACCAAAATCGCCTTGATCCTGTGGTCCTTGTCCTGCCGTAGCCGCTCCTCGACTTCGTGGACGCGAACCGCGCGGCGCCAGTCGCCCTTGAGCACCTCGACATCGGCCCCCATCGCCGCTGCTGCGCTACCCCAATTGATGGCGAACCGACCGCTTTCCAGCACCAAAATCTTGTCGCCGCGCGAGAGCACATTGCTCAGCACAGCTTCCCAGGCACCATGGCCGTTGGCGATGTAGATGTAGGATTCGCCTTTGGTCGCGAACATTCCCGAGAGGTCGCGCAGCAGTCCTTCGGTCAGCTGCACCATCTCCTCGGAATAGATGTCGAGCGCCGGACGGTGCATCGCTTGAAGCACCTCGTCGGGCATGGTGGTGGGTCCGGGGATCGCCAGGAATTCCCGGCCCGCGCGAACGGCCATTTTCGTGATTCCTCTTCGAGTTTCCGAACAAAGGGATGCAGGGGAATCGGCGGAAATTCAAGCGGCAACGGGATGATATTAGAGTGAGGCAGTCATGCGATGAGTGTCCCGATTTGCGAGATGCGCTATTTTGGCAGCGCGTTGGCAACCGTGTGCCAGATCTGATCCTTGATCTCGGTCGCCAGCGGGCTCGGGATGATATCCGCCGGTGTTGTTCGCTTTTGGCACGCTGTCACCAGCCGCAAGATCCACACCTCGCCGTCGGTGTAATAGGAATCGCCGCCGCCGTTTCGCCCTGCCAGCGTCACGCCGATGCCGGTCACCTGATATTTGGCATCGACCACCTGGGCGGCTTCGAGGTCCGAGGCGAGCAGGCTCCGCTCGGCGTCGATGTCGGCGGAGATGTGGTGGGTGATCGCGCCCGTGTAGTGACTGACGCCGACGCCGCGGTCGAAGGTGGCATCGCCAAGCCAGACCGGGCGATTTTCCTGTCCCTGATCCAGCACCTTCCAGAACCGCACATGATGGCGCTGGTCGGCGCTTTGGCCGGCCGGCTTCTCGAATGCGAGATCCTCAGGCCTGCCGAGATAGAACAGCGGACTGATCGGCGCCTGATGATAGGGGCGGTCGAGCAGCACGCTGCCGGCGATCTCGATGGCGGATCGCGTCGTCACTGGGTCGGCCGGATACCAGCCGGCCGCCTGCATCGCGCAGATCACATCTAACTTGTCGCCGATCAAACCGACATTGATGGGATCACCGGGAATGCCCTGCGCGGTGCGCGTCACCATCGGCAAATCAGCGAGGCGGCGTTGATGCTCGTAATGGCTCCATACCGCGGGCAACACCTGATAGGCCAGCGCGGCGTAGGCCAGCACCACCGCGAGCGCTGCGAGCAGAAATTGCTCGAGCCGCGAATGCGGGTGACGGGACGGCAGGAGAATCAGTATTTGACTGTCTGCCAAGGGGCCTCGTTCGTTCCGGGCCTCATGGTTCGAGACGCGCTGCCGCGCTCCTCACCATGAGGGTCTAAAAACCTCGTCCTGGGGAGCGCTCCACGAGGAGCGCGTCTCGAAGGATGAGGCCACGATGCTATCTTCGGGTCTCGCGGCAGCCGGCGGCTTCGGCCTCCTCGACCGAGCAGAACCAGCGTGTGCCCTTGCTGATCTTCATCTCGATCTTGGCGTACCAGCGGCTGGTCGGCTTGTGATAGATGCACTCGCCAGCGTGGTTGACGTTGCCCTTGATGGTGCAATCCGGCGAAGGCGCGACCGATCCCGAAGCCGACGCGAGCAGGATGGCATTGGCGGTCTCCGGCGGCTTGGTGGTCCCGAGAATGGTCGTCTTCTTGTTGCGCACGCGCCAGTCCCATGGCGCGATGAACGCGCCCTGCCAAAGGCCGACTTTGGCCTCACGCGCGGCCTTTTCGTCGTCGTCATAGTCGTGGCTGAACCGCACGTAAGAAAGCGCCCATCCGTTGCGCACCATCCATTTCTGGATGTCCTCACCGTCGACCTCGCAGCGCGCCACACTGCGGCGGCGGTCGATGGCCTGGCGATCCACCGCCTGTCGGATGTGGCAGGTCCAGGTCTTGTTGTCGGCATGCTTGATGAGTTCGTCGCGGGCGGCAATGCCGCACGCCCAGCGCTCGCCCTTATTGTCGAGGCAGAGCTGATCGACCGAGGGCGCGTCGATGCCCCCTAACCTGATCCGGCTGGCGCCGACCTGGACGATATTGCCTTCGCGAACCTTGCTGATGCCGACGATGTCGGCGTCGGCGGCCTCTGCTTGGGCCTGCATCAGGCCCGGCAGGAACAGCGCAATCATCGCAAACAGGAATTTCAGGCGCATGAAAAAAGCCGGCTCAAAATGGAACGTCACACTATCCGCGGATTGTGGTGCGGATTTGGCTTAAACGCCAGCGCATTCCCACAGCTACGCGGCCCCCGGTATTGCGGTTTCGCTAGCCCTTCGCCCGCTTCAGCGCGGTTCGCGCCAGCGATAGGCCCATCAGCACAAAGGCCGACGTGGCCTCAGGCCCGCCGACGAGGATGCGGGTCGGCGTCTTCATCTTGTTCCATTCGTAAGCCTTGAACGGCCCGTGCCTTCCGCCTTCGCCGAGATGGCGGACGATGCAACGAAGCGCCGGCGTGAAGGCCGATATCTCAGCCCCGAGATGCCCGAGTGCGATCAGCGCGAGCGCGGCATCGAACGGGTTCATCTCGTTTACAATCAACGCATCTCGCACGTAGGCCAGCACGTGCTCGCGGATGAAACCGAAGGCGCCATCGGGGTCGATCGTGGCCCGCGCGTCCGGCGGCAGCGCCATGAAAACCGCGTAGCAGCGGCCGAAGTAAGCGCAATACAGCTCGGGCAAATAATAAATATGCGAGCGCGGATCGGCGAATGCGCCGCTGGCGACGAGGTTCTTCTGGAACTTGACGATGCCGCGCACGAGATCGAGCCGCTGCGGCGTCTGAAGGATTTTCCAGCGCGAAAGATTCCGGAAGCTTACCTCTAACACATCGAGATTGAGCGTCGGATCGAGATCGTTGCCATAGGGCCGGTCGCCGTTGATGTTGTCGATCCAGGTGACGATGCCGCCGTCGTAATCGATGTGATCGTTGATCGGCACGGTGACCTTGGGCGCATTGGCGCCGGCCTTCACCTGATATCCGCTGTAAAAGTCAGGCAGCGGCTGATCGAGCAAGGGATCATCTGATCCTGATTGCGTCGCGGCGGAGAACGCACAGGCCGTGGTGTCGCAATCCGGCACGTAGATGCCGAAGCCGAGTTTCTCCTTGATCCCGGCGAAGAAGCGCGAAAACCGCGGATGCGGCGCTGGCGCGATCGCCGTGACAACATCGAAGCCGCGTCCGTCTTTTCCCGCTACCCGCTCGCGGCTCGGGCCGAGACAAAACTCGGCCATGGCGGAAATCGCACGCTTCGCAGCCATGGCTTCTTCAGTCGAGGCGAGGCCCGTCTCCAGGAAGCTCAGCAGCGCCTCGATATAGAACGCATCGTAATAGGCCGAGCGATGACGGATCTGCATCGGCTGCCACATCGGCTCGGCGATGCCTTTCCAGGGCGGATTGATCAGCTCGCGCGCCGGCGAGCGCGCAATGAAGACGCGCGCCAGATTGAACAACAACGTCGAATTCTTGTAGCCGCGCGCGTCCAGTCCCGTCAGCGCCATCAGGAACTCGCGGCCGCGCATATCGGGATCGCCGATCAGGTTGAAGGCGGCATGGGCCGGGATGAAGCCGTTCTTCTCATATGTCCGCAGCAAATGCGCGCCGCAGACGCGGATGACGTGCTCGATCTCGGAGAGCTTTGGTGGCGTCGCCTCCAAATCGGCGGACGGCCTCGGCCGGGGGTGATCCAGCTCGATCGTATCCAGCAGCCGCGCGACCGGCTCGCCGATCGCGGCCCAGTCGGGCGTCGCGTCGTCACGCGCCCGGATCAAGGCGCCGCGCAAGGCGTTGAGCTCTGAGGTGTCGTTCAGTTCGACCAGCCCGGTCCGGCGGAGCAGCGGCCGCAGGGCCGGATTGCCGAGCGCGGTCCGGTAGAATTGGGCGAGATGTCGGTCGCCGCCGGCCCCGTTGAGCAACAGCGGATCGCAGACGTCATAGAGCGAAGGCCCGTCCTTTCGGGCCATCAGCGCGCGGCAGGCCGCCCCGGCCATGTCGTGAAACGCCATTGAATTTCTTTCCGCGCGGTTTGATCCCGCGGGTTTTGCGGCTGGCCGTGCGGAAATCGATTCCCCGCAGGCCAACCTCTCCCCAGACAAGTGCACAAGCAATGACACGAAAGATGCAGCAATTTCAAGGAAATGGGGGCAAGGCGATCCGGCTATGGTCGGCGTGCGGTTTGAGCGGAACCGCCCGGTCCGGGAACCAGGTTAAGGGATAAATAGGGTTGCCGGCACCTTCCCCGGTGGGTTAAGGGTTTCTTTGTTGCGATGCCGCAAATTGAGCGTAATTCGACGGCAAACGGCCCTCGATTCCCGAAACCGAACAAGCTCTTGGCGCGACTAAACGGTGCGCGGTGAAGCGTGATTTTGGAATGAGATCCTGGATGAATTTTGCTGGTCGGTCTTTCGGATTTGGCATCTCCCGGCGCTCGCTCGCGATCGCGGCGGCGCTGGTCGGCACGGTGTCGCTGGCCATTGGCGCCCACGCCGCGCTGAACATGCGCCTGCCGGATGCCGCCAAAGCGGACGCCTCCGGTCAGGCGGATAACGCTGGCCCGCGGTCGTCCCGGCTCGCGCTCGTCATCGGCAACGGCCATTACCCCGACGCCAACGCGCCCTTGCTGCAGCCGATCAACGACGCCCGCGCCTTGACCGGCGCGCTCCGGCACGAGGGTTTCGACGTCGATGTCATCGAAGACGCCAGCCATGACGACATGACGCGCGCGATCGCCCGCCTGAAATCGAAGGTTCGTTCCGATTCGGTGGTGATGCTGTTTTTTGGCGGCTACGGCATCCAGGCCGGCGGCGAAAGCTACATGATCCCGGTGGACGCCACGATCTGGAAGGAAGCCGATGTGCGCCGCGACGGCGTCAGCGTCGAAGCCGTGCTGGATGCGGTGAAGGAATACGGCGCCAGCGCCAAGCTTGTCGTGCTCGACGCCTCGCGCCGCAACCCCTATGAGCGCCGCTTCCGCGCCTTCTCCCATGGGCTGGCGCCGATCAGCGTGCCGGACAACGCGCTGATCCTGACCTCGGCGTCGCCAAGTGCGGTGGCCGATGATTCCGCGGGCGAAAATTCCGTGCTGGTGACGGAACTGCTTACGCATATCAACACCAGGGCCGATCAGGCCCGCGCGGCGGAAGTGATCTTCAACCAGACCCGCGTCGCGATCGCGCGCGCCACCAGCGGCGCCCAGGTGCCGTCGGTGTCTTCCTCGCTGATGGAAGACGTCAGCTTCAACGCTGCGAACTGACGGCGACACCTTTCGCCGGGACGACGAACCTACCCCTACTTCGCCTCCGCCTCGGCCGTAATCGCCCGCACCGGATCGCCCTCGCGGAGAAGCGCGCCGGCCCGCGCCACCACGATGTCGCCTTCAGCCAGCCCATCGCGAATTTCGACCTGCCCGCCCGACATCAGCCCGACCTGCACCCGCTTGGTTTCGATCCGCGCCCGCCGCACCACCTGCACCACCGTGCCGGCGGTGCCATAGAGCACGGCGGTGAGCGGCACCGCGACGCCGCAGCTCTGGCCGGTGGTGATGACAGCGCGGCCGCTAGAATTCACGAACAGCTTGCGGTTGGTGGTGATGCCGATGAACACCTGGCCGAGCTGGCTGTTGGGCTCCACGGTGGAGGCGACGCGGCGCACCTTGCCCTCGACCTCGCCCGCGCCGACGACCTTGATGTGCACCGGCTGGTTCACGGCAAGCTTCGACAGATCCTGCGTCGGCACCATTCCGACCAGGTCGAATTCGCTGCGCGCGATGATCGAAAACAGCGCCTCGCCGCGGGCTGAGGCCACGGCACCGATCGTGGCGGTCGAACTCAGCACCATCCCCGCGACCGGCGCGGTCAGCAAAGTCGTGCCGCCTTCGGGCAGCGTGAGGCGGGCGAGATTTTGCCCCACCGTGACGGTGTCGCCGGGATCAGTCAGGATCTCCGCGACCTTCAAGCCCGGCCGATCGGGCCGCACCATCGTTTCCTCGCGCGGAATCAGGATGCCAAACGCCTCGACCACGTTGGGAAAGCAGGATTTCGAAGCCTTCAGCACCGTCACCGCCGCGCCTTGGGGGGTGTCTTTCGCGGCGGGATCGTCGGCGGCGAGGGAGGGGGTGGCGAGGCAAAGGAGGGCGACCACGAGGGGGGCGAGCGAGGGTGCGCGAGGCGGCGTTATTCATGGGTGTCCCAAGGGTTTCCAGCGGTCATCGTTAGCAGAAGGCCGGGGCCAAGCGAACTTCGAAATGTCAGTACGAGATATTGCCCCGTATGGGTAATTCGGGTCAGGTATAAACCTGTTCCCCTTGAAGTGGCCGCCTCGAAAAACAGACCAGTGCAGGCCTCAACTCTCAACTATCTTGTGGACATGGTTGACGAAGAGAAGATCGGGCGACCTTGGAGCGATGACGAGCTCGATGCGATCGTTGCCGATTACTTTTCGATGCTAACGGCTGAACTATCACGGCAACCCTATATTAAGTCTCACCATAGCTCCGTCCTAATGAAACAGATCGGGCGAACTCATCGATCGGTTGAATTCAAGCATCAGAACATATCGGCTGTCTTGGAAGAGTTGGGTATGCCTTGGATCTTCGGTTACAAGCCGAAGAGAAATTATCAGGGGTCGATTTTTAGTGCTATTGATCGATATCTTTCGTCGAACCTAGCTGTGACTTATGGGCAGCTTCCTCCGGCAGTGCTTGTGCTTTCCGATGATGCCGGCACGTTTGTGAACGCGCCGGAACTACGACCGCCATCCGACAGGCCCCCGCAGCTTGAACGACTCGTCAGGAAATTCGATCCTGTGGAACGGGATCTCCGCAACCGATCATTGGGACGAGCTGGCGAAGAATTTGTATTGGCGACCGAAAAGAAAAGACTCGAAAAGTTAGGGAGGGCCGATCTTTTAAAACAGGTGAGGTGGGTATCGGTAGAAGACGGCGACGGCGCAGGGTACGATATCCTATCCTTCGAGCCCGATGGTCGAGAACGTTTGATAGAAGTAAAAACGACGAACGGAGCAGCTAGAACGCCGTTCTTCCTTTCTGAGAATGAACGCCAAAGGGCCGCAGCATCCGCGGAAGCATGGCGTTTGTATCGTGTGCATTTGTTTGCCCAGGCACCGCGTATCTTCCAAATAACTCCTCCGATAGATGAAATGCTCTACTTGCGCCCTGATAGTTGGCGTGCGTCGTTTTCTTAATTCCTATTTCTGAGCCGCCGCGTTAAGCTGGCCGTAGAAAGCATTTTCAAAATTTGTCATAGGGCTTCTGAATTGCTCAAATCAATTCAAGTTCATTTTAAGCGGGTTCGTTGAATCGTCCGTCGGTTTATAGCTGATCGCCTTGTGCATATTCGCAAATATGCTCACGTCCTGTCGAGAATAGGCGATCTCGTGAAAGACTTTCCCATCTGAATTTGTAAAAGAATATTCACGTGGCTTAGGCCATTCGTTTTGCATGTCGATATCTCACGGCAGTTGGCACAGCACGATAAGCGAACCTCCTTCGAGCATCCGATTTGATTTGCGTCGCTGTCCAGTCCCCTCGCAAAAGATATTCCGCTTTGCGATTTGGTAGAAGCAGCGATACAGCCGATCCGTCCCGCCCTACATGAGGGGCGTTTCGCGATCGTCACGGACGTTGGGTGCGGGATGCGGTGGACGCTTCAGTTGCGCAAGACGGGCGCAGCTAAGGCGGACGGCGAAGTCGTGTGGGCCTGATATCCCGACGCTGATATCAAGTTTCGTGACGATGCTAGCGCATCGCACTGGACGACGGAGACAAGAAAAGCCGGTCTCCGGGGCGAGCACGAAGGAAGCTGTTAAAACCATCCGCGTGCGGGAATGCCGGGTGATCTCGGCGTGTGCCTGCGGTGACTAACTCGCGTGTTTTCTATTCTACACGCGAGGCTGCGGGTGCAACGGGCACCCGGCATTCCCCACGCCCTCTTTTGTTTCGAGGGCTCAGGTTTTGGCATGGTCCGGGCGCGCTTCGCGTTGCGGAAGGCGCGGGCGCGTGTCTAAAGACGTCTATCTAAAAGTGGCTCTTTGAAAACTAAGATCGTGCTTTGCGAGAAGCGTCACTCCGCCGCCGGCGAATGGACGATGTGCGGCGGCGGCTTGTGATCGTCCGGCTCGTCGTCGGCCTTGTTCGCGGTGATCAGTTGCTTGCTGAAGCGCCACATCAGGTTGCCGACGTCATCCATCATCATGAACATCGCCGGCACGAACACCAGCGACAGGACAGTCGAAAACACCAGGCCGCCGATCACGGCGAGCGCCATCGGCGAACGGAATTCACCGCCGGCACCGAAGGCGAGCGCGGAGGGCATCATGCCGGCGGCCATCGCGATCGTGGTCATCACGATCGGGCGGGCGCGTTTCATGCCGGCATCGATGATGGCGTATTCGCGCGTCTTGCCCTCGCGAATCGATTCCACTGCGAACTCCACCAGCATGATCGCGTTCTTGGTCACAATGCCCATCAGCATCAGAATGCCGATCCACACCGGCGTCGTGAGCTGTTTGCCGGTGAGAAGCAACGCCACGATCGCGCCACCGATCGACAACGGAAGCGAAAACAGAATCGTAATGGGTTGCAGGAAGGTGCCGAACAGCAGCACCAGCACCGCATAAACCATCATCAGGCCGGCGGTGATGGCGGTGGCAAAGCCCGCGGAAAGTTCATTGAGGCTTTCAGCATCGCCGGAAGGATTGACGGTGACGCCCTTCGGCAGGCTCTTCATGACCGGCAGTTCGTTGATCTTTTTCGTCGCATCGCCAAGCGCGGACGAGCCAACGAGATCGGCCGCGACCGTTGCCTGCCGTTCGCGGTCGTAACGGTTGATGCTGGTCGGCCCTTGGTCGAGCTTGATGTCGGCGACCACCGACAACGGCACACCGCCGCGCCCGCCGCCAAGCGGCACCCGCAATTGTTCGAGCGTCTGCACGTCGCCGCGCGCATTGTCCTCCAGCTGCACCCGGATCGGCACCTGGCGATCGCCGGCATCGAATTTGGCGAGTGCCGGGCCGACATCGCCGATGGTCGCAACGCGAATGGTCTCCGACAGGCTTTCGGTGGAAACGCCCATCCGGGCGGCGAGGTCCGCGCGCGGCTGGATGCGAAGCTCGGGCCGGTCGAGCGAGGTCTCGGATATCACGTTAGCGATCAGCGGAATCCGCTTCATCTGGTTGCCAAGTTCGCTCGCGACGTTGTTGACGATGTTGCTGTCGGCGCCGGTGACGACGAGCGAGATCGCCCGCAGCCCGTTTTCGTCGAGGAACCAGAACCGGATATCCGGCACGTTTTCGAGCTCCCGGCCGATCGACAATTCAAGCTCGCGCTGGGTGATCTTGCGTTCGGTCTTCGGCGTGTAGTTGATGATCAGCGCCGCGCGGCGGACCTCAAAAGTTCCCGGTGGCACCCGGCCGCCATCGACGAATACGTTTCTCACCTCCGGGCGCTTGCGCAGGCGCGCGACGATCTGCTCGGTGACCTTTTCGGTGTAGGCGAGCTGCGATCCCGGCGGCAGTTCCATCGCGAGCAGCGAGCGTGCGGTGTCTTGCGCCGGCAGGAAACCCTGCGGCAACAGCGTGATGCTCCAGATCGAGGCGGCAAAGATGCCGACGCCGATCATCACCGTAATCAGGTGGTGCTTGACCGACCAGGTGACGAGCCTCACGTAGCTTTGCATCAGACGGCCGGGCGGCGGATCGTCGTGGTGTTGATCTTTGAGGAAGTAAGCGGCCAACACCGGCGTCACGAAACGCGCGGCCAGCAGCGAGAAGAATACCTGCACCGAAACCGTGATGCCGAATTGCTTGAAAAACTGCCCGGCAATTCCCGACATGAAACTGGCGGGCGCAAAAATCGCGATGATCGTCAGCGAGATCGCGATCACGGCAAGCCCGATCTCGTCGGCGGCTTCAAGCGCGGCGCGGTAGGGCGATTTACCCATCCGCATGTGGCGGACGATGTTCTCGATCTCGACGATGGCATCGTCGACGAGAATGCCGGTCGACAGCGTGATCGCGAGGAAGCTCACGAGATTGAGCGAAAAGCCGAGAATATCCATCGCCCAGAACGCCGGGAAGATCGACAACGGCAACGAGATCGCGGCGATGATGGTGGCGCGGATGTCGCGGAGAAACAGCAGCACAATGATGACGGCCAGGATCGCGCCCTCGAACAAGGTCGAGATCGCCGCCTCGTAATTGCCCTTGGTGAACTCGACCGAAGTGTCGATCAGCTTGAGGTCGACTTCCGGGTGGGCAATTTTCAGGGCGTCGATGCGCCTTCTGCACGGCGGCGGCGACGACAACGTCGCTCGCGCCTTTGGAGCGTTTGATGCCAAGCGCCACCACCGGCTCGCCGTTGAAACGGGCAAATGTCCGGCGGTCCGCGATGGTGTCGGTGACAGTGCCGAGATCGTCGAGGCGAACTTCGCCGCCGGTCGGCAGGCTGATCATGGTTCCGGCGAGTTCGTTGAGCGTCTTGGCGCCGGCAAGGGTGCGGATCGCCTGGTCGTTCTTGCCGATTTCGGCCCGTCCGCCGGCGAGATCGACATTGGTGCCGCGCAGGCGATGGGAGACGTCAACGGCGGTGAGGCCTGCGGCCTGCAGGCGATCGGGGTCGAGCGAGACCAGAATCTCACGCTCGACGCCGCCGATGCGTTCGACCTGGGCGACGTTGCGCACGCCTTGCAGCGCGCGCTTGACCACGTCGTCGACGAAATAGGACAGCTGCTCCGGCGTCTTGCCGGGCGAAATCGCCGCATAGGTGACGATCGGCAACCCGATCACATCGACGCGCTGGATCAACGGCTCGTTGACGTTCTGCGGCAGGTTGGCGCGCACGCGGGTGACCGCGTCCTTGACGTCGTTCAGCGCGCGGTCGGTATTGGTTTCCAGCGCGAACTGGATCGTTGTCACCGACAGCCCGTCCGTGATCGAGGACGAAATATGCCGCACGCCTTCGACGCCCGACACGCCATCTTCGATGGTCTTCGTCACTTGCGATTCAAGCTCGGCCGGCGCCGCGCCGAACTGCGAGACCGCCACGGAAATCACCGGGATATCGGCGTTCGGCAGCCGCGTGACCGCCAGCTTGGTAAAGCTGACCCAGCCCAGCACGAGCAGGACGATCGAGAAAACAACGGAAGGAAGCGGATGCCGGATCGACCAGGCCGAGATATTGAGTGCCATCAGCGTACCTGCGTCCGATCCAGTTCCTCGGCGAAAACCGTCTTGATCCGGTCGCCATCATGCAGTGAGGAACCGGCGTCGGAAACCACGATCTCGTTGAGTTTTAGACCCTCCAGGATTTCCGTCGATGTGTCGGACACCAGCCCAACCCGAACGTGCCGTGTCTCCACGATATTGTCTTTGACCACTTGCACCGTGAGGTGATCGATGGCGGTGCGTGGAATCGAAACCCCGCAACTCTGCTTGGCGTTGATGCTGGCCTGGGCGAACATGCCGATCTTGATGGCCGGATTTCCGGTCAGCGTAATCCGTACATGGCCGAGCTGGGTGTTGCGGTCGATCTGCGGCATCACCAGCCGCACGCGTCCGACAATGTCAGGGCTATTGTCCCGGCTGATCCGCGCGGTGACGCCCGGGCTGAGCTTCATCATGTGGACCGCGGGCACTTCGGCGTCGAGGTCGATCTCGTTGTTGACGGCAATGCGGAACATCGGTCCGGCCTGGGGCGAAGCGGGTGCGCCGACGATGGTGTTGACCTGGGTGACGAGGCCTGCGGCGGGCGCACGCAGCGAAATCGCGTTGCGCGCGGCGCCGGCTTGCGTTGACGCCGGGGTAAGCCGCGCCAGCTCCTGGTTCTCGGTGACGGTCTCGCCTTCGCGAACGAGCACATCGGTGACCTTCGAGCCCTCAAGATCGGCCGACACCACCGCCTCGCGCCGCGGCACCGCAAATCCGGTCACCCGCACCAGATCGGAGAAACAGGCATCGACGGATTTCGTGACGACGACAAGCGCATTGCTTGTCGTCTCCTTGTCTTCGGGGCGCGAGCGGTGCTCGAACCAGTACCAGCCGGCCCCGAGGAAAACGAAAAATACGACCGCCAGCGCTGGCTTGAAATACTGGGAAAGCTTCATTGCCGGGTTCAGCGCTCCGTTCCACTCGACGAGTGCGGCTCCGTTTGACGGAGCTTCAAGAAAAGCCCGTCGGCAGGAATGCTTCAGCGTATACCGTAGTTTTCAAATTCCTTGACAATATTCGGGTCCATGGCCTTTGCGTTGTTGATGTCCACCTCGCCGTCCGAAACGGCGCCGCTGCGCTGCCTGGCGAGGCCGCGTCCATAGAGTGAAGAGGTCAGCCGCGGACTGATCCTCAGCGCCGCGTCGAAATCGGCGATCGCATTCTTGTTCAATCCGCTCTTAAGGTTGACGAGGCCACGGCTATCGAGCGCGTCGACGAAGTTCGGACGCAGCCGCAGCGCTTCGTTGCAATCCCTCAACGCCGACTGCAATTCGCCGATCACGGTTCGTGTCCAGCACCGGTTGTTATAGGCCTCGACATCTTTCGGGTTGAGGCGGATGGTGTCGCCGAAATCCTTGATCGCGAGGTCATAGGCGCCCTTGCTGGCATAAACTTGTCCGCGCCGATACAGGGAGCCGGCATCGTCGGGATTTTCCGCGAGCTTGAGAGTGAGGCTCTTGATGGTCGGAT
>CAVVZW010000101.1:0-10951 GCA_963752265.1 uncultured Alphaproteobacteria bacterium
CGCCTAAAGGAAGAAGCCGTCAAGGAGATGACGCGATGAACATTCAGTTTCGCGAGGGACCGGGATCGGCTTCGTCAGTCGATACAAGAGCGCCTGCCAAGACGGCGATTGCGGATTGCGACATTCACCCGGTGCGGGCGACTGCGACTGAGCTTCATCCCTTCCTCGCCACGCGTTGGCACGAGCACCTGGAGATGTTTGGCAAGCATCCCTATCAGGGCATGATGGAGGGGCCGCCTTATCCGAAGGCGCAACCCAACGCGTCGCGCCGCGATGCCTATCCACCGGAAGGTGGCCCGCAAGGATCTTCGTTGTCTTTCATGCAGCAACAGCATCTCGACCCGAACAACGTCGTGCTGGGGGTGCTCAATCCGCTCGCGACCGGGCAGGGCATCCGCAACCACGAACTCGCAGCCGCGATCTGTTCGGCGATCAACGACTGGCAGATCGACAAATGGACCAGCAAGGACGCGCGCCTGAAGGGTTCCATTGTCGTCGCCAACGAGGATGGGCCGACCGCGGCCGCCGAAATCCGCGAACGCGGCGGTGACAAGAACTTCGTCCAGGTGCTGTTGTTGAGCCGCACGGTCGAGCCGCTCGGGCAGCGCCGCTATTGGCCGATTTACGAGGCGGCCGAGGAAGTCGGGCTTCCCATCGGTGTGCATGCCTTCGGCTTTGGCGGCAATCCGATCACGGCCTCAGGTTGGCCGAGCTTTTATATCGAGGAGATGGTTGGTCATTCGCAGTGCCAGCAGGCGGTGCTTTCAAGTCTGGTGCTGGAGGGGGTGTTCGACCGCCACCCCAGCCTCAAGATGATCATGATCGAGGCCGGCTTTGGCTGGGCGCCGTCGCTGTCGTGGCGGCTCGACAAGAACTGGAAGCGGCTCAAAAGCGAAGTGCCGCATGTCAAGCGGCTGCCGTCGGAGACTATTCGAGAACACATCTGGTGGACCACGCAACCGATGGAAGATCCCGAAAGGCGCGATCATTTGTTCGATTTGATCGAATGGGTCGGCTGGGACAAACTATTGTTCGCCACCGACTATCCGCACTGGGATTTTGACGAGCCGTCGCGCGTGCTGCCGCCGGGCGTCAGCGACATCAACCGCGAGGCGTTTTATCTTGGTAACGCGAAAAAGCTGTACGGGTTGGCGTAAAACGAAATGACAAGACACGTCGTCGCGCCGGTCGAAGAATTGCCGCCGGGGTCGCGCAAGTTTCTCACCATCGACGAGCGCCCGATCGCGATCTTCAACGTAAATGGCGAATTCTTTGGCTTGCTAAATCGTTGCCCGCATCAGGGCGCCGCGCTGTGTGAAGGCGCATTGATTGGTCTTGCGCAATCGTCCGACCCCGGCGAGATCGAGTACACCCGATTGGGCGAGATCATCCGCTGCCCCTGGCATGGCTGGGAATTCGATATTCGCACCGGGCAGTCATATTGCGACCCGAAGCGATTTCGCACCCGCGCCTATACCGTCAATGTCGAGCACGGCACGAACCTGATGAAGGGGCCGTATGTGGCGGAGACGCTGAAGGTGTCGGTGGAAAGCGATTACGTGGTGGTGGATCTCTGACCCTCATCCTGAGGAGCGCGTTCATGCGCGCGTCTCGAGGGATGACAGCCGCTCACCCTTCGAGACGCGGCCAAGTGGCCGCTCCTCAGGGTAAGGACCTCTACTCCGTCGACCCAAGCCCCATCCTCCGCCGTTCATGCGCATAACGCACCAGCGCGGCATAGCGATAAAGACCATGCACGAACTTGCCATAAGGCATCGTGATAAACAAAGCGAACACCACGCCGAGATGGAGTGCCAGCAGCGGGCCCATTGCGGAAGTCTCACGCCAGAGCAAAAGCGCTAATCCCGTGAGGCCGGTCAAAAATAGCATGAGCGTAAAAGCGGCATCCATGCCGGAGCTCTGTTCGTCAACCAGTGCGGCATCGCGTTTGGATTTCTCCGCAAGCAACCCGATCGGTCCAATCACGAGACCTATGCCGCCGAGTGTGCCGAGTAGCACGGGCAAGTCCCACCAGGCATAGGGCGCTTCACGTGCCAGCAGATAGTGATAAAGCGTCGCGACCGACGTGGACGCGAAGCACAGCAGGAAGCCGTAAAACGTGAAGTGATGATAGATCCGGCGATGATCGGTCGGGCGCTCGTCTTCGTTGAAGCAGCCGACGCCGCCGCCATCGAGATAGCGCAGCTGCCCGGCATCCTTCATCGCCTGCCACAGCGACGGCGGATCGGTCAGCGTGCCCGCGGGCTCGCCGATATCGCGCCAGAAGGCGCGCACTCCCATCGCAAGAGCAATGATCGCGTAGAGAAATGCCGCGCCGAACAAAGCGGCCATCGCATTGTGCGGCATCAGCGCATAGAACGCGCCGGGGCCGGTATGCACGCCAGTCAGCACAGCGTGATCGGTCAGCGCCGCAAAGCCGAAGATGAACGCGGCGACGCTCAATGCGCAGATAATACTGATCGCAAGACCGTTGCGCGCGAACAGGCCTTCGAGGCCGCGTGGCCAGGCATAAGCGGCCCAGGATTCAGCGCGCGCGGCGGCCAGCGTCTTCGGCACGTTGACGGCGAATTCGTGCGGCGGCGAGAACTGGCAATCGGTGTAACAGGCGCCGCAGGCGTGGCAGAGATTGGCGAAGTAGTTGAGGTCGCCGTCGGAAAAAGCGCGGCGCATTTCCATTGCCGGAAACACCGCACACAGGCCCTCGCAGTAGCGGCAGGAATTGCAGATCGTCATTAGACGATCGGCTTCGTTCAGGACCTGGGTGCCGTGCACACTCGACGGCTTTGTCGATATGCTCACTTGGTCAGGTCTTTCTTTTCCAGCCAGTTCTGGATCAGGCCGGCGACCTCGGCATTGTTCTTGTCCATCATGATCATGTGCGAATTGCCCTTGATGCCTTCTTTCGGCAGGTCGACGACGTCAACACTGCCGCCCGCGGCCTTGATGCTGTCGGCGAAAGCAACGCCAGTCGCGCGCATCTTTGGCCAGCGCGAATCGCGATCGATGTAGTCGCCATAAACGATCAGCGTCGGAATATTCTTTAGCGCGCCGACCTTCGCGGGGTCGCCGACTCCCGCGGGCTCGATCGCGATCAGCGCCTTGACCTTGTCGGGCCGTGCCTGCGCCACCTTGAAGCCGAAGCTGCCGGACTGGCTATGCACCATGATAATGCAGGGTCCGACGCGATCGACCTCGGCAATATAGGCCGCGATCGTGGCATCATCCGTGGTGGTCCAACGCGGCACGCCCTGCTTGACGAAATTGTCATAGCCTTCGGCCGGAAACTGACTACCCGGCATCAGCTTGCGTTTGGCGGGATCGGGATCATAGGAGTTCGGCCCATCGCCGATGCGAAAGCGTTCGAAGGGGTTTGCAGTGGTCAAAAACACCGGCTCGCTCTTGAAGATATCAGGGTATTGCGCCCAGCCGGCGCGACCGCGTTCGACAGCGTCTGAATTGTAAACGCTCCAGCCCTTGCGCAGGAAATAATTCAGCCAGCCTTCACGGCCATCGGGGGTGGTCTCCCAGGTGACGCCGGTCAGTCCGCCGCCATGCCACATCAACAGCGGAAACGCGCCGTGTTCGTTGGCGGGCAGGAAGTATTGCACGTACATCTGCTCGACCTGGTAGACGCCGTTCGGATCGACTTTCGCTGGCACGCCGCCGGGCGCGAACGTGACTTCCTTGATCGGCTTGCCGCTTATCTCGACCAGGCGGCCACCGACATGGAACGAGCCCATATCGCGTAACGCAATGGGTTCGGCGGCCGTGTGCCGTTACGGCCATCATCAAAACTGTAGCTGCGGCGGTCAGCGCGTAACGTGACATGACGTCGTCCTTTGCTTCCCCGCGAATTCAGTTCTTCGCATTCTTCGCCGCCTCCCGGCCCGCGATGCGGCCGAACACGCTACCGATGGTCATGCCCATGCCGGCGGCGTAACCCTTGCCCAGCACATTGCCGGACATGATTTCGCCAGCGGCGAACATGTTCGCGGAGGGTTTGCCGTCCTTCATCAGCATGCGCGCCTGCTTGTTCACGCGCGTGCTGAGATAGGTGAAGGTGATGCCGGGGCGCACCGGATAGGCGTAAAATGGCGCACGCTCGATCCGGCGCGCCCAATGCGTCTTCGGCGGCGTGAGGCCTTCGGTGCGGCAATCGTCCAGCATCGTATGATCGAAGGTGCCGGGCCGCACCGCCGCGTTGAAATCGGCAACGGTTTTTTCCAATGCGGCGGCGTCAAGCTCCAGCTTTTCCGCAAGGCCCGCGATGCCGTTGGACTCGATCGGCGGAAATAGCGTCGGCATGAAGCTGTTGCGCGAACTCGCGTCGAAGATGATGTAGGCGATCTGCCCCGGCTGGGCAGCGACGAGGCGTCCCCAGATCGCATAACGCTTCGGCCAGATGTCCTCGCCTTCGTCGTAGAAGCGCTGAGCCTCCCGGTTGACGACGATGCCGAACACCACGGAGTCGTGTCTTGTAATGATGCCGCCGTCGAATTTCGGCGCGCGGGCATCGATCGCCACCGCGTGGCATTGCGTGGGGTCACCGATCTCCTGCACGCCCTTCGCCAGCAGCATCTTCAGGACCGAGCCGCGATTATAGGGCGTGCCGCGGATCAGGAAATTGTCGGCCGCGTCCCCCCAATATTGCTTCAGCCATTCGATATTGGCCTCAAAACCTCCGGCGGCCGCGACCAGCGCCGAGGCCGCAACGGTCGTATGCCCGTCGCCGCGCTTGAGCGTGGCGGACAGGAACATGCCTTCAGAGATATCGAGATCGATCACTTCGGCATCGTAGAGAATATCGATGCCGAGTTGCTCGGCGGTGAGGTACAGCGCGTTCAGCATCGCCCGACCGCCGCCGAGGAAGAACGAGTTGGTTCGGCCCAGGCTGAGCGTGCCGCCGAGCGAGGGTTGCCAGCGCACGCCCTGTTGGACGATCCAGTGCAGGACGTCCTTGGATTCGTGGATCATGTGCCGCGCCAGTTCCTCGTCGGTCTGGCCGCCGGTGACGCGCAGCAGATCTTCCCAGAATTCCTCCTCCGTGTAGGGTCCGGTGAGGATGTCGGTCGCCGCATCGTGCGCGCAGCGCATATTGCGGGTGTGGCGGGTGTTGCCGCCGCGATAGAATTTCGGCGCGCCTTCCAGCACCAGCACGGCAGCGCCGTCGCGCCGTGCGCTGATCGCGGCGCAAAGCGCGGCGTTACCGCCGCCGATCACCAGCACGTCGTATTTGCGGGTCAAGTCAACCATGCGCTCTTGTTAGCTCGTTTGCATGGAAAGCAGAACCGTTGAGCAGGCATGGCGCATGCCAATGGTTGCGGGCGTCAGGCGGTAACGGCGGCTTCGCGTGTCTCCATCGCCTTGCCGCCGCGATAGACGGTGAGGGCGGCAATGATGCTGAGCGCGGCGCCGAACATCAGCCAGTACGCGGGCGAGGCCCTATCATGGCCGGTCATCTCGATAAGTTTGGTAGATACGATGGGGGTGGACGTGCCGAATATGCCTGCGGCTAATGCGAACGCTATCGAGAAACAGGTGGTGCGGACATGTGCCGGCACGATCTCGACCAGAGACCCCAGCATCGTGCCGCTATAAACGCCGAAATAGAACGAGAGCATCATCTGGACCGCCAGCAGCTTTCCAAGTGTCGGCTCCGCGGCGAGCCAAGAAAGCGCTGGGTAGGCGGTCACGAAAGCTAGACTCGCGATGGTAATCAGCACCGGTTTTCGACCGATGCGATCGGACAATGCGCCGCCGACCGGGTTCCAGATGAAATTGCTCACTGCAACCAGAAGGGTCACGAGCAGTGTCCCCGTAGGCGAGAGGTTGAGCTGCTTGCCGAAACCGGGCGCATACACCGTGATGAAGTAGAACGTCGTCGTGGTCAGTACGGCGATCATCATGCCGAGAACGACAATGCGCCAGTTCGCGATCGCCGAAGCGAACACCTCGCTAGCAGTCGGATGTTTCTTCATAGCCAGAAATTCCGGCGTTTCCTCAAGCGATCGCCGCAACACGAAAATGACGGGGATAATGATACAGCCAATAAAGAACGGGATCCGCCATGTGGCGATTCCACCGATGGAATCAAGAAAGGTGTCCGCCGGCAAAACTTCCCTCAGAACGTAACCAATAACCGCCGCCGCGAAGATCGCAACCTGCTGGCTGGAAGACTGGAACGAGGTGTAAAAGCCGCGATTGCCCGGCGTCGCGATTTCGGAGAGATAGACTGACACGCCGCCGAGTTCGACTCCGGCGGAGAACCCCTGTATCAGCCGGCCGATCAGCACAATGACCGTTGCTGCAATGCCAATGGATGCGTAAGAGGGACAGAAGGCGATCACCACGGTGCCAAGCGCCATCAGCGCGAGCGTAACGATCAAGCCCTGGCGGCGGCCGATACGGTCGATATAGGCGCCCAACACTATCGCGCCCACGGGGCGCATCAGGGCGCCGAGCCAGAACACACCATACGCGTTGAGCAAGGCTGCGGTATCATCCGCGGCGGGGAAGAACGCTTTCGCGATGTCCTGGGCGTAAAAGCCGAATAGGAAAAAGTCGAACTGTTCGAGGAAATTGCCGCTGGTCGCCCTGAGAATGGCGCCGACCCGCGATTTCATTTGGGGCGGCGGCGAACTGGACGCTTGCGACATATCAGATCTCCCTGGGTCCCGCATTTCGCGCTGCATCCGCGCCATTTTCGGAGACGTTCGTTTGTTTTGTCCGGCCAATCTGCCACGTCGCGGCTGCCTGACCAACTGTAAATCAGGCGATTTTTGCGCCGCGTTCGATCGAACTCAGGAGCCACTGCCGAAACGCCGACAGCTTTGCCGATTTGGCGCGCGCCTGCGGCGAGACCAGATAGAAGCCGGCGTCGGCCGGCAGCGCGATCTTGAACGGCACCACCAGGCGACCTTTGGCGATATCGCCTTCCACGTAGGACGTGCGGCCCATCGCGACGCCGAGCCCGTCAATGGCCGCCTGCACGGTCATCAGGATCAGATCGAAACTCAAGCCGGGCAGTTTCGAGATGTCGGATGGCTGGCCGGCGGCGGTCAGCCATAGCCGCCAGTCGTCATCATAACCGCCGCTAGAGTGCAGCAGGGTGTGGTGGGCGAGGTCTTGCGGAGACTGCAGCGGTCTGTCGCCTTCCAACAGCGCCGGGCTGCACACCGGAAACAATTCGTCAGCCGTCAGCCAGTCGGCGCGGACGCCGGTCCAGTGTCCTCGGCCATAGCGGATCGCCGCATCGACGTCATCGCGGCGGAAATCGACCAGGCTGGTCGAGGAGGTGATGCGGACGTCGATCTCGGGATAAGCATGCTGGAAGCTCGACAGCCGCGGCAACAGCCATTTCGCAGCAAAGGACGCCAAGGTGGATACCGTCAGCACGCGGTCACCGTCCTTGCGTAACAGGCGGTCGGTGGCAAGCCTCAGATCGTTGAAGGCGGCGCGAATCCCCGGCAGGTATTCCCGGGCTTCCGGTGTCAGCGCCAGAGTCCGGTTCTGCCGGACAAACAAGCGAATCCCGAGCTCTTCTTCGAGCCGCCGAATCTGATGGCTGATCGCGGTTTGAGTGACATTCAATTCGCCCGCAGCCGCCGTGAAACTCAAGTGCCGGGCGGCGGCTTCAAAGGCGCGTAATCCGTTGAGCGAGGGAAGGCGAGCGGCCATGGTTTCAAAAACATGAGTTTATCTCATGAATTATGGCTCAAAGTGTCGTTTGCCGCAACCGCGAAATCAGCAGAAAATCACTCCAAATGCTACAACTATGGAGGGCGAGATGTCCCTTTGTGTTTGCGAAAATGTGACAAATAATCATGAATCTGGTGTTTTGGCCCGATTGGGCCGCCATGTGCAGGTGTGGTTTGACCGCTGGCATCAACGCGATGAGCTGACCCATTGGTCGGAGCGGGACCTGCATGACGTTGGACTGTCGTGGAGCGATGTCGCCCACGAGGCCGAGAAGCCGTTCTGGCGGGCTTAGGCAGCCAGCGCCGGCGCCGCCTCTAGAGAGGGGCGCCGGCGGCGACGTTCCCGAATGCGACGGAGGTCGTCATGACGATGCTCAGCCTGCTCGACCATCCACGCCACACTGATCACCTGAGATTGCGCGATGGCACGACGCTGACGGTCCGTCTTGTCGCGCCGGATGATGGCGAGGCATTGCAGCGCTACTTCCGCAATCTCTCGGTGCGCTCGCGCTACAGCCGCTTTCTGGGCGCGATGAGCGAGCTGCCGCCGAGCCAACTCGATCATTTCGTCCACGCCGGCGAGGATGATCGTTTCAGCGTGATCGCGGTGATGATGATCGGGGGCTTTGAGACCATCTTGGGCGAAGCCCGCTACGGGTTTGAAGCCGCAAGCGCCAATTTCGAGTTCGGTATTTCGATCGGCGATCGCTGGCAGGGGCAAGGCGTCGGTACGGCGCTGCTTGGCAATCTGGAATGCCGGGCGGCTGCGCTCGGCGCGCACAGTATATTCGGCGATACACTGCGTTCCAACGAGGCGATGATCACCTTGGCGCGCAAGCTTGGCTTTGCCTTCAGGCGTCATCCCGATGACTGGAAGCTGGTGCGCTTCGAAAAGGCGATCGATCCGGTGCGCCAGGAGATTCCCTGCGCCAGCTGGAAACTGGTGGCCGAGCGTAGCCGTGCCGTCATACCCGCGGAGGCGGGTATCCAGTAATCAACGGCATCGCCGCAGTCACTACCGCCAAGGTGTACTGGATCATCCGCCTTCGCGGATGATGACTCGGCACGTGCGGAGCCTCCTAAAACTTTTCTACCCAGGGCCGCAACTCCAGTTCCCAGCTCCAGGCACTCCTTGGCTGCTGCAGCACGTTCCAGTAACTCAGCGCGATCGCGTCGGGATCGAGCATCGAATCCGGCTGGTCGGCAGGTTCAACTCGCGTGGCGCTTTTAATGCCGCCATCAATGACGAAGTGCGCGATGTGGATGCCTTGCGGCGAGAGTTCGCGCGCCATGCTTTGCGCGAGGCCGCGCAGCGCAAACTTCCCCATCGCAAACGACGCCGATTGTGCGTAGCCCTTGACGCTGGCGGATGCGCCGGTGAACAGGATGGCACCCTGCTTGTTCGGCAACATCCGCTTGGCCGCTTGCTGGGCCACGAGAAAGCCGCCGAACGCGCTCACGGCGATTGCCTGCGCCACCTCCGCCGGCACCAGATCGACAAACGGGCCGCGCGCCCGCGCGCTGGCGTTGTAGACGACCAGATCGGGCGTCCCGATCTCCCGCTCGACCAGGCCGAACAGGCGCTCGACCTCCTCGGGTTCGGTCGCGTTACAGGCATAGGCGCGTGCCTTGGTCTCCGCGCAGAGCGCGCCCAGCTTCTCGATGCTGCGGGCGGCCAACGCGACGCGAATACCCTCGCGCGCGAATAACCGCGCCAGCGAGGCGCTCAGGCCCGCGCCGGTGCCGACAATCAGGGCGTTCTTGTATTTTGGGGCGTCCATCGGATGTTCCTTACTTTTATCTCGCGGTGGATGTGCGATAGTTCGTCTCAACAGATGAGGAAGCGACCAAGGGAATTCAATGCAGGAGCATTCACAAAATCGCCTTGCAAACTCTGACCCGCGGTCGGCGCTTCTTGCGCCAGATACTACGGGGATGAATTTCTACCGCGCCGACCCGGCGCTTTCGGATCTGCTGCGTATCCACCTGGGGCAAGAATTATTTCGCCACATCGAGCCGCATCTCGACCGTCTCGGCGGCCTCGCCGGCGGTCATCTCGACGAATGCGCGCGGCTGGCCGACCGGCATGTGCCGGTGCTGCATCAGCGCGACCGTTTCGGCCGCGATGCGCAGTGGATCGAATATCACCCGGCCTATCGTGAACTCGAGCGCGCCGCCTTCGGCGAGTTCGGCATTCATGCGATGTCGCTCCGTAAGGGCATCATGGGCTGGCCCGAGAAATATCCTGTTGTTGCCAAGCACGCCTTTACGTTTCTGTTCAATCAGGCCGAGTTCGGCCTCGGCTGCCCGATAAACGTCACCGATGGCTGCGCCAAGCTGCTCGCGAATTTCGGCAGCGAAGCCTTGAAGGAAAAATATCTCGACGGCCTCACGCAAACCGACATGAACAAGCTGACTCAGGGCGGCCAGTTCATGACCGAAAAGGAAGGCGGTTCCGATGTCGGCTCGCTGACCACCACCGCGGTCGAGGAGGGCGATCATTGGCGGCTCACTGGCGAGAAATGGTTCTGCTCGAACGCCGACGCCAAGGTCGTCATGCTGCTTGCGCGGCCGCAAGGCGCGGGGCCCGGCACGCGCGGCGTCGGCCTGTTCCTGATGCCGCGTACCCTTGATGACGGCTCGCCCAATCATTTCCGAATTGTGCGGCTGAAGGACAAGCTCGGCACCCGCTCGATGGCCTCGGGCGAGATCAAGCTCGAAGGCGCAATCGCTTACGCAGTCGGCAAGCTCGATCGCGGCTTCGTGCAGATGGCCGAGATGGTCAATTCGTCGCGGCTGTCCAACGGCGTGAAGTCGACGGCTCTGATGCGGCGTGCGTATCACGATGCGATGACGGTTGCGAAAAACCGCGTGGTGTTCGGCAGCCGGATCATTGATCTGCCGCTGGCGCGGCGGCAATTGATGAAGATCATGCTTGCGACCGAGCAGGCGCTGTCGATGAGTTTTATCACGGCGGACGCGCTCGACCGTGCAGAAGCCGGCAGCCAGGACGCCGCGGCGCTGTTGAGGATACTGACGCCGACGCTAAAGTTTCGTGCGACGCGCGACGCCCGCAAGGTCTGCGGCGACGCCATGGAGATGCGCGGCGGCATCGGCTACATCGAAGAGTTCGCGACCGCGAGGCTATTGCGCGACGCGCATCTCGGTTCGATCTGGGAAGGCACCGGCAATATTGTCGCTATCGATGCGCTCACGCGAGCCATCGGCCGCCA
>CAVVZW010000102.1:0-30934 GCA_963752265.1 uncultured Alphaproteobacteria bacterium
TGCGGCGGCATCGATCGAGAAGCCGAACGTGGCAAGGCCGCGCCGGATCAACACCAGCGCGCCGCTCCAGGCGCCAATCGCGATCGAGGCTGCGATACCGCGAACGTCGAACAGTCGGCCGAGCACGATCGCGAGGACGATCGTCACCGCAAGGCCCTTCAGCATTGCCCATAGCGGTGTTGATGTGTCGCCGCGGGCGAAGAACGCCGGCGACAACGCCTTGATCAGCACCTGGGCCGGCAGGCCGAGTGCAAGCCACACCAGTGCATGCGCCGTGCCGGTCGTGTCTGTCGCGGCAAAAGCGCCGTGTTCGAACAAGAGCCGCACCACCGGCTCGCTCAGCGCCATCAATCCCAGCGTCGCAGGCAGAGCCAGCCCGACCGCGAGCTCAAGGCCGCGCAACTCGGCCCGCGTCGTTGCGCTTTGATCTTCGGCGTGTACCGCGCGCGCCAGTTCGGGCACCAGCACCGCGCCGACGGCAACGCTGACGATGCCGAGCGGCAGCTCGATCAGGCGGTTGGCGAAATAAAGCCATGATACCGCCGAAGGCGAGGTTGATGCGACGATGGCGCCGGCCACGATCAGCAGTTGCGGGCCGGCGCCCGCTATCATGCCGGGGATGGCCTTGGCGAGAAAGCCGCGCATCTGAAGGTCAAACGCGATGCGCAGCGGCGCGGCGAAATCGCTGCCGCGCGATCGCAGAGCAAGAATGAGCAGTTGCAAAAGCCCCGCAATCCCGACCGTGGCGGCGATCGCGATCGCCGCATCAGTCGCGTCCCATTGTTTGAAGATCAGGACGATCATCACGGCGATCAAGGCGCCGTTGAACAACAGCGGGGCAAATGCCGTCAGCGCGAAGCGGCCGTGCGCGTTCAATAGCGCCATCGTCACGGTCGCAGGCCCGGCAAAAGCCAGATAGGGCAGCATCAGGCGGGCGTCGCTCACGGCCAGGTGCAAGGTTGCTTCGCCGGCAAAGCCGGGCGCCAATGCCACAATAATCCAGGGCATCACCAAGCCAGCCAACGCGGTTGCCGCGATCAGCGCCGTACTGATGGTGCCGAGCACGCGGCCGGCAAAAGCGCTGGCGGCTTCCGGGCCTTTCGTCTCCTTCACGGCAAGCCAGATCGGCACCAGCGCATTATTCAAGGCGCCTTCCGTCAACAGCCGCCGCACGACGTTGACGAGCTGAAACGCGACCAGAAAGGCGTCCGCGACGGGACCGGCGCCGAGCAAGGCCGCGACCATGGCGTCGCGCGCAAATCCAAGCAGGCGCGAGGCCAGCGTCCCGGCCGAGACCGTGAGAAACGATCGAATCATGGGCTCTAATCTATAGCAAAGGCGCCCCATTTAAGTTTGCTATGGACGCTGGGATCGTGATAGGCGGCTACACCCGTTTGGATGGTTTGTCAGGACAGAACATGACCGCAGCGAAATACGACGTGCTCGGAATCGGCAATGCCATTTTCGATGTGCTGGTGCAGACCGATGAGGGTTTTCTGAGTCGCCACGGCATGACCAAAGGGGGCATGGCGCTGATCGACGAGAAGCGCGCCAGCGCGATTTACGGGGATATGGGGCCGGCAACCGAGATGTCGGGCGGGTCGGCAGCTAACACGATTGTCGGCGTCGCCAGTCTGGGCGCACGCGCCGCTTATGTCGGCAAGATCAAGCAAGACGAAATCGGCAACATGTATGCGCACGACATTCGCGCCGCTGGCGTCGTCTTCGAAACCAAGCCCGCGGGTCACGGCCCCGCGACCGGCTGCTCCTATATCCTCGTAACGCCTGATGGGGAGCGCACGATGAACACCTATCTCGGCGCGGCGCAGGAACTGACGCCGGCCGATATCGATGCCGATCAGGTCGCGGCGTCCGCGTTTGTTTATCTGGAAGGCTATTTATGGGACCCCAAAAGCGCCAAGGAGGCCTTCGTCAAAGCAGCGACGATCGCGCATCAAGCGGGCCGTCAGGTCGCGCTGACCCTTTCGGATTCGTTTTGCGTCGACCGTTATCGCGACGAGTTTCTCGAATTGATGCGCAACGGCACGGTCGATCTCGTCTTCGCCAATGAGGCCGAGCTGCATTCCTTGTATCAGACGTCCGATTTCGAAACCGCGATCAAACAGTTGCGCCAGGATATCGGCCTTGCAGCGGTGACGCGGAGCGAGAAGGGATGCGTCGTTGCTTCAAAGGAAGGTGTAACGTCGGTGTCGGCTTTTCCGGTCAAGAAAATCGTCGATACGACGGGTGCCGGCGATCTGTTCGCGGCAGGTTTCCTGTTCGGTCTTTCGCGCGGTGTCGGCCACGAGAATGCCGGACGTCTCGGCGCGCTCGCCGCCGCCGAAGTTATCCAGCATATCGGCGCGCGGCCTCAGGTCTCGTTGAAAGAACTGGCGCGGCAAAATGGCCTGCCGGTTTGATCCATCATTTCCTCTCCCCGCTTGAGAGCGGGGAGAGGAATAGCGAATAATCAGAGTCACGCCGCCTTTTGGCCTGCGGCGTCGAGCCCGGCATAGACGCCGCGTTCGAAGCCAGCAAAGGCCTCCAGACATTTTCCGTCTGCAAACGGCAATACCTGCATCAGGATCACGCCGGTCACGTCGCGTGCCGGATCTATCCAGTAGTAGGTATTGGCAAGACCCGCCCAGGCGAGGCTGCCCGCGCTGCGGCCCTCGGGCGTTTTCGCGGTATTGATCAAGAACGAAAGCCCCCACTTCTTGACCATGCCCGGATAGAGGTCGACGTCGTTGGTGTAGGGCGGTATCGCCGAAACCATCTTGGTCACCACGAGGTCCCCGATATTGTTCTAACTCATGGTGGCGATGGTTTCGGGCTTGAGCACCTGATTGCCGTTGCCGCGGCCCTTGTTGAGGATCATCTGGGTGAACTTGATGTAGTCACCCGCGGTGCCGTAAAGGCCACCGCCACCCATGTGGAATTCCGGATTTTGTTCGAGCTCAAACGGGAAGATCTCAAGCTTTCCGTCCGCTCCGCGCGCATGCATGCCGACGAGCCGCTTGCGCATCGTGTCGGTCAATTTGAAGCCGGTGTCGTTCATGCCGAGCGGTGCAAATAGATGGTCGCGCAAGTAGGCATCGAGTTTCTTGCCGCTCACGGCCTCCACGGCCTTGCCGACGAAATCGATATTGGTGCCGTATTCCCAGCGCGTGCCCGGGTCCGAAGCAACAGGGGTTTTCAGCGCGGCATTCTGGCAAGTGATGATCCCGGGCGTTCCGGTCTTTGCCAGATACGTTCCCATGTCGCCGTTCCACATGTCGTAGCAGAAGCCGGCGGTATGGGTCATGAGCTGACGCAGCGTGATCGGATTTTTGGCGGGCCGCAGCTTCGGTTCGCCCTTGGCATCGAACCCTTCAAGCACTTGCGGCGCGGCGAGGTCGGGCAGCAGCTTGCCGATCGGCGCGTCAAGGGAGAGCTTGCCTTGTTCGACGAGCTGCATCGCAGCCGCCGTCGTCACCGCCTTGGTCATCGAGGCGATCCAGAACACGCTGTCTGTGGTCATGGCGTCTGGCTTGGAAAGGTCGCGTTTGCCGAACGCGCCCTGATAGATCACGTCCTTGCCGTTGGCGGCTACGGCAACGACACCGGGAATTTCCACGGCGTCGCTTTTCTGGCGCAATATCTGGTCGATCTGAGCTTTGCTGTGCATGGGGTTCCTCCAGGTTATTTTTTGAAACGGTTAATCTTCCTCCCCGATGTTATCCCCCGCAAGCGTCGCGTAGCCGGGTCGCGATCTCGTGACCCGTTGTTCAACTTGGCTGGGATCAAGGCAAAGCGGCCACAATTTTCGACGAATCCGGCCGCATCGTTGAGAATATGAGGGTTATTCGCCATCATCGCTGGGGCGGGACGTGAAATCGACGTCCCAGTAATGCGTTCAGATCAAAGCTAAAATGCAGCGTGAATGTTGCATTTGACCCTCGATGGGATCAAATAATCCCCGAGCGGGTGGCTTAGAGGGCAACTTGATGATCTCGACCTGGAGCGAATGGAAGCGGTATCCGCGCGTTGGGCGTGGCGAAAACCTCGAAGCGCCGATCTCGCCCGGCATTTATGAGGTCCGCTTCGCCGCCACTGGTGCACTGCATTCGTTTGGAGCGGTCGATAACGTTGCCCAGGCGCTGGCGCTGCTGCCCGCCGCACCCAAATCCTGGTTCAGCCGTCGTGGACCTGCGGAAACGCCCGACCTCGAATATCGGACCTGTGCAAGCTCGACGAAAGCGGATGCCAAGGTGGCCGCCGACCGCATGATCGGACGGCGCGAAACCTATATGAGCGGCGCGGCCTGATTTGCAGTCTTTCTGCGGTGGCGAATGGTCTGAAATTCCTTTTGTAGCAAAATCGGAAAATTAGTTTTGATGCGGCCCGCGGTAGCGTTGGCGATGCATCCCGGCCGGCTTCGGCCTATATAGGGCCCAACGTCAGAAAATCCCTTGGAGTAACGCCATGAACCCGCCTGTTGCCGCCCGTGACTCGCAAACCTCCGCCCCGACCTTGCGCGATCGCCTGAAGGACCCCTCGCTGCTGCGCGAGCAGTGCTACATCGATGGCACCTGGGTCGGTACGCCGTCGACGCCCGTGACCAATCCGGTCAATGGCGTCGAACTGGCGAAGGTGCCGAGGATGAGCACGGCGGAAGCGACCCAGGCGGTGGAAGCCGCCGAGCGGGCGTTTCCGGCCTGGGCTAAGCTCACGGCCAAGCAGCGCTCGAATATCCTGCGCAAGTGGTTCGATCTGATTGTCGCCAACCGCGAAGATCTGGCGCTGATCCTCACCTCCGAGCAGGGCAAGCCGCTTGCCGAGGCGCTCGGCGAAGTCGATATCGGCGGCGCCTATGTCGAGTTTTTTGCGGAAGAAGCACGGCGCGTCTATGGCGAGACCATCCCGACCCAGCGCGCAGATGCGCGTCTGCTCGCGATCAAGCAGCCCATCGGTGTTTGCGGCGCGATCACGCCTTGGAATTTCCCCTGCTCGATGATCACCCGCAAGGTATCGCCGGCGCTCGCCGCCGGCTGCACCGTAGTGCTGAAACCTGCCAACGAAACCCCGCTCACGGCATTGGCACTCGTGGCGCTTGCCGAGAAGGCGGGCGTGCCGAAGGGCGTGTTCAATATCCTCACCGGCAATTCGTCGGCGATCGGCAAGGTCTTGTGCGAACATCCCGCCGTGCGCTTCGTCGGCTTCACCGGCTCGACCGAAGTCGGCAAGATTCTTTATCAGCAGGCCGCGGTCGGGGTGAAGAAACTCGGATTGGAACTCGGCGGCAACGCGCCATTCGTGGTGTTCGACGACGCCGATATCGATGCCGCGGTCGAGGGTGCCATCGTCTCGAAGTACCGCAACATGGGCCAGACCTGCGTCTGCGCCAACCGCATCTATGCCCAGGACAAGATCTACGATCAGTTCGTCGAGAAACTGTCGAAGAAGGTCGCGGCCATGAAGATCGGCGACGGCACCGAGCAGGGCGTTGTGCAAGGCCCGCTGATCAACATGGAAGCGGTCGACAAGGTCGAAAAGCATATCGCTGATGCGATCAAGGGTGGCGCGAAGATCGTGACCGGCGGAAAACGCCATTCGCTGGGCGGCACTTTCTTCGAGCCGACCGTGCTCTCCAATGTCGCGCCTGATGCGCTGGTGGCGCACGAGGAAACCTTCGGGCCGCTGGCGCCGGTGTTCCGCTTCCAGGACGAGGCCGACGTGATCGCGATGTGCAACAATTCGCCGTTTGGGCTCGCCTCGTATTTCTATTCGCGCGATCTCGGGCGGGTTTGGCGGGTGGCCGAAGCGCTGGAGTCGGGCATGGTCGGCGTCAATACCGGCCTGATCACAACCGAAGTCGCGCCGTTCGGCGGTGTCAAGGAATCGGGCCTCGGCCGCGAAGGCTCGCATCACGGCATGGAAGAATATGTCGAGATCAAATATGTGATGATGGCCGGTATCTGACGCGCCAGAACCTATTTGATTCTGACGGAATCACCATCAGGCTCTCCTCTTTTGTTTTGACGCGTTTTCTTCACGCGAACCGGTTCCCACTTCGCTTGAAAACGCTATTTAGAGCCCGAGCGTCACTTCCGCCCAGTGCACGATAGTCTCGCTGTTGAGGAACTCGATCACGCTCGGCTCGAGCGCTTTGGGGCCATCATGAGCAATGGTTGCGGTGGCGACAATCGCATCGCACCGGTCGTTGAACGCAATCGCCAGCACCGAACCTGGCGCGTGATAGGGTTCGGTGACGGTGTAGGCGCGGCTGCGGCCCTTCATCCATGCGATATTGATCTCGTGGCCAGCTCCCAGAATTCCGGGCTTGCCGCCCATCAGGTTGAAGTCGCTCAGGCGATCGAGTTCATTGTCGTCTGAGACACCGGTCAGGCAATTGCAAAAGCCGATCTTGGGGCGGATGTAGACGTTGACCTCAGCGCCGCAGTCGGCGGCCGCGCAACGGAAGGCCTTGCCCTCACCCCACTCGTCGGTCGGAAACGGCCACTTTGCCTCCGTAAACTTCGGATGGCTCGGTGGCGTCAGCGCCTTGCTTTGGACCAGCATCGGCCAGCCAAAGAATGCCGACAGCCCAGCGAACGAACCGAGCGCAAGGCCCAGTATCACCGCAATAACGGCGCTTCGGTTTCCGGTCATGGTTTAGTTGCTCGCGACAAAGGCACGCGCCGCGGCGAGCGTCGTCCGGTCGGAATCCGAACCCGATGCAAGCGCGAGCAGCTTTTCATAGTTTGCTTTTGCGGTCGCGCTGTCGCCAAGCGCTTGGGCCGCCTTGGCCGCGCCGACGTAGCCGTTGAAGCGGTTTGGCTCCTTGGCCTGGGTGGCCTCGAACGCCGCCAGCGCCTCCTTGGGCTTGCCGCGGTCCAGCAGCATGAAACCATAAAGCTCGCGCGCCGGCACCAGCGGGCCGGGCGTGACCGGCGCTTTTTCGGTCCTGTCTTCGGCATCGGCCGCCGCGCTCATCGCCGCCAGCGCATCGTCGTATTTGCCGTCGGCGTAAAGGATCCAGGCGTTTGCGGCCTGCATCTGGACGTCAACCTGACCCGCCCAATAGTCATTTTTGGCCGCCCGCAACTGGTCGCGAAGCTCTGTAAGCTTGTCGGTATCGGCTTTGGCGGCGGCAGGGTTGCCGGACCGGGCGGCGCCGATCGCGCGCGCAAAGTAAGTGATCGCCATCACTTGCGGAAAATTGTTCTTGATGACATCGAGCTGGGCCGCCCCCTTCCAGTCGCCGCGTTCCATCACGTAACGGGCTGGCGCGGCCGCGCGGGAAAAAGCGCCGCCAAAGGAATCGGGACTCGGGGTTATGGTCTCGACCTGGTCGATGACGCTGCGCGCCTCCCGGTCCTGTCCGAGCTGCAGATAGGCGTAGACCATATAATCGTCGGCATGCAGATGCTCGCCAGCTTCGTGGCCCGCCTCGGCTGCCCGCGCGGAAGCAAGATTGGCCGCAATCGATTCCTTCCAATAGCCGACCCGCGTGAAAATATGCGACGGCATATGCTGGGCATGCGGCGCTTGCGGCGCGATCTTCGAATAACGCAGCGCCGCCGTCAGCCCTTTGGCGGCGATCGGCGGATAATCGTAGAGATGGATCAGGTAGTGAGCCACGCCGGGGTGCATCGGCTGACGCTGCCAGATCGGCTCAAGAATGGCGGCGCCCTTGAGCTGGTTGGCGTAGGTCTTGTCAGCAGGCGAGGCCGCCACATTCAGCGTAATCGCATAGAAGATCTGCGCTTCGTCATCGTCGGGATATTTCGCGGCGAGCGCTTCCATTTTCTTCAAATAGGATTGCACCCGCGCCTGCTGCGGGATCTTGTCGTAGTCGACATACATGACCGAGAGCGCGTCGATGTAATCGCGCTCACGCTCACTGGTGGCGCCAATCTCCTTTGCTTTCGCGATGGCCGAGAGCCCAAGTGGAAGATTGGGCGCTGGGATCGCGCTGTGCGGATTGTTCAAGAGCGACAGCGCAATGCCCCAATAGGCGATAGCGCAACTGGCGTCGGCCTTGATCGCTTCTTCGTAAATTTCCTTTGACTGCACGTACCAGAACGAATGCTGGTAGCGCATGGCGCGGTCAAACCGCCGCTGCGCCACTTCGTTGCAAGTGGTCGCAAAATGCACCTTGCCGAACTTCTGATCCGCTTCGTCTTGCGCCAGCGCCGGCGGGCAAGCTCCGAACGTCGCGGTGGCGGCAAAGGCTGCGGCAAACCAAAATTCACGCATGATATTCCCCTTTGTGTCCGAAGAGAGCGTGAAATCAAGACCCGGCTACGTCCAACGATCATAGACCGCCGTGGTCGTCTTCTCAACGCAGCAGATTTACCGCCGGAGCACGCCGATCAGGCGATTGGCGAAGGTCAGCCGCTCGGCCATCACCATGACGAAAAACGTCAGGAGTTTCTGGCTGAGTGCCGGGTTTTCGGCCTTGATCGCTTCGAACTGATTGACGCCCAGGACGTAAAGAACGCTTGCGACCTCGGCCTGGATGGTGGCGTTGCGCGGAGCGCCGGCCACGAGGCCCATCTCTCCGACGGTCGTATAACGGCCGAGGCTTCGTACCCGCGTGAGGCCGCCATCGCCCGCCGGGATCATGACGCCAACGCGCCCGTCAAGAATGAAGTGCATGGAATTGGCGATATCGCCGGCGCTGACGATGATCTCGCCGGCACGGACCTCCAGCCTTTCGCAGCGATGGATCAGTTCCATCGCGTCATCCTCGGACCCGAGAATGCGTACAAACCAGTCCCGCAACGAGGCTTCTTCGTCGCCGCGGCCTTCATGTTGTGTGATGATCTCGTTTTCGCACCACTCCAGAGCATGATCGAGCTCCGGCATGATGCTGACCTCGTCGGAGACGAACTCGCTCGATCGCAGCGTTTTTTCCGTCGCCGCTTGCAGGTTGACCAGAACCAGTTTGATGCCGCGGTCGTTCGCGGTGCGTTTGATCTGGGCGAAGCTGTAGGCCGCGGAGGAGTTTATACCGGTCACGAGCTTGAAGTCGAACACCAGGAAACGGCATTCCGGATGGCGCGCCAGCAGCGCCTTGACATGCTGATAGAGGCGGTTGGCCGAGCCGAAGAACAGGTAACTTTGCAGGTTCAGGCCCTGCACGCTGCCGCCATGCGTGGCGAGGACCGCAAGCTGCTCGTGGGAGCGGTCGAGCGAGCTTCGATATTCGGAACCGTCGAAACTGAATTTGATGGAATCGATGCGCGAGGCGCTCAACGCAAAGGTCGCGCAGCCGATGACGACGCCGATCAGGACGCCGGCAATAAAACCCCATTCGACGATGATGACGATGATCGCCAGCAGCGACAGATATTCGGTAAATGAAAGCCGCCGTCGCGACTGAACGATCCATTTGTGGAGCGCATCGACCCCGAGATAGATCAGCAGGCCGCCGAGCACGAATTTCGGCATATAGCCGAGAATCGAAGGAGCAAAGACCAGCATCAACAGCGAGATCGCAGCGACCGTCAGCCCCGACAGCGGACCGGTGCCGCCGCCGTTGAAGTTGAGAACGGAGCGGCTGATGGAAACGCAGCCGGGATAGCCTCCGAAGGCGCCGGTGAGGATGTTGGCGAGCCCGGTGATGTTGAGCTCGCGCTCCAGATTGGCTTCGCGATGTGTCGCAACTTCGATGCCGGTGACATTGAACAGCGTGCTGGATGCGGTGACAAAGATGACGGCGATAAAATTGCCGGATAGATCCGGCAGCAGATGCCAGGGATAGTTGCGCAGCCCGTCAACGCTCCACGGCGACACGAAAGTCACGCTCGGTGGCGGTTGAAAGGTCCAACCGGCGGCCTGTGCTTCCGCCGGCGACAAGCCCGCCAGCCAGAACACGAGATGGGCCGCGATCACGCCGCCAATGAGGATAGCCGGCAGCCCAAACGGCGAACGGGAGCGGTGCCATGTCATATAGAGAATGAGCGCCATGACACAGGCGGCCGCGAGCTTGGACAGCGTGAGGAGATCTTCGAACTGACCAAGCGTTGCAAATTGCAGGCGCTGGCCGGTGATGACGCGGACCGCGCCAAGAAGGATGAGGCAGCCCGTCGCGCCAAGAAAGCCGCCGACCACCGGATATGGCACATAGCGGATCGCGCGGCCCATGCGCGTCATCCCGAAGCCGCACAGCACGACGCCCGTCAGCACCGTCGCCAGCGCGAGCGTGATCAGAACAGGCGCAAGCAACGGCGCGGATGGATCGGCTGCCAGGATGCGCTCCACCATGGACGAGGCCAGAATGCCGGTCATGGCGGCGGTGGAACTCTCGGGTCCCGAGACCGCGAAGGGCAGCGAACTTCCAGCCGCGATGACGCCGGCGAGGATGGCGGACGAAATGAAGGTCGCGGCGACGCCGTAGGACAAATAGGGCGCGAGCGGGCCAGCGAAGATCAGAAGCGCATACGACAGTCCGAAGGTGACGGTTAAAACGCTGGCGGCGCTGCCGCCCAGAATATTCTTGAGCACGACCCGCAGCTGGAGCTTCGGACGAAGACCAATTGACTGAATGCTCACGCCTGTGGTGCTCCCGGCATCATACTTTGAGTTCGCTGCCGGTGACACGGCGATAGGCCTCAAGATAGCGCTGACTGGTCGCATCCACGACGCTCGCCGGCAACGGCGGCGGGGGAGCTTCGCCGTTCCATCGGCCAGCGCGGCGCTCGCCATCGAGATAATCGCGCAGCGGCTGCTTGTCGAAGCTCGGCTGCGGCTGGCCTGGCTTGTAAATGTCCACCGCCCAGAAGCGCGAACTGTCGGGCGTCATCACCTCGTCGATCAGGATGATGCGGCCATCGGCGTCGCGGCCGAATTCGAATTTGGTATCGGCGATGATGATGCCGTGCTCGCGGCTGATCTTTTCGCCTGATGTGTAGACGGTGCGCGTCATGCGTTCCAGCGTATCGGTCACTTCATCGCCGATAATCGCGCGCATCCGCGCAATCGTGATGTTTTCGTCATGGCCGGTTTCGGCTTTGGTCGCCGGGCTGAAAATCGCCGGTTCAAGTTTGCCGCTCTCCAGCAGGCCAGCCGGCAGCTTCTCGCCCGCGAGCGTGCCGTCGGCGGCATATTCCTTCCAGGCCGAACCCGACAGATAGCCGCGGATCACGCATTCAATCGGGAAGACTTTCGTGCGTTTGCACAACATCGCCCGGCCCTCAAGCGAGGCGCGGTGGTCCTTCAGTGCCGGCACCTCACCGATAATGAAGTCGGTATCGGCGCTGATCATGTGATGCGGCACGGCGCCTTCAAGTTTGTTGAACCACCAGGCGCTGATCTGGGTCAGCACCGCGCCCTTCATCGGGATGGTCTCAGCCATGACGACGTCGAAGGCGGAGATGCGATCGGTGGTGAGCAGCAGCACGCGATCGTCGCCGACGGCATAGATGTCGCGGACCTTGCCGCGCCCGATCCGGGGGAGGGGCAAGTCGCTCGCAAGCATGGTGGTCATGAATCTTTACTTTCGGACACGGCGCGCGAGATACGCGGCGGCAGGATTGTAATAGAGACGGCTCATTCCGGCAGCGGAATGAATTCGTGCTCGTTGGGGACGGCAGCAAAACGGCCGGATTTCCAGTCCTGCTTGGCCTGCTCGATCCGCTCTTTACTGGATGACACGAAATTCCACCAGATATGACGCGGGCCTTCGAGGGCGTCTCCCCCGAGAAACATCATGCGCGTGGGCTTTAGCGTCTTGACCGTGATGCGGTCGCCGGGTCGAAATACCAGGAGGCGCGGACCCTCATAGCGCTCATTGGCGATCTCGACCTCGCCATCGACGATATAGATGGCGCGCTCTTCGTGATCGGCGTCCAGGGGGACGCTGACGCCATGCTCCGCCGTCACCTCGACATAGAACCAGGGCGAGACCATCGTAACCGGCGATGTGGCGCCAAAAGAACTCCCTGCGATCACGCGTGCGGTCAGGCCGCGGTCGCTGACGACCGGAAGATCGGAGGCCGCATAGTGCTGGAACGTCGGCGCGATTTCCTCTTTGCCTGCGGGCAACGCGATCCAGCTCTGCAAGCCGAGCATGCTCTGGCCGCTCGCGCGTTGCAGGTCAGGCGTGCGCTCGGAATGGGCGATGCCGCGGCCCGCCGTCATCAGGTTCATCGCGCCCGGCTGTATTTCCCGGACGTTGCCCTCGCTGTCACGGTGCATGATGCTGCCGTCGAACAGATAGGTGACGGTCGCAAGCCCGATATGGGGATGCGGGCGCACGTCCATGCCTTTGCCGGACACGAACTGCACCGGGCCGAAATGGTCGAAGAAGATGAAGGGACCGACCATCTGCCGTTTGCCGTGCGGCAACGCGCGGCGAACTTCAAATCCGTCGCCGAGGTCGCGGGTGCGGGGCACGATCACAAGCTCCAGCGCGTCGCAGGACAAGGGATCGCCGAGGATCGGATCGTTGGAGGGTTGCCAGCTCATGGGATTTTCCGTTGCTTGTAAATCTTGATCTTCATTCCGCAGCCGCAATGCGCGGCCGCCCGACATAACCCGTCGCATCGCCAAACCGCTCGACCATCACGGCCGGCAGGTCCTTGGCCTTACTCGTCACGCAGCCGCCGGAGCGCACGGCATAGCGATCCTGATGCGCGAGATGCGAAGGTGGCGTGCCCGCTTGCAGCGCGCGTGCCGCTTCCATGATCAGTTTGCGAAAATGCATGATGCCTAGATCTGTCGGCCCGAGATGCTCGCGGGTGCGATCGGCGATCGGTCCCTGGCTGTCCTGCATGGCAGCGTCCTGTTCCGAGACACCCTGGATACCGGTGTAGCTTCTGGTTTTCTGAAGCTTTCGGTCGATCAGATAGTCGTTGGATTTGTTGCGCAAGGGAACGTAGTTCTCGTCGACCACTGCCATCACGCCGTTGCCATTGGCATAGCCCTCCCGCTCAGCCGGCGTCAGCGGGCGTTCGGGATTCCAGGCATAGGTGTAGATCCAGCAATTGGTGTCGGACACGGGCACAAAGCTCTGGCCGAAAATATTCTCGCCCGGCATCGAACTCGGCGCGTAGCTATGCACCGGCATCAGGTATTGCGCGATGCGCCAGTAGATGTTGTCGCCGCAGATACTATCGCTACTTGTGAGCCGGCCGCCCGCGATCACAAGGCCCGCGTCGTGGGCAATGGTTTTGATGACGGGGCGCGGATCTTCGGCGATCCATCGCATGTGGTCGGTGTTCATGCGCGCCAGCGGATTGACGAAGTGTTTCTTGATTTCGAGGATTTCGTTCTCTTCCTTGTCGAAGCTCAGATGCGCAAAGGTGAAGTGGGCGGTGTCGATCGAGCCTTCCAATGCCTGCACCCAGTTGCAGTCCTGCCATTTCTTGGTGACGAAGCGGTGCGAGGGCGGCACCAGCGCCATCTCGAGCGCGGGCAATTCAGGGAGCGCGCCCGAAGGCCCCATATAGGCCCAAACCATGTCACCCCATTCGCGCACGGGATAGGATTTGATGCGGATCAGGTCCTTGGCGTTGAGGTCGGGATAAGAGGTCGGCATATCGACGCAAGCGCCGTCGGTGTCGAATTTCCAGCCGTGATAGACGCAGCGGATGCCGCACTCCTCAACGCGGCCAAGCCAGAGGTTGGCGCCGCGATGCGGACAATACTGGTCGATGACGCCGACCACGCCGCGTGTATCGCGGAACGCAAGCAGTTCCTCGCCCATGACGGTGATTTTCTTCGGCGGGCAATCTGCTTCCGGCAATTCCTCCGACAGCAACACCGGCAGCCAGAAACGCCGCAGCAGTTCGCCCATGGGTGTTCCCGCGCCGCTTTCGGTGAGGAGCCTGTTGTCTTCCGCCCGGAGCATGGGGATATCCTCCGAAATTTATTTTCGATTTTGACGCAAAGCTTGGCGCAGGCAAGGCAACGCGTCAACGCTCAAACGGCGCCGCGGCGGCTGATCTAGACCGGCCGCTCTCCCTTCACGGTGACGCGGGTGCCGGAGCGGGTATGCGGCCAGTAATCCCACATCGCGCGATGCTGGGCGCAGCGGTTGTCCCAGAACGCAACGGCGTTTTCCGTCCAGCGGAAGCGGCACTGGAACAGCGGATTTTCCGCGTGCTGGTAGAGATAGGCGAGGATCGCGTCGCTCTCGTCGCGGGGAATGCCGACGATGTGGCGGGTGAAGCCGCGGTTGACATAGAGCGTCTTCTTGCCGGTGACGGGATGGGTGCGCACGACCGGATGCTCGGCGCTTGGATAGCTGGGCTTGTCGGCGACGCCATAGTTCGCATAAAGCCCGCGATAGGTGTTCTCGCCATCATGAATCGCGGTGAGGCCGGAGAGATAGGTTTTCATTCGATCCGACAGCGCCTCGTATGCCGCATACATGCTCGCAAACAACGTATCGCCGCCATGGGGCGGGCACTGCCTGATATAGAGGATCGAGCCCATCGGCGGCTCTAGGTCGCAGGAGACGTCGGAGTGCCAGCCCTCGCCGTTGGCACGCGGCGAATCCTTGTCGGCGTAGATTTTCATCAGCGCGGGATCGCCTTCATTCGGCGCGGCGGGGTGGATATGCAGTTCGCCGAACTTGCGGCCGAAGGCGAGATGTTGTTCCGGCGAGATGTGCTGATCGCGGAAGAAGATCACGAGGTTTTCGGCCAGCGCGCGATGGATCTCGTCCATCTGCCGATTCGAGCGCGCATCGTCCGACACGAGTTGTCCGATATCGACGCCGGAAATTTCCGCGCCGATGATCGGGGTGAGTTTTTCAACCGCGATTGTCTCATAGGGTTCGCTCTCCTCGGGGGTGTGCCGATAGCGCGGTCCCTGCTTGCCTGACAGCGAGCTCATGCGATTCCCCTAGGGCGTATTGTCGAGGTTGCTAACCTCACGCTTCGTCTTGATTCGGTGCAAGTGCCGCCATCCGGATCAACCCGGCTCCATGCCTTTGGCCTTGATCACGGCCAGCGCCGATGGAGCGGCGAGAAATTTGATGAATGCCTTGGCCGCGTCCGTCTCTTTGCCCGCCTTTGACGTGACGGCCGAGAAGTAAGTGTAGGATTGAATATCCGGTGGCAGCGGCCCGGCAAGCTCGGCGCCGGCATACGGTAAAATTTCGCTGATCTGGGTCATGCCGATTTCGACCTCGCCCGATGCGGCTGCCTCGCCGGCTGCACCCTGCAAGGGTTTGAGCCTGGGTTTTAGTTCGTTGGCGATCCCGAGTTTCTCGAACAGCGTTTTAAGATAGGCGCCGGTGGCGCCCGCTCCCGTAAAACCGATGGACTTGGCATTGAGCAGGGTCTGTTTGAATGCCTCGGTCGTGCTGATGTCGGGTTTGGCTGCGCCCTTGCGAATGGCAACGCCGATTCCGGAATGGGCGATGGTGGTCGCGGGCATTTCGATCTTCCCGCTTCCGGCAAGGCTGTCGGTGACGGATGCCGCGAGGATGGCGACGTCAAACGTCGCGCCTTCGTCGATCTTGGTTTTCAAGACCGCGGCCGGTGCGAAGGTAATGTCGACCTTGCTGCCGGTCGCCTTCTCGAATTGTGGGGCGAGCTCTTCCAGGGTCGTCTTCACGGCGGTCGAAGCCAGAACCTTGATCTCTGCCGCCTGCGCGCCACTTGCCAGCAGCGCGAATACCGATCCTGCGATCGGAGCCATCAGTCGTTGAATTTTCATTGTTTCCTCCCAAACCGCTGTTTTTATCGATGTCGGTGAGCCTAGCGAAAAGCTCCGGTGACCGCGAGATGCGCCGCTCAAATAAAGCAAATGTGACGAGCGCGCGGCTTCTCGCCTGAGGCTCTTCAATGTCGCCTGATGAACTCAAGAACCTTCTCGTTGAATAGGTGCGGCTGTTCCCACGCAATCGCATGACCCGCATCGGTCACATCAGCCCATTCATGCGTCTTCACGTGAGTAGCCCAGATGCGCATCAAGGCCGGAGGTGCCAGCAGATCGGCATCTGCCGCCATGACCAGGGTGGGTGTCGGAATCGTCTCGATCTTCGCAAAGGTGTTTGGTGTGCGTAGGGGCTGATCGATGGCTTCAGTTTGGCGCGCGTGCTCCTCAATCTCGATCCAGCGTTGGGTGCCCTCCGGGTTGGCGCCTCGATAGGACGGCCCGACTTCCCGGTAGACCGCCGGCAATTTGCGCAATCCCGGAATTTCAAGACGCGCGATGAAATCGGCGATCTCTTTGTCGGCTATCTGCCCGGTACTCGCCGCGATCACCAGGCTTCGGAGCCGTTCTGGATGCCACGCTGCATAGTCCAAAGCCGCGAAGCCGCCGCCGGCAACGCCGAGCAAGTGAAATTTTTCAAGCTTGAGATATTCCGCGAGCGCATCAAGATCGCCGGCAATACTTCCGGGCTGTGCACCCGTGGCGGGATTGGCGATGCTCTTGCCCCAGCCGCGGCGGTCGAACGCGATGACGCGGTATCCGGCCCGAGAGAAATGCTCGACCTGGCTCGCCCACACGGCGCTGGTGCCGGTGTTGGCGTGGAGCAAAATCAGCGGCACGCCTGCGCCGCCGCTGTCCGTGAACCACAGCTTCACACCGGGCAGTTCAGCGAAGGCGCCGGAAGGTCGATCGTCGGCGGCATTGACCGGCCGGGCTGATTGAATTCCCGCGGCTACCGTGCCGAGGGCGCCGACGAGAAATACGCGCCGCTTGATCATGTGGTTCCCTCTGGTATCGCGCCCGGCCAGTTGCGGCGTGCCGGCTATTCGGCAGGAGAGACGCGGGACCAGAAGTCGTTGAATTCAACGCTATCAAACATCGCGGACGCCCGGGTGACCTTGCCGTCGTGCATTTCAAACAGCCAGAAATAGGTGTTCGTATAGGGCTTGCCGTCGCGCGCCGTTCCCTTGCCGTCAAAGAAGATGATGACAATGTCGCCGTCGGCGCAGATCTCGCGGATGGTCGGTTTGAGGCCGACACTCATCCGTGCATTGAATGGCGTGATGACCTCACGCATGAAGGCCTCGCGGCCCGCATAGGTCTTCGACGCAACTGAATTACCCTCGATGGTCCAACTGGCATCGTCGGTCAGCAGCTCAAAAGGGCTGCCGGTGCCGTCTGTCCAGGCGTCGAAGCGGCCGCGGACCAACTCCTTGTTTCGGGCTTCAACAGCCGTTGCGGCTTTTTCCATGGCGCTCTCCGTCGCGGCAGGTGGTTACGCGTCTGCGAGGTTATCTTCCAGACCGATCGGCGTCACTCGAATTGAGTTCAAACGCAAAACTGCGCGGCAAGCCGCGCAGTGAGACCTTCAAGATAAAGTTGAGATGTCCGAACCGCGCGGCCGGACCGCAGAGGATTACTCCGCAGCCGCGGTCGGCTTGGCGTTCGCGCCGTAGCGCTGGTCGATATAGTCGATCACGAGCGCCTTGAAGTCGCTGGCAATGGCCGGTCCGCGCAGGGTACGGAACTTCTTGCCATCGACAAACACGGGCGCGGCCGGTGCTTCGCCGGTGCCGGGCAGCGAGATACCGATATTGGCATGCTTGGATTCGCCGGGGCCGTTGACGATGCAGCCCATGACCGCGACGTTGAGTTCTTCGACGCCGGGGTAGCGCGTCTTCCAGCCCGGCATTTCCTCGCGGATGAAATCCTGAATCGAGCGCGCCAGTTCCTGGAAGGTGGTCGAGGTGGTGCGGCCGCAACCGGGGCAGGCCGCCACCAGCGGCACGAAAGTGCGGAAGCCCATGGTCTGCAACAGTTCCTGCGCCACCTGCACTTCCAGCGTGCGATCGCCGCCGGGTTCGGGCGTCAGCGAAATGCGGATGGTGTCGCCGATGCCATCCTGCAGGAGAATTCCGAGCGCGGCGGACGAAGCGACGATGCCCTTTGAGCCCATGCCGGCTTCGGTGAGGCCAAGATGGATGGCGTAATCCGACCGGCGCGCAAGTTCCTGATACACCGCAATCAGGTCCTGCACGGCGGAAACCTTGGCCGACAGAATCATCTTGTTTTTGGGCATGCCGAGTTCTTGGGCGCGCGCGGCCGACAACAGCGCCGACTGCACCATGGCCTCGCGCGTCACCGCGCGAGCATCGCGCGGACTTGGCGAGGCCGTGTTCTCATCCATCAGCTTGGTGAGCAGTTCCTGGTCGAGTGAGCCCCAGTTGGCCCCGATACGGACCGGCTTGTTGTTCTTGTTGGCGATCTCGATGATGTCGGCGAACTGCGTGTCGCGCTTGTTCTTGAAGCCGACATTGCCGGGATTGATACGGTATTTGTCGAGCGCTTCCGCACAGGCCGGATATTCCGCGAGCAGCTTGTGGCCGATGTAATGGAAGTCGCCGATCAGGGGCGTATTGATGCCGCGCTTGCGCAGGCCGTCGCGAATATGCGGAACGGCGGCAGCCGCTTCCTCGCGGTCGACCGTGATCCGCACCATTTCCGATCCGGCGCGCGACAGCGCCGCGACCTGGGCGATCGTGCCGTCGATATCGGCGGTGTCGGTGTTGGTCATCGACTGCACGACAATCGGCGCGCCGCCACCGACGGCGACATGGCCGACCATGACTTGGGTGGTTTGATGCCGGGCCTTCGGCCCCGCGATGTCGTTCTCGGGCGGTCTTACGGGCTGGTTCATGGCGTCTCAAATATCAGGTTTTGGTTGATGTCAGCAACGGATCAATAGGAACCGGAACCCCCGGACTGGGCCGGTTAACGAGATAAAGCCCAGCAATTACAAGCAGGGCTGCGGCGCCGAATACTGGGGTCAGCGTATCATGCAGGATGAAATAGCTAGCCACGACGCCAAACAAAGGGGTGATGAAGGTAAATGCCGACAATTTGCTGGCCGAATAGGTCTTCACCAGCCCAAACCAGAGCAAAAACGTCAGTCCGACCACCCAAAACGCCTGATAGGCCATTAACGACAGCGCCAGGGGACCGGGCAACCGAGTGAGGGTTTCGCCGGAAATGAAGGTGGCCAAAGCCAGAATCGGGATCGATACCGACACTTGATAAATCAGGGCTTTTTCGGGTGGCGCGCGAAGCAACGGCGTCGCCTTCACGAGCAAGGTCGTGGCGGCCCACAGCGCCCCGCCGCCGACAATCATGACGTCGCCCACGAGCACATTGGCATCGACATCGGCCTGGGGGACGCCGATGGCGAGCGCCACCCCGGCAAAGCTCAAAGCGAGCCCGGCCCATTGCGAGGCGCGCAACCGTTCGCCCAGCCATCGGTAAGAGCCCAGTGCCACGAAAAACGGCGCGGTATAAAGAAAGACCACCGCGCGTGACGCGGAGGTCAACAACAGCCCGCGATAGATCAGCACGAATTCGAGGCCGAACAGCACACCCGCGAACAGACCGGGGCGAAGCGTACCGTCATGCGTCCAGATTTTCACGCCACGGAAGCGCGCGATCAACAGCAGCAAGGGGAGAGCCCCGAGCGAGCGGATCGTGGCTTGCAGGAACGGCGGGATATCGGGCAGCGCCAGCTTGACGGCGATCTGGTTGAACCCCCAGCTCAAACACAGCATCAGCATCAATGCGACGGCGCGCGAAGAGAGCGATCGCTCCGCCGACGAAAGCGGCAATTTTTGTGAAATCATGAACCCTCTTTAAGAGGCTTATCGCCTTCTTGTTAATTCTGACAGTGCGCGCAAACGCCGGTGATTTCGACAATCGACATCCTTGGCGTAAATCCGGTCGCGCGCGCGGAAACGTTGAGGCTTTGCGATACCGGCGCGGCCGGTATTTCGCCGACCAAACCGCAGCGTTCGCAGATCAGGAACGCCACCATCGCGGCCTCGTCATGGTCATGCGCGCAGGCTAGAAAGGCGTTGCGGCTTTCGATGCGGTGGACAAGGCCGTTTTCCATCAGAAAGTCCAGCGCGCGGTAAACCGTGATCGGCGCCGGCCGGGTCATGGTTCTCGCTAGGGCCTCGATCACCTCATAGGCGCCCAGCGGCCGGTGGCTCGACAGCAGCGTTTCCAGCACCTTGCGGCGGATCGGCGTCAGCTTCTGCGAACGCTTCGCGCACACCCGCTCGGCATGCTGCAAGGCATCCGCCGTGCAGCGGCCATGATCGTGGTCGGGGGCGGGGAATGTCGGTTTGGCGAGCTTCATCAGCCGCGACACTAGCATCTTGCCGGGTGAACCAAAATCCCGTCCCGCGGAAAGTCATTTGCCGACATCGCCTTACGGGTTCCTTAGCCATGCCGATTTGACAGGGCAGGGTCGCAACAGGTCGGCCATGAAAAATTCATAAGCTTGCTTATTGTATCCAAAGCTTATGAAGAGGCGTTTCTGCCGAAGGGGGCGGCTCACGTTTCACGACTTCGGGAAGGGTGCCTCCGACATGCCCCGCGGGCCGGTAGATATGAATTTCTTGTTCACGCTCGGCGAATTGCAGCGGCTGGTGCGCGCCTATGCGGACCGGCAGGCGGCGCGCTACGGCATTACGCGGGCGCAATGGGCGGTGCTGGCCAAGGTCGAGCGTTTCGAGGGTCTCAAGCAGTCCGAACTCGCCGAACAGATGGAGATGCAGCCGATCACGCTGACACGGTTGATCGATCGCCTTTGCGACAATGGCTGGATCGAGCGCCGCAGCGACGACAGCGATCGCCGCGTCAACCGGCTTTATCTGCGCAAGGCGGCAAAGCCGCTGCTTGCCAAGCTGACCGGCTTGAAGACCGAGCTGACCGAAACCGCGCTGGATGGCATCAGCGCAACGGACGCGAACCGGCTGCTCGCCCAGCTCGAAGCAATCAAGGAAAACGTCCGCAACGCCATTGCGGAGGCAGAACAAGAGTCAAAGAAAGAACAGCGCTATGGCTGAACCCGTACTGAAATTTCCGCCCGAGCAGAAAGGCGCACCCGCGCAATCGCCGCCCGAGAGGCTCGCCGCCGCGCCGCGCCGCCGGCTGCTCGCTGGCTTACGCCGCTATCGCCGTGTCTTGCTGCTCGTCGTGCTGCCGCTTGTCGCCGTGATCGGCGGCGTCGTGTTCTATCTCAACGGCGGCCGTTATGTCGGCACCGACGACACCTATGTCGGCGCGCAAAAGGTTCTGATCACGCCCGACATTTCGGGGCGAATCGACAAGGTGGTAGTGAAGGAAGGCCAGCTCGTCCACCATGGCGACGTGCTGTTCGAGATCGATTCCGTCCCGTTCCGGCTCGCGGTTGATCGTGCCAAGGCCGCCGTCGAACAGGCCAAGATGAGCTACAGCAATCTCGGCGCCAACATCAAGATCTACGACGAGATGGCCGACTTGATGCAGAAGTCTATCGACTTGAAGCAGCGTGACGTTGAGCGCAAGTCCACGCTCGTGAAGAGCAATTATGGCTCGCAGCTCGACCTCGACAATTCCACGAACTCGGCCATCACCGTTCGCGCTGAACTCGCCTTCGTTCTGCAACAGCGTTCGAGTTCGTTGACGCAGTTGCTCGGCAATCCGAACCTCGCGCTCGACGACTTCCCGCCCTATTACCAGGCGCAGGCCGCGCTTGCCCAGGCGCAGCGCGATCTCGATCACACGGAGATGCGGGCGCCGATCGATGGCATCGCGACCCTCGTTGACCAGATCCAGCTTGGCCGTTTCGTCATGGCGGGCTCGCCGGTCTTCACCGTTATCGATATCGCCAAGCCTTGGGTCGATTCCAATTTGAAGGAGTCGGACCTCACCCATGTCGCGGTGGGGCAACCGGTCGAAATCGACGTCGACGCCTTCCCCGATCATACATTCAAGGGCACCATCAGTTCATTGAGCCCCGGCACCGGCGCGCAATTCTCGATCCTGCCGCCGCAAAACGCCACCGGCAACTTCGTCAAGGTGGTGCAGCGCGTCCCCGTGCGGATCTATTTCGATGAAAACGATCCGTTCGTCAAAAAGCTGAAAGCCGGCATGAGCGCCTACGCCACGATCGATACCGGTCACAAGCGCACGCTCGCGGGCCTGCTCGGTCTGCGCTCGGCCGCGGCGAAGCAGGACCAGGATTAGAGACCATGTCGCCGACGGCAATTCCATCCGCGAGTGCCGTTCCCGGTTTGCGGCGGAACATGGTGACGATCTGCGCCATGACGGCCACGATCATGCAGGCGCTCGACACCACCATTGCCAATGTCGCGCTGCCCTATATGCAGGGAACGTTGTCGGCCTCTCAGGACCAGATCAACTGGGTGCTCACGTCCTACATCGTGGCGGCCGCAATCATGACGGCGCCGGTGGGCTGGATCGCCAACCGTTTCGGCCGCAAGCGCACTTTCATCATTTGCTCGGCCGGGTTCACGGTGGCTTCCGTGCTGTGCGGATTGGCGCAGGACATCGAACAGATGGTGCTGTTTCGATTGCTCCAGGGCGTGTTCGGTGCCGCGCTGGTGCCGTTGTCGCAGGCCGTGATGCTCGACTCCTACGCGCTGCATGAACGCGCCAAGGCGATGTCGATCTGGGGCATGGGCGTGATGATGGGTCCGATCATGGGACCCTCGCTCGGGGCGTGGCTGACCGAGACCTACTCCTGGCATTGGGTGTTCTTCGTCAATCTGCCGTTCGGCATCTTCACCGTGCTCGGCCTGATGGTCTTCATGGACGAGACGAAGCAGGATTCGAAGTTGCGCTTCGACTGGTTCGGCTTCGCAGCGCTGGCGATTGCGATCGGCGCCTTGCAGGTGGCGCTCGATCGCGGCGAACAGCTCGGTTGGCTCGAATCCAACGAGATCATCGCCGAGTTCGTCGTCTCTATCGCCGGGTTCTATTATTTCTTCGCGCATTCCTTCACGACGCCGCGTCCCTTCATCCAGTTCGCCCTGTTCAGGGATCGCAACTTCCTCACTGGCTGCATCTTCATGACGGTGATGGGGCTCGTGCTGTATTCGACGATGGCGCTGTCGTCGCCCTACCTGCAAAACGTGATCGGCTATCCTATCATCACGGCCGGCGTCCTGCTCGCAAGCCGGGGCTGTGGCACGTTCGTCGCCATGATGCTGGTCGGCCGCCTGATGCGCTTCATCGAGGCGCGCACCCTGATCATCACGGGCCTGAGCCTCACCGCGCTGTCGCTATACTGGATGACCTTCTGGACCGACCAGACCGGCGTGAACGAGATCGTGACCATCAGCATCATCCAGGGTTTTGGCTTCGGGCTCGTGTTCGTGCCGCTCTCGACGGTCGCGTTCATGACGCTGCCCAATCATCTGCGCACCGACGGCACCTCGATGCTGACCCTGATGCGCAATGTCGCGAGCTCAGTCGGCATTTCCATCGTGATCGCGCAACTTACCGAAGGCGGGCGGCGGGTCTATGCGATCCTGTCCGAGCACATCACCCCGTTCAATCACGCCATGCAGATGCCCGACGTCAGCGGCATGATCAACCTCGGCACCGACAAGGGCCGCGCCATGGCGGACGTGATGGTGGCGCTTCAGGCCCAGATCATCGCGTTCTCGCAGGATTATCAGCTCGTGATGTTCTTTATTCTGGGCTCGATCCCGCTCGCGCTCATGATCGGCTCGACCAAGGCCGCGCTGCGCAAGCAGGCGGCGGGGCCAGAACACGCGGTGATGGAATGATCTCCGTCGTCCCGGGCAAGCGAAGCGCGATCCGGAACCCATAACCCACCGTCTGCGTTTTCCGCTCAATGCTAGCCCGTCATTGCGAGGAGCAACGCGACGAAGCAATCCAGGCTGCCTCCGGCTTGGTATTCTGGATTGCTTCGCTTCGCTCGCAAAGACGGATCCAACTGCCGTGCGCAGCAACTATGGCTTGTTGTTATGGGTCCGACCGAAGCCTGTCATCGGGCGCGCATTCGCGCGACCCGTTGGCCGGGACGACGGCGGAGTGAAAACGAGCCGCGTCTCAAACGTCGAAAAAAACCGTTTCGTTGTCGCCCTGAAGGTAGATGTCGAAACGATAGACGGCATCGCCACCGCTCGCGCGCCTGGCGATCAGCGTCGCGTGGCGCTCAGCGGGAACCAGCGCCAACACGGGATCGGCGGCATTGGCGGCCTCCGTGTCGAGATAGATCCGCGTGTAATTGTGTAGCAGCATGCCGCGGGCGAAGATCGCCACCAGAATATGCGGCGCCTGCGGCTTGCCGTCGGGATCGGCGACCTGCCCCGGCTTGATGGTGTCGAACGCGTATTCGCCGTTGGCGCCGGTGCCGCAACGGCCGAAGCCGCGGAATTTGGAGTTCGGCAGCGCGCGCTTGTCCTTGGGGTCGGCGAAGCGGCCCTGCGCGTCGGCTTGCCAGATCTCCAGCATGCAATCAGGCACCGTCTTGCCGTCGCCGTCGAACACCTGTCCTTCGATCCGAATCCGCTCGCCGGTCGTATCAGGGGTGACGAGATTGTTCGTAAACGCGTCGTTCCATTCGTAACGGCCGGTCGGGGTCAGACCGTAGGCGAAGAACGGGCCGACGGTTTGCGACGGCGTGATGCCCTGCGGTTTCTTGTCGCCCACTACTTCGTCTCCATCGGTGTGGCGTTACGGCCGCGCAGCACGATGTCGAAGCGATAGCACAGCGCCCATTCCGGCTTGGTGTTTTCGAGGTCGAAAGAAGAAACCATCCGCATCCGCGCTTTCGAGTCGGTGACCGAGTTGAAGATCGGATCGAACTCAAACAACGGATCGCCGGGGAAATACATCTGCGTCACCAGCCGCGACACAAAGGAATAGCCGAACACCGAGAAATGGATGTGCGCGGGCCTCCATGCGTTGTGGTGATTGCCCCAGGGATATGCGCCCGGCTTCATGGTGACGAAGCGGTAATAGCCTTCCTTGTCGCTCTGCGCGCGGCCGGCGCCGGTAAAATTCGGATCGAGCGGGGCAGGGTGCTGGTCGCGGGTGTGAATATAACGTCCGCAGGCATTGGCTTGCCAGATCTCGACCAGCGTGTCCGGCACGCCGCGGCCATCTTCATCGAGCACATGACCATGCACGATAATGCGCTCCCCGATCGGTTCGCCCTTATGCTGCGTGGTGAGATCGGAATCGCCCGCGCGCACTGTCTCGTGGCCGTAAACCGGGCCGGTCAATTCCGTCAGCGTCTGGCGCATGATGATCAGCGGCTTCGACGGCGAACGCTTTACCGTGCTCTTGTATTCCGGCGACAGCCGCGCCGGATGGGCTTTATTGCTTTCGGTCGGATAGGCGAATGTCATGGTGGCACCCTCATCAACGCCGTCATTCCGGGGCGCGAAGCGAACCCGGAATCTCGAGATTCCGGGTCTGGTCCTTCGGACCATCCCGGAATGACGAAAGCCTCAGTTCAATTTCTCAATCGCCATCGCGACGCCCTGGCCGACGCCGACGCACATCGTTGCGAGCGCGCGTTTCCCGCCGCGCTTTTCCATCCCGTGCACCGCGGTCATCGCGAGCCGGGCGCCGCTCATGCCGAGCGGATGGCCGAGCGCAATGGCGCCGCCGTGCGGATTGACGAAATCAGCGTCGTCCTTGACGCCAAGCTGGCGCAAACACGCAATACCCTGGCTGGCGAAAGCTTCATTGAGTTCGATCAAATCGAAATCGCTGATCTTCAGTCCCAGCCGCTCCATCAACTTGCGCGTCGCCGGCACTGGGCCGATGCCCATGATGCGCGGCGGCACGCCGGCCGAGGCCAGTCCAAGAATTCGCGCGCGCGGGGTCAGGCCGTGCTTTTTCACCGCTAGCTCCGACGCCAGGATCATCGCGGCCGCGCCGTCATTGACTCCAGACGCATTGCCGGCGGTCACGGTGCCGGGATTGCGCACGATCGGCCTCAGCTTGGCGAGACCTTCCAGCGTTGTCTCGGGGCGCGGATGCTCGTCCTTGTCGACCGTGATGGGTCCGGCCTTGCCGCCGGGAACCGACACGGGCGTGATTTCCTCGGCGAAGTAACCTGCCGCGATGGCCAAACCAGCGCGCTGCTGCGAGCGAATGGCGAACGCGTCCTGATCGGCGCGCGATACCTGGAATTCCTCGGCGACGTTTTCGCCGGTCTCGGGCATCGCATCGACGCCATATTGCGCCTTCATCAGCGGGTTGATGAAGCGCCAGCCGATAGTGGTGTCGAAGATATCCGCCGATCGCGAAAAGGCTTCGGCCGCCTTGCCCATCACGAACGGCGCCCGGGTCATCGATTCGACGCCGCCGGCAATGGCGAGGTCAATTTCACCGGCACGGATGGCGCGGGCTCCCGCCCCGACGGCGTCCAGCCCCGAGGCGCACAGGCGGTTGAGCGTCTGGCCGGGGACCGATTCCGGTATGCCTGCCAGCAACAGCGCCATACGCGCGACGTTGCGGTTGTCTTCGCCGGCCTGGTTGGCGCAGCCGAAATAGACTTCATCGACCTGCGACCAGTCGAGGTTCGGGTGCTTGGCCATCAAGGCCTTGATGGGGGCTGCCGCCAGATCGTCGGCGCGAACCTTGGCGAGCGAACCACCGAAGCGGCCGATCGGGGTCCGTACCGCGTCACATATAAATACCTCACCCATCGGTCTCTCCCTGTGCTGGCCGTCTTGAACGAAGGCGAGTTTTAGGAGCGGCGATGGAACAGGTCAATTGATCGGTTTTGGTCCGGTGCCGCTTTCGCATGGGGGCCGCTATGCCGGGACAGCTTGGATTTTTCGTTCCGGGACGTGGAAAACGCAGATAGTCGCGGCAAAGCGGTAGGATCAGCCGTCCAAATTTTGTAGCTTGCGTCGCTCATGACAATCCAGCCGACATTTCCTGTTTCCCCCGACGCCCAGCCCGCCGCCGAGCCGGCGCGGGTCACGCCGATGATGGAACAATTTCTGGAAATCAAGGCGGCCCATCCGAACTTGCTGCTGTTCTACCGCATGGGCGATTTCTACGAGCTGTTCTTCGAGGACGCCGAAATCGCCTCGCGCGCGCTCGGCATCATGCTGACCAAGCGCGGCAAGCATCAGGGCGCCGACATCCCGATGTGCGGCGTTCCGGTGGAGCGCTCCGACGACTATCTGCATCGCCTGATCGCGCAAGGCCATCGGGTCGCGGTGTGCGAGCAGATGGAAGATCCGGCCGCGGCTAAAGCCCGTGGCGGCAAAAGCGTGGTCCGCCGCGGCGTCGTGCGGCTGGTGACGCCGGGCACGCTGACCGAAGACACGCTGCTGGATGCGAGATCCAACAATTACCTGCTCGCGATCGCCCGCCTGCGCGGCTCAGCCGGTGCTGATCGTCTTGGACTGGCCTGGATCGATATTTCCACATCCGAATTCATTGTCACGGAATGTGCGCTGGTCGAATTGGCGGCGACACTGGCGCGCATCAATCCCAATGAGATCATTGTTGCGGATGCTTTGTATGGCGACACCGATGTCGGGCCGACGTTGCGCGAATGGCCGGCGGTGACGCCGCTGACGCGCGATGTCTTCGACAGTTCCACGGCTGAACGGCGATTATGCGATTACTTCGCGGTCGCCACCATGGATGGCCTGTCGGCGATGTCGCGGCTGGAGGCGACCGCCGCTTCTGCCGCCGTTACCTATATCGACCGCACGCAAGTCGGAAAACGCCCGCCGCTGTCGCCGCCCTCGCGTGAAGCCGTCGGCACCACCATGGCGATCGACCCGGCGACCCGCGCCAACCTCGAACTGACGCGCACGCTCGGCGGCGAGCGGCGCGGCTCGCTGCTGGATGCGATCGATTGCACCGTGACTTCTGCGGGCTCGCGGCTGCTGGCACAACGGCTCGCCGCGCCGCTGACCGATAGCACCGCCATCGCGCGGCGGCTCGATGCCATTGCGGCGTTTGTAACGGATAGCAGCCTGCGTGAGGATCTCCGCGGCACCCTGCGCGCGGCGCCCGATTTGTCGCGCGCGCTCGCACGGGTATCGCTCGGGCGCGGCGGCCCGCGCGACCTTGCAGGTCTGCGCGATGCGATCCTCGCCGCAGATCAGGCGCTGGCGCAGTTGGCGCGGATGGAGCGGCCTCCGCAGGAGATTGTATCCGCGATTGCCGCGCTGCGCCGTCCGTCGCGCGATCTCGCTGCCGAATTCGAACGCGCGCTTGGCGAACAACTGCCGTTGCTCAAGCGCGACGGCGGCTTTGTGCGCCAGGGCTATGAGCCCGCGCTCGATGAAGCCAGAAATTTGCGCGATGCCTCGCGGCTTGTCGTCGCCTCGATGCAGGCGCGCTATGCGGACGATGCCGGCGTCAAGGGCCTGAAAATCCGTCACAACAACGTGCTCGGTTACTTCGTCGAGGTCACGGCGCAACATGGCGACAAGCTGATGTCGCCGCCGCTGAATGCGACCTTCATCCATCGCCAGACGCTCGCGGGGCAGGTGCGCTTCACAACGTCAGAGCTTGGCGAGATCGAAGCAAAAATTGCCAATGCGGGAGATCGCGCGCTCGGCCTGGAACTGGAAATCTTTGAAAGGCTCTGCGCGCTCGCGGTTGAAGCGAGCGAGGATCTGCGCGCCGCCGCGCATGCCTTCGCGAGCCTTGATGTCGCAACCGCTTTGGCCAAGCGCGCAGTCGACGACAATTATGTGCGGCCCGAGGTCGATGGCTCGCTGTCTTTTGCGATCGAAGGCGGGCGTCATCCGGTGGTCGAGCAGGCCTTGAAGCGTGATGGCCAGCCGTTCATTGCCAACGCCTGTGACTTGTCGCCAGCGCCGCAGCAGACATCGGGGCAAATCTGGCTGATCACCGGCCCCAACATGGCCGGCAAATCGACCTTCCTGCGCCAGAACGCGCTGATCGCGCTGTTGGCCCAGGCAGGCTCGTTCGTGCCGGCGTCGCGGGCAAAGATCGGCGTCGTCGATCGGCTGTTCTCGCGCGTTGGTGCTGCGGATGATCTCGCGCGCGGCCGCTCCACCTTCATGGTGGAGATGGTGGAGACCGCCGTCATCCTCAATCAATCGAGCGAACGCTCGCTGGTGATCCTCGACGAAATCGGCCGTGGCACGGCGACCTTCGACGGCCTGTCGATCGCCTGGGCGGCGATCGAACATCTGCACGAGGCCAATCGCTGCCGAGCATTGTTCGCGACCCACTATCACGAACTCACCGCGCTCTCAGCAAAGCTGCCGCGGCTGTTCAACGCCACCGTCCGTGTCAAGGAATGGCAGGGCAATGTCGTGTTCCTGCATGAGGTGTTGCCGGGCTCGGCGGATCGCTCCTACGGCATTCAGGTGGCGAAGCTTGCAGGGCTGCCACCGTCGGTGATCGCGCGCGCCAAGTCGGTGCTTGCCAAGCTTGAGGCGCAGGATCGCGGCCAGACCGCGCGTGCGCTCGCGGACGACTTGCCGCTGTTCGCGGTGCCCTCGCGCGCTGCCGCGGAGCCTGCGCCCCTGAGCGAAGGCGAAATGCTGATTGAGGCTGTGAAGGCGCTACATCCTGACGAGATGTCGCCGCGCGATGCGCTGGAGGCGCTCTATGCGTTGAAGGGAAAATTGCAGAAGTGAAGAAGTCATTCCGGAGCGATGCGCAGCATCGAATCCGGAATCTCGAGATTCCGGGTCTGGTCCTTCGGACCATCCCGGAATGACGCGGAGCTATTTGAGCGCCATCCTTCTCCGCCCAATCCACCACAGCACGAGATTCCACGCGACGCAGGTTGCAAGCGCGAGGCTGAGCGCGGCGGCTGAACCCAACGGCACGGCAGCGAGGCTCAGCACCGCGATGCCGCCGCCGAATCCCATCATGCCCCAGCCGCCATTGGCAATCACGGCGGCTGTTGCCGGTCCGCCGATGCGCGGATGAAGAATGAACGTCATACTGCTCAGCACCACCGGAAACAGTGCGATCGTGCCGCTGACGGAGGGACTGACCCAGTGCGACAGCGAGACGACGATCGCGACCAGGGTGGCGACCATCGCCGCTCGCAGCGGGATGTCGTACCAGCGGCGCGTGATCAGCGGCATCTTCACATGCTGAAAGCGCTTGAATGCAGGAATACAAATGGCAAATGCGATCGCATTCGCGATCAGGCCGCCGGTCAATGACCAGGACACCAGACGTTCGAGCGCGGCAAGTCCAATCCATATTGCGATCGCGCCGGCAACACTGATCACTGCGTTGCAGCGCTGGGCCAGTACCACATAGGTCAGGCAGAAGAACATGGTGACAGCGTTGATCGGAAAGCTTGCCAACGCGCTTTCGGCAATGAAGGCGGCGTCATGATCGATCGCCAGAAACACATAAGAAGGCCCAGCCGAAATCGGCAACGTCGCGATCAGTGCGCCGATCACCGCGCCGGAGCGCTCTGCGATCATGGATGCCGTCACCACGAAGGCGGCGGCAACCGCCATGCGTAAGCCGAGCAAGAGGATGAAATGCAGATCGGGAGACATATGAGCTCGTGCGGCGGGTAGTCTCCCTCCCCCCTTTCGGCGGAGGCATAGGCCGCTTCCAGCGGCCGTCCTTATAAGAAACGCCGAAGCCGAGCTTCGGCTATGGAGGGGGTGAGCCCCAACATTGAGCCTGCGGTACCCCCACCCCTTACCCCTCCACCGCAAGGGGGAGGGGAACGGATCAACTCATCACACCCGCTTCATCGTCACCGAAACTTTCGGGCCATTCTTGATGGTCTGATACACCACGCAATAACGCTCGGTGAGTTTGAGAAGCAAGTCGAGCTTCTCCTGGGGCGCGTCCGTATCGACATCAAAGCGCAGGCGAATTTCCGCGAAGCCGACTGGCGCCTCCTTGTCGACGCCGAGCGTGCCGCGAAAGTCGAGGTCGCCTTCGGCGCTGACATCGCCGGTCTTCAACGGCACCTCAATGGCGGTCGCAACGGATTTCAGGGTGACCCCGGCGCAAGCGACCAGCGCCTCCAAGAGCATATCGCCGGAACACAGCTCAAGCCCGGATCCGCCGGTTGCCGGATGCAGGCCCGCGACCGCGAGCGCCCGGCCAGTCTCGACCTTGCAAGCGATGCCTTCGTTATCGATCGAGCCTTTCGCCTTCAAGGTGATGAAAGCGGCTTTCGGATCGGTCTTGTATTTTTCCTTGATCGGGGCCTGCGTGGCGCGGAGCTCAGTGGCGTCCATTTTTC
>CAVVZW010000103.1:0-42814 GCA_963752265.1 uncultured Alphaproteobacteria bacterium
GTTCTTAGAGAGGAACGCTTAATTTAGCTTGACCGCCAAGCGTCGAAGAGGTCCAGAGGATACCAACACAAGTGACCCAGAGTGTCAGGCCAACGGCCGCGCACCCGACAATATTCCAACGTTGCCACGGCGTATAAGAAGCGGACCAAGCGCCGCCGCCACCATGACGCCGCCAGTCCAGTAGAATTGCTGATCGCGAAAAATTTTCCCCAGCGGGAGATAGTGCAGGCCAACGATGCCGTAGCCGGACAGGCCCATTGCCGTCAGCAGCGCGTTGCGCAGGCGTTGAGCACCGCCGTTATTGGCGCCCTTGCCGTCGAGCAATTCGATCCGGAACATTGCCGGATCCTTGCCCGCCGCATGCGCCAATTCGTCGACCATGCTTTCCGTCGCCCAGAAGGTCCAGCCGGGTGCAACCGACCGCAACTGGCCCGAAGGCGTCGCCGTCTGCGCCATCTCGTTGAGAATGGCGCGGACATTGTGATTGGGAACGGAATAGAAGAAGTCCGCACCATTCACCGTGAACGCGTCAAGCGCGCCCTTCTTGTCGACCGAAGGCGACAGGAAGGCGGGAATGCCCCATCGCTTGGTCGGCCACGCTGCGACCACGTCATGGTTCAGCGCGACCAGCTTGCCGTCGCCATCCAGTCCAGCCTTGACCTTCTGGAACGTCAACGGACGGGTGAAGTCCATCGTCATGTCGTTTTGGCGGGTATAGATGATCTTGACCGGCTTGCCGACGGCTATCGCCGCCTGCACCGCCGGCACCAGCATGTCGCCCTCCAGACGCCGGCCGAAGCCGCCGCCGAGCCACTGCTGATGCATCACGACAAACTTCGGATCGACGCCGGCGGCTCCCGCTGCGATCGCGCCCGAGCGCGTCGCAAACTGGTTGCCGGTGTAGACGTGCCAGATGTCGCCCTGCTTTTCGGCTGTCGCCGTCATCGGCTCCAGCGGCGCATGGATGTTGATGCTGGTGGTGTATTCCGCCTCCAGCACCTTGGCTGCCGTGCCGAACGCCGCCGCTGTATCGCCGTCCTTGACGAAGAACAGGCCGGAGTCGTCGAGCCCCTGAAGCCGCTTGGCTTCCGCCAGAATGGATTCGCTCGAAATCTTGGCGTTGGAGCCCCCGTCATAGGTGATCTTGAGCGCCTCGGCCGCCTTGGTCGCGTTGGCGTAGGTGTCTGCCACCGCAACGACCCATCCGGTCGTCGTCGTGGTCTTGTCGTCAAGGGTGACCGCCTTGATGAAGCCCGGCACCTTCTTGGCCGCGCTGTCGTCGACCGATTTCACCGTCGCGCCGTAGCGCACCGGAGGCGTGATGACCTTGCCGTAGACCATGCCCGGCAGCATGACGTCGATGCCGTATTTGATCGTGCCGTTGGTCTTGCCGGGAATGTCGAGCTGCGGAACCGAGACGCCGATCATGGTGTACTGGTCGGGCGTCTTCAGCTTGATCGCCTTGAGATCGTCGGGCGTGAAGGTCTTGGTGATCTTGCCGCTCTTGATGACGTCGGCAAACGTCATCGACTTCTTCGACTTCGGATCGGTGATCGTGGAATCGCGCACAATCAATTGGCCGGCAGGGATGCCGCCCCATATCGCCGCTGCCGTTTCCGTCATGGCGATACGCCCGGCGGCGCCCGCCCGGCTCATCGCATCGAAGTTCATCATGGTGCTCCAGCTACCGCCGGTGACCATCGCGCCGAGCACGGGGTCGTTGAACTTCGGATCGTTGGCGACGAGTTGAACCCGCATGTCTTTCCAGTTGGCGCCGAGTTCTTCGCAGATGATCTGCGCCATGGTGGAGGCGATGTGCTGGCCCATGTCGGCTTTGCCGCTCATGACCGTCACGATGCCGTCGGGTGCGATCGAGTACCACACGCTCGGGTCGAAATTGCTGGCGGCGGCAAACGCCTGGTCCGCACCGAGCAGGCCCGGAACGGCGGAATAGCCGAGCGCGAGGCCCGCGGCGGCGGAGCCGACGAGGAATGAGCGGCGGCTCAGATCGGCCGGCTCTTGAGAGGTGATTTTGACGTGCGAGTTCATGTGGCTCTCCGATCGGTTCCGGCGTTGGAGGCCGTGCGCATTTCGTTCGCGGCGCGCATGATTGCTTTCTGGATGCGCGAATAGGTCATGCAGCGGCAGAGATTGCCGTCCATGTGCGCCACCACTTCTTCCTTGGTCGGGTTGGAATTCTTCGCGAGCAGCGAGGCTGCCTGCATGATCTGGCCGGACTGGCAATAGCCGCATTGCGGCACCTGCTCGGCGATCCATGCCTTCTGCAAGGGATGGTCACCTTTGGCGGCGAGACCTTCGATGGTGGTGATTTTCTTGCCGACCGCGTCGCTGACCTGCGTCTGGCAGGAGCGTACGGCTTCCCCGTTGATGTGAACGGTGCAGGCTCCGCAAAGTCCGGCGCCGCAGCCGAACTTCGTGCCTGTCATTTGGAGTTGTTCGCGAATGACCCAGAGGAGCGGCGTATCGTTGGCCGCCTCGACGGACAGAGTCCGACCGTTGATGTTGAGACTTGGCATAGGTTTCTTTCCCTGCCGGTGATGAAAACCGCTTACGGCGGAACTCATTTTTTTTCGTTTGAGGGCACCCACCGGGATGGTGCCGAAGCAGACAATGCTAGCGATCCGTTTTAGAGGCAATAAAAATCGGTTGCCGGAAAGTTGTGCGTTGCGGCAATGACGCTGTCATAATTTTATTAGCCGGAATATCTGGACGATGAGACCGCCCCGGGAGAGCGTCGGGCGAGGAATCACAGGCACGAGCCGGGATCAAGTGCGGGCGGATGCGTCATTTTGCGCCTCGTCCGGCTTCACCGTAGATTGCGCCTGCAACACGCAAAAGGACAGGTAAACGTGGGACACGACATCAAACTGACGGCTTCGGATCAATTTCAACTGGGCGCCTACCGCGCCGACCCCGCAGGCCCGCCAAAGGCGGCGGTGGTCGTGATCCAGGAAATCTTCGGCGTCAACCACCACATTCGTGGCGTGTGCGACCGCTTCGCGCAGGAGGGTTATGTCGCGATCGCGCCGGCGATTTTCGATCGGCTGGAGCCGAACTTCCAGTCAGGCTACTCGCCGGATGAAGTCGCGGTGGCCCGCAAATTCGTCGCTAGCCCTGATTGGGCCGCGATGTTGCGCGATACCCAGGCCGCGATCGATGCCGTGAAGGATATCGGCCCGGTCGGCATCATCGGCTTCTGCCTCGGCGGCAGCATTGCCTATGCGGCGGCGACCAAGCTTTCGGGCTTGAAGGCAGCGATCGGTTACTACGGCGGGGCGGTCGTTCGCTTTGCCGATGACAGGCCGAAGATACCGACGCAGCTGCATTTCGGGGAAAAGGACGCCGGCATTCCGCTTGTCGATGTCGAGACGATCCGCGCCAAACGTCCAGATGTCGAGATCCACATCTATCCTGGCGCACAGCACGGCTTTCACTGCGACGAACGCGCCAGCTACGACAAGACAAGCGCCGACATCGCCTGGCCGCGTAGTCTGGATTTCTTCGGCAAATATTTGCGGTGATTGTCATTGCCGGGCATAGCCATTGAGACGGCGTCGCTTCCGCTCGCCCATACCCTGGCGACACTTCCCCAACCGTCATACCCCGCGTATGCGGGGTATCCAGTACGTCCGAGACCTTTCGGCTTCGCGGGATGGTTTCTGGAATACTGGATCACCCGCCTTCGCGGGTGATGACGTCGTATGTCTTAAAACCAGCGTTCGCCGACGAGGATGGTGTCGCCGGGGCTGAGCTGGGTACCGAGCGGGACGATGACGCGGCTGGTGTTATGGGTCAGCGTGACGGCATCGCGCTTGGCGCGCGGCGAGAAGCCGCCGGCGATCGCGACTGCGCTTTCGACACTCATATTGGGCACGTAAGGATATTGGCCGGGAGCTGCGACCTCGCCGAGAATGAAAAACGGCCGATAGGATTCGACTTCGACGGCGACCGAGGGATCGCGGATATAACCGTTGCGAAGTTTGGCGGAGATTTCGGCGGCCAATCCCGCCGGTGTCTTGCCGCGCGCGGCGACCGCGCCAATCAAGGGCATGGTGATCGAACCGCCGGCGTCGATTGCGTAGGTATTGGTGAGGCCTTCCTGGCCAAACACCACGACGCGCAGCTTGTCACCGGCATCGAGGTGATAGGGCGCATCATGGGTGACTGCGACGGGAGCAGCCGCATAAGCATTTTCCACTGGCGCAGTGCCGCGCGGGGAAGGGGGGGCGACGAAGCTGGCGCGCAGCGCGCTGATGGCGCCGCCGGAATCGGCCGATGCCATTGGTGAGGGGGAATAATAAGAAGGCTGGCCATAGGCCATGGTGTCGAGGTCGCTGCGCGGCGGCGCATACGCAACCTGCTGGCCTGTTTGCATGCAGCCCGCAAGCGCAAGCGCGGCCAGGGCAACCGTGAGCGGCGGTAAAAGCATGCGCGGAAGCCGCAACTGAACTGTCCTTTTTAAAGAGACAGCGTCAGTCTTGCACTCGTTATGGTTAACAAAACGTTTTTTTGGCCGCGCGAGGCATCATTGAAGCGAGCGGCCGGAAGCACCGGCCACTCTGTCGCGCGGCATCAGGCCGTGACGCCCGTGGGAAGCGGACACGACACGCCGGTCCCGCCCAGTCCGCAATAGCCCGCCGGATTCTTGGCCAGATACTGCTGGTGATAATCTTCGGCGAAATAGAACGGACCGGCGGGTGCGATCTCGGTCGTGATGGTGCCGAGACCTTTGGCCGTCAGCGCCTTCTGGTAAGCGGCTTTCGAGGCGGCCGCCGCTTCGGCTTGCGCGTTTCCATAGGTATATATCGCGGAGCGATATTGGGTGCCGACGTCGTTGCCCTGGCGCATGCCCTGCGTCGGGTTGTGGATTTCCCAAAACGTCTTCAACAGCCGATCGTAGGAGATCTTCGCCGGATCGAACGCCACCAGCACCACTTCGGTGTGACCGGTGCGGCCGGAGCAAACTTCTTCATAGGTCGGGTTTTGGGTGTGCCCGCCAGCATATCCAACAGCGGTGACGTAGACGCCATCGCCCAGCTCCCAGAACTTGCGCTCCGCGCCCCAGAAGCAGCCGAGCCCGAACACCGCTTGCTCGATGCCTGCGGGGTAGGGCGGCTGCAATGGGTGGCCGTTGACGAAGTGCCGTGGCGCCGTCGGAATTGGATCGGCCCGGCCCGGCAGCGCCTCGGTGGCATCAGGCAGCGTGGTGGTCTTGCGCATGAAAAGCATGGGTTACCTCCTTTTAAGGGCCTCAACCCCCGGCAACGAGAAGCCCTTCAATACATATATATGTCGTTACGCGAAATTCGGCAGCCCCGTTACGTGACGATAACGATGTGGGCGGCATCTACCGGTCCATTCGCTTGTGTTGTTCCTGGAGGCTTAGTTCCTGGAGTAACCGATCAACGGCTTCTTCGGCCGGAACAGCAGCATCAGCAAGATTCCAAGCACCGCCATCACGGCAAAAACCGGCTGGTCGAGGATGACGCGAACCACGTTGTTCCAGAGCCAGGGCGAAAGACCTTCCACCCGGACGCGGAAGGCCAGCTGGCTGGATTGATGGATGTCGTTCCAGAACTGGCCAAAGCGGGTAAAGTGCAAGGTGTTGTCGGCGACATACCTGGCCCCGTCATAGACCACGAAGATGAACCCGCCGGCCAGCAGCAGTAATCCTATCAAACGGAAAAAGCCGCGGATCATGCCTCACCCTTCGTCAGTCGTGCCCTACGCTCTAGCGGGGGGTCGCAGGAAATTCAACCTCATCAGCACCTTATAGATCGTGCCGGCCCGGTCCGGGGCCTTCGCCAGTCCAGGTTAAGGCGTTGACGCTGCATCTTGTGGCCTCTATAACACGCCCCAATTGGCGGCGGGCTCAATCCCGCCGCCGCTGTTCTTTTGAGCGCTGCCGCTGGAGCCGGGTTTCCGCTGTGGTATTCTCAACGGGACACCCGAAAACAATCAGCGCGATCAGGTAAATTCGTGGGTCATCATTCGCCCACCCGCGATCGGTTACTGCCGAAGGACATTTGAGACCATGGCCAATACGACTTCCGCCAAGAAGGCGACGCGCAAGATTGCCCGCCGCACCATCATCAATAAATCGCGCCGCACCGAGATGCGCAGTTCCGTGCGGTCGGTCGAGGACGCAATCAAGCGCGGTGACCGCGAGGCCGCGATCAAGGCAATGGCGGGCGCCGAGCCCGAGCTGATGCGGGCAGCGCAGCGCAACATTGTTCACAAGAATGCCGCAAGCCGAAAGGTTTCGCGGCTGACGCATCAGATCGCCAAGATGGCAAAATAGATCCCGCCGAAACGCTGGACTGAAAAGCTAAGACTGCAAAAGCCCGGCATCGCCGGGCTTTTGTTTTTCGTGCGGTATTTTCTGCCGACGAAAATTCTTCCGGACTTTTACGGGATCGCGCCCGGCAGCGAAGGCCGGTGCTATAGTGGAACAGTGAAAGCGCGGCGCGCGTTGAAGGATGCACTTTCGAAGAGATCGCTACTGCAATCGCGTGCACTGCAGCTTTCGAAGGTTACCCTAGTGCGACGAGCAAAAAAAAACGCGTTTGCGTAGTCACTTATCGGCATAGCGATAACGGGTTGTTTGAAAATTCGCTTCGCCCTCCGTCAAACATGACCAATTTGTGATTTTTATTTTTAGTGTGGCGCGAATTGTGACAGCGGCGGTGCGTTTCGAATCCCCGCACAGATTCAAAACCTTGCAGCTTTGTACGAAAACCGCGTGCCGATGAGGCGAAACGCCAAGTTGTTTTCACGAGCCGCCAGGGTGAATCATTTTTATTGCGGGACGTGAAGCTTGATCGTATCTCTTAAGGCGTTCGCAGCGCCCACGGCCCTTGAGACCAGTGCGGATTAAGGCCGGGGCGGACGTGCAAATCGGCGGCGGTGTGCGCGTTAGCGACGCTCTCCAAGCGATCGTAGGGTTCGGACCTGTAGCAATATGGGTAAGGTTGTTCTGTGTCGAAATTTCTCTAGGCGAAGCACCTTCGTACTTCGCCGTCTAAAAAACTGAGAGATACGAAACAGTCGGGCCGGCGGTAAGGGAAGCAGGGAAGGCGACGTGCGCGAACAGGCGTAACGAATTAGGCGAGCGGAACGAGTGGCGCAGCGGCTGAATCTTTTTTCAGTTTCAAGTGTCGCCGGTCGGTTTTAAGACGATTTAGAGTGACTACTTGCTGTGCCTTGTTGCGGCGAGAGGGGGAGGTAGCATGTCTTACGAATTCATTGGAATTTTTGATTTCGGCTCAATTGCGAATGACACTGAACTGAATCACACTGCACTGAATGACAGTGTGTTGAATATCCCGGCATTGAACAATGCCTCAAAGGCCGCAAGTATCCCCAGTATACGGCCTCTCGCGCGAACTCCGGACACGCCGTCGAGTACGCGCTAGCCTCGCGAAGCTTCCCTTCAAGTCCAGTGTCTACCTGCCGGCTTCCCGCCGAACGGCAGAGCTATGGCTGAACGAGCTTCGCGCAAGGCTGCCCTCGTGCGGCAAGTGCACGGTGGTTCCACCAACTGCAGAACTACTTCAGGACTCACACAGAAAAGTCTCAGGCAATGACAAATATGGAACAGGATCGTTGGTCGCGTGTGAAAGGAAGGCTGCGTTCAAGCGTGGGTGAAGACGTCTACACGAGCTGGTTTGCCCGCATGGATCTGGAAAGCGTGCAGGAGGAAAGCGTCCATCTTTCGGTTCCGACTCGCTTCCTCAAGAGCTGGATTCAGGCGCACTACGTGGAGCGTGTGCTGTCCTGCTGTCAGGCCGAAATGCCCGAAGTACACAAGATCGATCTTTCCGTTCGCACTGCGACGCGATGTGCGGCGCCGGCCAAGGACGCCAGTCACGCTCAGCTTGATGCGCGCCGCGTCGAACGGACGGACAACCGCCCGGCAGTGGAACTGCGTTCGGTCGCGATCGCCCCGGTTTCGGCCAACCACGATGCGCTTGGCGGTTCTCCGCTCGATCCGCGCCTGACCTTTGCAAGCTTCGTCATCGGCCGTTCCAACACGTTGGCCCATGCGGCTGCGCGTCAGGTGGCCGAAGGCCGCCGCGGCGACCCCGTGATGTTCAACCCGCTCTATATCCACGCCGGAGTTGGGCTCGGCAAAACCCACCTGTTGCAGGCCGTTACCTGGGCCGGCAATTCGGGCAGCGAGCGCAAAGTGCTGTATCTGACGGCCGAAAAGTTCATGTATGGCTTCGTCGCGGCGTTGAAGACGCAGACGGCGCTCGCCTTCAAGGAGGCCTTGCGCGGCATCGATGTGCTTGTGATCGACGACTTGCAATTCCTGCAAGGCAAATCCACCCAGGCCGAGTTCTGTCACACCTTGAACGCGCTGATCGATGCCGGCCGGCAGGTCGTGATCGCGGCCGACCGTCCGCCTTCCGATCTTGAAAGCCTGGATGATCGCGTGCGTTCGCGGCTTGCCGGTGGACTTGTCGTCGAAATGGGATCGCTCGGCGAGGAATTGCGGCTTGGCATTCTCAAGTCGCGCGTCGCAGCGGCCCGCACCCATCATGCGAGCTTTGATGTGCCGGAGCAGGTGCTGGAATATCTGGCCCGCGCCATCACCCACAATGGCCGCGATCTCGAAGGCGCCGTCAATCGGCTCCTCGCGCACTCGAAGCTGAACAACCAGCCGGTGACGCTGGAAATGGCCGAGCGCGAGGTGCGCGACCTGATCCGTCCGCAGGAACCCAAGCGGATCAAGATCGAGGACATTCAACGGGTGGTGGCCCGGCAGTATAATGTGAGCCGCTCCGACCTGTTGTCGTCGCGCCGCACGGCCAACGTCGTTCGCCCGCGGCAGGTGGCGATGTATCTGGCCAAGACCCTCACGCTGCGCTCGTTGCCGGAAATCGGCCGCCGGTTCGGCGGACGCGATCACACCACGGTTCTGCATGCCGTGCGCAAAATCGAGGCACTCGTCTCCAAGGACGTCTCGCTCTCGGAAGAGGTCGAATCCTTGAAGCGCCAGTTGCAGAGCGAACAGTCCTGAAGACACATCCGCCCTCTCGTCCAGAGAGGGCGGGCCGGGGCGGTGAAACAAGGCTCCGAAACAATAAGCCGGCCAAACCCCAAAAGTGGGGAACGGCCATCCGCCTCTCTTGCGTTGACCCGCCATCCGCGCCACTTTGGGGTCCCCCCCGAGCGGGCTGGTCAATCCAGTTCCGATCGTCCCTCGGGTCCACGCTGTGGTGCGCTTCCAGCGCCGCCCGGCTTTTCCATCTTCGATCAGGCGGGTATGGCAATGAAGGTTACCGTCGAACGCGCGCAACTCCTGAAATCTCTGGGCCACGTCCATCGTGTGGTCGAGCGCCGCAATACCATTCCTATTCTCGGAAACGTGCTGGTCCGGGCCGAGAACGCGCGGCTGTCGCTGAAAGCCACCGACCTCGACCTCGAAGTCACCGAGACGCTGGCGGCTGAAACCGCGACCGCCGGTTCCACGACCGTGCCGGCCCACATGTTTTATGACATCGTGCGCAAGCTGCCGGATGGGGCGCAAATCGTGCTGGAAGGCGATGGCGATCGTTCGGTGCTGGCGATCCGCGCCGGCCGCTCACGCTTCACGCTGCAAACCCTGCCCGAGAGCGATTTTCCGGATCTTGCCGCCGGCGAGATGACGCATTCGTTCACGCTTGCGGCCGCTGATGTGAAGCGGCTGATCGACCGGACGCAGTTTGCGATCTCGACGGAGGAAACCCGCTACTACCTCAACGGTATCTATCTGCACTCGGCCGGCACGCCCAAGGCAGCGACCTTGCGCGCGGTAGCAACCGATGGCCATCGCCTGGCCCAGATCGACCTGCCGCAGCCGAAGGGAGCGGCCGGAATGCCGGGCGTGATCGTGCCGCGCAAGACGGTCGGCGAGGTGCAGCGCCTGATCGAGGACAACGAGGCCGAAGTCAAAATCGAGCTGTCGGCTGGCAAGATCCGCCTCACCATCGGCAACGTGGTTCTGACGTCGAAGCTGATCGACGGCACCTTCCCCGACTATGGCCGCGTCATTCCGCAAAATAACGACAAGGAACTCGTGGTCGACAAGAAGGATTTCGAGGCCGCCGTCGACCGCGTTTCGACGATATCGAGCGAGCGAGGACGTGCGGTGAAACTCGCATTGTCAGCCGGCAGGCTGGTGCTGTCGGTCACCAATCCCGATTCGGGAAGTGCGACGGAAGAACTCGAAGTCGAATACGCCTCCGATCCGCTCGATATAGGGTTCAACTCGCGCTATCTGCTCGATATCGCATCCCAGATCGAGGGCGAGGTCGCCGTATTGAAATTGGCCGATCCGGGTTCGCCGACGCTCGTCCAGGACAAGGATTCCAAGGGCGCGCTCTATGTACTGATGCCGATGCGGGTGTGACCTTGCTGTCATGGCCGAGCTTGATCCGGCCATCCATCAGACCAAATGACCTGTTGGGTTTACATCCTTGCCACCAAGCCCGGTGGATCACGTCCGTTAGCGCGGACGATGGATTGCCGGGAGCGCAGATAAGATTACGTAGTCTGCGCAAGGCAGACTACTATGCCCGGCAATGACAGTTGGCCATGACGCCATCCCGCATCCATCGCCTCACGCTGACGCATTTCCGCAATTATCGCGCGGCGAGCCTTGAGGCGCGCGGCGACGTTGTCGTGCTGGTGGGGCCGAACGGCGCTGGAAAAACCAACTGCATCGAGGCGATTTCGTTTTTGTCGCCTGGCCGTGGATTGCGCCGTGCCAACCTCGAGGACGTCGCGGATAATCAGGGCGATGGCTCATGGGCGGTTTCCGCCGAAGTCGAGGGCGCGCTGGGACTGGCCACGCTCGGCACCGGCATCGATGCGCCGGTCGCGGATGCATCGGTGAGCCGGCGTTGCCGTATCGACCGCGAACCGGTGGCTTCCGCGACGGCGTTCGGCGACCACCTGCGCATGGTGTGGCTGACGCCGGCGATGGACGGGCTGTTTGTCGGTCCGGCGTCGGAGCGGCGGCGCTTCTTCGACCGGCTGGTGTTGGCCATCGATAGCGAACACTCGGCGCGGGTCTCGGCGCTCGATCGTTCGTTGCGTTCGCGCAACCGCCTGCTCGAAGTGCGCAACTACGACGATCACTGGTGCGGCGCGATCGAGCGCGAAACGGCTGAACTCGCTGTCGCTGTCGCGGCGATGCGTGGCCAGACCGCAGCGAGACTGGCAGCGATGCTGCGGGCACGCGGCGAGGCCTCCGCATTTCCCTCCGCTGAGATTGCGCTCGACGGCTGGATGGAAAACGCGCTGATGTCGGAGCCGGCGACCGCGGTGGAGGACCGCTACCGCGAGATCCTGCGCGCGGGCCGCGCACGCGACGCCATTGCCGGCCGCACCCTGGATGGTCCGCATCTCACGGACCTTCAGGTGATCTACGCGCCGAAAAACATGCCGGCGCGCGATGCCTCGACCGGAGAGCAGAAGGCGCTTCTGATCGGGCTTGTGCTCGCGCATGCCGGCCTGGTGTCGGAGATGACCGGCATCACGCCGCTTTTGTTGCTCGACGAGGTGGTGGCGCATCTCGATCCGCGCCGCCGCGCCGCGCTGTTTGAGGAGCTTTCAAAGCTTGGCGCGCAGGTCTGGATGACCGGGGCGGATCCCGCGGCTTTTGCCGATGTCGGGCCCTTGGGTGAAATCTTCGGCGTCGACTCCGGCCATATCAAACGCCACGCCTGAGAGGGAACGTCCCAAAAAACGGCGCAGAATCACCGGCTGAATCGCGCTTTTGCAAGGTCCCCGAAACGGCTTTTCGGGGACTTGAAAAATCGATAAAAATCCCCATTTTTTCAATATCTTGCTAGGTCAGACTTTGCGCTAGGCGCGCCCGGTCTTTCATGGCAGAAATAGACCCAATCAGCGCCTGTATTGCGCGGCTGATTCGCGGACATTCCAAAGGCCTCACATGACAGAACCTGCCCGGCAACCGATCGGCGACAACGACCGTCCGATTCCTGTCGAATACGGCGCGGAATCGATCCGGGTTCTGAAAGGTCTCGATGCCGTTCGCAAGCGGCCGGGCATGTATATCGGCGACACCGACGATGGCAGCGGCCTGCACCACATGGTGTACGAAGTCGTCGACAACGCCATCGACGAAGCGCTGGCGGGTCACGCGACCGCGGTGGAGGTCGTCCTCAACGCCGACGGCTCGGTCACCGTGCGTGACGACGGCCGCGGCATTCCCGTCGACATCCACAAGGGCGAGGGCATCTCGGCTGCCGAAGTGATCATGACGCAGCTGCATGCGGGCGGAAAATTCGACCAGAACTCCTACAAAGTGTCGGGCGGGCTGCATGGCGTCGGCGTTTCCGTCGTCAACGCGCTGTCGAGCAAATTGCAGCTCCGGGTCTGGCGCGACGGCAAGGAGCACCTGATCGAGTTCGTCCATGGTGACGCGGTCGCTCCGCTGAAGGTGGTCGGCGATTCCAACGGCAAGCGCGGCACCGAAGTGACGTTCCTGGCTTCCAAGGAAACCTTCACCAACGTCGAATATGATTTCGCAACGCTCGAGCACCGCCTGCGCGAACTCGCTTTCCTCAATTCCGGCGTCAATATCGTGTTGTCCGACATGCGCCACGCGGTCGAGAAGCGCGAGGCGATGCACTACGAGGGCGGCGTCGAAGAGTTCGTCAAATATCTCGACCGCAACAAGAAGGCGATGGTGCCCGCGCCGATCATGGTCAACGCCGAGATGAGCGGCATCGGCGTCGAGGCCGCACTGTGGTGGAACGACAGCTACCACGAGAACGTGCTGTGCTTCACCAACAACATTCCGCAGCGCGACGGCGGCACCCATCTGGCCGGCTTTCGCGGTGCGCTGACGCGACAGGTCAACGGCTATGCCGACGCGATCGCCAAGCGCGAAAAGATCGCGTTGACGGGTGACGATTGCCGCGAAGGTTTGACGGCCGTCCTCTCGGTGAAAGTGCCCGATCCGAAGTTCTCCTCGCAAACCAAGGACAAGCTGGTGTCCTCGGAAGTGCGCCCCGTGGTCGAGAACGTCATCAACGAGGCGCTCGCCGCCTGGTTCGAGGAACATCCGGCGGAAGCCAAGATCATCGTCGGCAAGGTGGTGGAGGCCGCAGCCGCCCGCGAAGCCGCCCGCAAGGCGCGTGAACTGACACGGCGCAAAGGCGCGCTCGACATCGCCTCGCTGCCCGGCAAGCTCGCCGACTGTCAGGAACGCGATCCCGCGAAGTCCGAACTCTTCATCGTCGAGGGCGACAGCGCCGGCGGCAGCGCCAAGCAGGGCCGCAACCGCGAATTCCAGGCCGTGCTGCCGTTGCGCGGCAAGATCCTCAATGTCGAGCGTGCGCGCTTCGACAAGATGCTGAGTTCCGAGCAGATCGGCACGCTGATCACGGCGCTCGGCACCGGTATTGGCCGCGACGACTTCGATCTGTCGAAGCTGCGCTACCACAAGATCATTCTGATGACCGACGCCGACGTCGACGGTGCGCATATCCGCACGTTGCTGTTGACGTTCTTCTTCCGCCAGATGCCGACCCTGATCGAAGGCGGTTATCTCTATATCGCGCAGCCGCCGCTCTACAAGGTGAACCGCGGCAAATCCGAGCAGTACCTGAAGGACGAGCGCGCGCTGGAAGATTATCTCATCGAGACCGGTCTCGACGATTGCGTCTTCAAGCTCGCCACGGGCGAGGACCGCTCGGGCCGGGATCTGCAAGCCTTGGTGGAAGACGCGCGCGTGATCCGGGGCACGCTGCACAATCTGCACAGCCGATATAATCGCAAGGTGGTCGAGCAGGCTGCGATCGCCGGTGTCCTCAGCCCGAAGATCACCGGCGACATCGCCACGGCCAATGCCGCGGCCGACTATATCGCCAGACGGCTCGACGCTTTGGCTGACGAGGTCGAACGCGGCTGGACCGGCCGTTTCACCGAAGGTGAAGGCTTCGTATTCGAACGCACGGTGCGTGGCGTCAAGGACGTCGCCATCATCGATGACGCGCTGCTGGGCTCGGCCGATGCGCGCAAGCTCGACGAATACGCCGCGAAATTGCAGGAAGCCTATCCGCGTCCCGGCACCTTGCGGCGGAAGGACAGCGAGACCGCGATCCACGGTCCCGTCAGCCTGTTCGAGGCGGTGACCGATGCGGGGCGCGAGGGCGTCAAGCTCCAGCGTTACAAAGGTCTCGGCGAGATGAATCCGGGCCAACTCTGGGAGACCACGCTCGATACCAACGAGCGTTCGCTGTTGCAGGTGAGGGTCAAGGAAGTCGACGAGGCCGACGATATCTTCACCAAGCTGATGGGCGACGTGGTCGAGCCGCGCCGCGAGTTCATTCAGGACAATTCGCTCAGCGCGAATGTGGACGTGTGATGTAGTTCAGGTTGCTACTCCTGCCGCTGATCGATAATCTTCGACGGTTGAGCGACAGGAGTATCTCATGGCGGCCCTCGATGAGATCGGTCATCACGAGATTGGTGGCAAGAGCGATACGGCTGCCGCACCAAGATTGCCATTGTCGCGCATCGTCAAAGCCGGCGCAAAAGACCGCAACGGCGGGATCGATGCACTCCGCGCGGCTGTTACCTTGCTCGTGGTGTTTCACCACACCGCGCTCACCTATGGCGCGATTGGCGGCTGGTACTACAGGGAAATTGTCCCGTCCGATTCCCCCAGCGGCCTGCTGCTGACCCTGTTCTGCACCACAAACCAGGCCTGGTTCATGGGCCTGTTCTTCCTGCTGGCCGGCTACTACACGCCGCCGGCGCATCGGCGTCATGGCACGGCCGGCTTTATCAGGGAGCGGCTGCTGAGGCTCGGGATTCCGCTCGCCTTTTATTTTCTGGTTCTGCACCCGATCACCGTCGCGCTGGCCCAGACCGCGAACGGCCGCCCGTTCGTCGGCGTCTTCGCCTATCTCTGGAGCCACGGCATGCTGGAGCCGGGCCCGCTCTGGTTTGCCGAGGCGCTGCTGATTTTCGCCGCCGTATGGTTGTCGTGGCGGCTGGTGTCCGGAAAATCGTCCGCCTCGGTCGGCGTCTCATTTCCATCCGACATGGTTCTGCTCGCTGCCGCCCTCGTCACAGGCATCGTGGCCTTTTTGGTGCGCCTGATGTGGCCGGTCGGCGTCAACGTCGGCTTCCTGCAGGTCGGCTATTTCGCCTCCTACATCGTGCTGTTTGCAGCGGGCTGCATTGGCGCCGAACAAAAATGGCTCGAGCAGATTCCGGAAGACCGCAAGCGACGCTGGCTGCGGATTGCGTGGGCGGCCTTCCCCGTTTTCCCGCTTGTCGTGCTGCTGGGGGCGAAGGTGCCATCGCTCCACGGGCCGGCGGAAGGCGGCTTGAATCTTCAGGCGCTCACTTATGCGTTCTGGGAACCCTTTGTCGCCTGGGGTTTCATTATGGGACTGCTGACCTTCTTTCAGCGACGGTTTGCCGAGCTGAGCGGCCTCTGGCCCAACCTGGCGCGCCGCGCTTTCCTGATCTACATCATTCACCCGCCTGTGCTCGTCGGCGTGGCGGTGGCATGGCACGAGGTCTCTGCACCCGCGCTCGTCAAATTCCTGGTTACCGGTTCGCTGGCTTGCGCGCTTTGTTATTTGATCGCGGGACGGGCGCTGCGTATTCCCGGTGTCGCCCGGATTGTTTGACGGCGTGAATAGTTGCGCGCCGATTGCCGTAAATTATCCCTGAAATACAATCACACATCAGGCGGCCTCGAAACGTCAACGAGCCCTCAAGATGTCTGATCCGGGAGATGTCTGATGCCGCGCATGCATATCAATCTCTTCATCCAGGGCCGTGGCCATCATGAAGCCGCGTGGCGGCATCCGAAATCCTCAGCCCTGCCGCTGACGGACATCGGCTACGTCGTCGATCTGGCGCAAAAGGCGGAGGCCGCTTGTTTCGACTCGATCTTTCTCGCCGATGTGCTCGGGCTCTGGAACGACGTCGAGAGCGCCCCATTCAACTGGCTTGACCCGATCACGTCGCTCGCGGCGCTCGCCATGGCGACCAGCCGCATCGGGCTCATCGCCACCTGCTCGACGACTTATACCGAGCCCTACAATCTGGCCCGTCAGTTTGCGTCGCTCGATCACATCAGCCGGGGCCGCGTCGGGTGGAACATCGTGACGACGTGGTCGCCCCAGGCCGGCGCCAATTTCGGCCATATCGGACAGATCGGTCATGCCGACCGCTATGAGCGGGCCGAGGAGTTCATGGCGGTGGTCAGGGGGCTCTGGGATAGCTGGGCCGATGACGCCGTGCTCGACGACCGCGAAGGCGGGCGATATGCCGATCGCACGCGGGTGAGAGCGATCGATCACAAGGGACCGCACTTTCCGGTGCTGGGACCGTTGAATATGCCGCGCTCGCCCCAGGGACGCCCCGTCTTTGTCCAGGCGGGCTCATCTGACACCGGCAAAAAATTCGCCGCGCGCCATGCCGAAGCGGTGTTCACCGCGCATCTTGAGAAAGCAACCGCGGGAGCGTTCTATGCGGATCTGAAGGCGCTCGTCTCAGTCGGAGGGCCGCGAATGTCAGTCATGTTCTGATCTTGCCGGGTTTCAGCCCCATCATCGGTTCCACAGAGGCTGAGGCCGAGCGGTATGCCGACGAGCTCAACGCATTGTCCGATCCCGAGGTTGGCCGCAATCGCCTGTCGCAGCGCTTTGGCGGATTTGATTTCTCACATCTGGCGCTCGACAGGCCGTTGTCGCCGGTGGATTTTCCCGACCCCAGCAAGAACGAGGCTTCCCGCAGCCGAACCGAAGCCGTTGTTGCGCTGGTCGCGAAGGAGCGGCCGACGCTCAGGCAGCTTCTCGCCAAGCTTGCCGGTGCGCGCGGACACTTTACCGTCGCGGGACCGCCGGAAAAGATCGCCGACATCATGCAGGATTGGTTCGAGACCGGCGCCGCCGATGGCTTCAATCTGATGCCGCCGGTGCTGCCGCACCAGCTCGATCTTTTCATCGCGGAGGTCGTTCCGCTTTTGCGCCAGCGAGGCCTGTTCCGCAGCGCCTACGAGGGCGAGACGTTGCGCTCGCATTTCGGGTTGTCGCGGCCGGCGGCAAGATTCGATTGAACGTTGATTTTGGCAGGTGATCTGGAGTAGCTGGGACAACTGACTTCTGTTCGGGGGATACGCAGGTGCCGCCCATCCAGTACATCGTCGAGGGCGGTCATCGGCTGTCGGGGACGATCACACCGTCCGGCAACAAGAATGCCGCGCTGCCGATTATCGCAGCCGCGCTGCTGACCGAGCATCCCGTCATGCTCGATAATGTCCCACGCATTCGCGACACCGAAACGCTGGTCGAACTGATCCGCTCGGTCGGTGCCTCGGCCGAATGGCAAGCGCCGAACCGGCTTGCCATCCACGCCAAATCCATCCGCGCCGCCGATCTCGATCCGGAATTATGCGCGCGGATTCGCGCCTCGATCCTGCTCGCGGGTCCCCTGCTGGCGCGTTGCGGCGAGGTGGTGCTGCCGCCGCCGGGCGGCGACGTGATCGGACGGCGCCGGCTCGATACGCATTTCCTCGCCTTCGAGCAGTTAGGGGCGACCGTCACCGCATCCGCCCGGCTGGAATTGCGCTGTTCTCGTCTAAAGGGCGCGGATGTCTTTCTCGATGAGCCCAGCGTCACCGCGACCGAGAACGCGTTGATGGCGGCGGTGGCGGCTCATGGCACCACCTATTTGCGTAACGCGGCGTCTGAGCCGCATGTGCAGGACCTCGCGCATTTTCTGGTCGCGCTCGGCGCCCGCATCGATGGCATCGGCACCAACACCATGGCCGTGCACGGACCGGCCACGCTCGGCTCGGTCAATTATGCGATCGGACCCGATCACATCGAGGTCGGCTCGCTCATTGGGCTGGCCGCGGTTACGCGCTCAAAGCTGCGCATCGCGCGTGCCGGAGTCGAGCACTTGCGCTCGATCCGGATGGGGTTTGAACGGCTCGGCATTTCCTGCGAGGTCGAGGGCGATGATCTCATCGTGCCCGATCGCCAGACATTGAAGATTACGGACGATTTCGGCGGCCACGTGCCGAAACTGGAAGATCAACCCTGGCCGGCTTTTCCTGCCGACCTGATGTCGATCGCCATTGTGACGGCGACCCAGTGCGCCGGGGTCATCCTGATGTTCGAGAAGATGTTCGAATCCCGGATGTTCTTTGTCGATAAACTCATTGCCATGGGTGGCCGCATCGTGCTGTGCGACCCGCATCGCGCGATCGTCGCGGGTCCAAGCCATCTGAAGGGCGCGCTGATGAGTTCGCCCGACATTCGCGCCGGGATGGCAATGCTGCTGGCGGCGGCCTGCGCCGACGGCGTCTCGACCATTAACAATGCAGATCAGATCGAGCGCGGCTATGAGCGGATCGACGAACGGCTCAACGCGCTCGGCGCCAAAATTACCCGCGTGCCCGCGCGTGGGTAATACGCTATGCGCTGATTTGCGCCTTGCGATCCTCGCCTGAGGCGCGCAGATTTCGCCCGTCATGATGATCCGTGAAGTCAAACCCGACGTCGATCGGAGCAGCGTACTGGCCGGTGCGCAATTCGCCGATGCTTTCCGGGTCGCAGTTGCCGATGCCAATCTCGATGCGCGCAGCGCGGCGGAGCGGATATTCTCGCGTAGTCCGCGCTGGGTCAGGGCGCTGATGGAACTGCGCAACCGCATCGTTGCGCCATTTGGCCTGAAAACCTCCGCTGAACACGAAGTGAGAGCCGGCGGCATGGTCGGAATGTTTCCGGTTCTCAGCGAGACGCCGGAACGGCTGGTTGCGGGCTTCAACGACCATCATCTGGATTTTCGTGTGGTGGTGGACGTCGTGGCCACGGGCGCGGTCCGCGAAGTGACCGCCACCACGTTGGTGCTCACCCACAACTGGCTCGGGCGGACCTATCTCGCCATCATTCACCCCTTCCATCGCCTGGTCGTAAAGGCCATGCTCGGGCAGGTTTGCGAGGCGTAAACTTCGAAAATCGGAGTGCTTGTCGCAGTCATGGCGGCGTTTGGCTATGCGCTGGCGGCCATTGAAGAAGCGGCGCCGGAGACTTAATCTACCTCGGAAGGCTTGGCGGACCTGGTTCGCAACGCGCTAGGGAATCATCAAGCAACAATTAAGCAATAAGGCCGAGGGAAGAATGGCAGAGGAAACCGCAACGCTTGCCGCCTATGTTGCCGGACTGAAATTCGAAGACATTCCGCAGGAGGTGCGCGAGCGCGCCAAGGCGTTGACGCTCGATTTTCTCGGCAGCGCGATCCGGGCGCGTCGCGATGCGGAATCGACGGCGTCGCTGTTCAAGACGCTTGAAGCACTGGCGCTCGACGCCAAGGGCGAGTTCGACCGTTTTCGGCGACACCAGAACCTGGACCCCCGCGATCGCGGCTTTGCTCAACGGCGCGCTCGGCCATTCCCTTGATTTTGACGATACGCATGCGGATTCATCGCTGCATCCGAGTGCGCCAGTGGTTCCGGCCGCGTTCGCGATCGGCGAACTCGTCGGCGCGTCGGGCCGCGAGGTGTTGACCGCGATCGTCGCCGGTTATGAAGTTTGCTGCCGGCTCGGCAACGCGCTCGATCCCACCTCGCACTATGCCCGCGGCTTTCATCCCACCGCCACCGCCGGGACTTACGGAGCGGCCGCGGCGGCGGCGAAGTTGTTCGGGCTGTCGAAGGATCAAATCGTCGCGGCGTTCGGCGTCGCCGGCAGCCAGGCGGCGGGCTCGTTGCAATTTTTGGTCAATGGCGCCTGGAACAAGCGCTATCAGGTCGGCGCGGCCGCGATGAACGGCGTGATCGCCGCGACGCTGGCGCGCAATGATTTTGTCGGCGCCACCGAGTTGGTCGAAGGCAAGCACGGCCTGCTGGTCGGCTATAGCGACAACCCGCATCCGGAAAAGGCCATTGCCGGTCTCGGTCAGGTCTACGAGACCATGAAGATCGGTGTGAAGCCTTATCCGAGCTGCCGCTACACCCATGCGGCGCTTGATGCCTTGATCGCAATGCGCAGGGAACACAATCTGACTCCGGATCAGATCAAGCGCGTCGAAATCGGCCTGCATCGCAACGGCATTACCCTCACCGGTGATGCCGCCACCAAACGGCATCCGACCTCGGTGGTCGGCGGGCAGTTCTCGATGTTCTTCACCGGTGCGGTGGCGCTCGATCAGGGCGGCTTCGGCTGGGACGATTATGAGCGGCTTGGCGATGCCGCCGTCGATGCGCTCGCCGACAAGTTCGACGTCGTGCAGGACGATCGCCTGGAAACCGGCCGCAAGCATCCCTTTGGCGCCCGCGTCAGCATCACCACCGATGACGGCGTCCATGAGCGGATTTATGCCGATCCTTCCGGCGAACCAAACTCGTTCCCGGATGCGCAGGCGATGGCGCAAAAGTTTCTGACGCTGGCGCGTCCGGTGCTCAACGGCCGCGCCGATCAGCTCGCGGACGCCATTCTCTCGCTGGAACGATTTGATCGTGTCGAACAGGCGACCCATCTGGGGCGGCAATAGCCAACGCCGGCGGGTCAGATGACATCGGCTCAAACATTCGTGCTGGTTCACGGCGCCTGGCATGGCGGCTGGTGCTGGAGCCGGGTTGCGGATCGGTTGCGCGCCGAGGGCCATCGGGTCTTCACCCCGACGCAAACCGGCCTCGGCGAGCGCAAGCATCTGCTCTCGAAAGACATCACGCTCGATACATTCAGGACGGACATAACCAACGTCATCGAAGCCGAGGAACTGAACGGGATCGTGCTGGTCGGGCATTCCTTTGGTGGAAACGCGATCAGCGGCGTCGCCGACATCATGCCTGAGCGTGTCGGCCATCTGGTCTACCTGGATTCGCTGGTCATCGAGGGCGGCAAGAGCCCGTTCGATGGTCTGTCGGCCGAGGTGGTGGCGGCGCGGCGCAAGCTGGCCGAGGAATCGAGTGGGGGTTTAAGCCTTCCCAATCCGCCGCCATCGGTATTCGGGGTGTCGGATGCGCAAGATGCTGAGTGGGTCAAGCGGCGGCTGACGCCGCATCCGTTGTCCACCTATACCAGCAAGCTGAACATCAAGGGGCCGGTCGGCAATCATCTGCCGCGCACCTATATCCACTGCACCAACCCGTCTTACGCCGCGCTTCAGGCGTCGCGCGACTGGGTGAAAACGCAAGCCGGTTGGCGCTGGGCCGAGATCGCCACTGGCCACGACGCCATGGTGACGGCGCCGGACGAACTGGCGCGGATGCTGATCGGCGTCTCGAACTGAATTTCGAGCGCAGTTTCGTTACGGCTGATCATCGCCGAATTCGCGATTCGCCAGGCTTGCTTCCTCGAGGTCGAGATCGCGTTCGATATGCCGCCGGGTCTCGTCGGTGATCTTGCCGTCGCGCAGCTGGATGTGGATGAACTTCCGCTCGGCGGCAATCAATTCCCGTGTCAAATCACCCCCTACTGTGGAGGCGATACGCTCATTCGGGTCGAGCGAATTGGGTAGTTGGTTGGCGCGGATTTCGTGCCGCGCGCGCAAGAGCTGGACGACTTCATCGGATATTTCGCGGTGCTTGGTGATTCTGTCGAGCGACTTGAACGCGTCATCGATAGCTTCGCGTCGCGCCGCGACTTCCGATTCAAGTTCGGCAAAACGCTCGCTGCGGCCGGCCTGGGCGACGCCGAGCCAGCGCACGACGCCCGGCAAGCCAAGTCCGAACCCGATCAGCGTGACGAAAATGACGCCAAAGGCAACGAACAGGATCAGGTCGCGGTCCGGAAATGGGCTGCCGTCCGACAGCGCCAGCGGCAGAGCGAGCGCGGCTGCCAGCGAAACCGCGCCGCGGACGCCCGTGAACGAAATCACAAATGCCCATTGCCATGGCGGAGCCGGATCGCGCAAGCGCACGCGGTCGATCATCCTGGGCACATAGATTGCCGGAAACGTCCAGATGAAACGCGCAATGACGATCATGACGGTGACGAGAGCCGTCAGGGTCAGGATTTTGTCGAGCGGAAACGCCTTGGAGTGTTGATACAGGAGCCGCATCTGAAAGCCGGTCAGCAGAAACAGCAGCCCCTCGATCAGATAGATCACGAATCCCCAGAAGAAGATGCCTTGCAAGCGCGTAGCCGCGGAAATCAACAACGGCCCATTCCAGCTCATGTAGAGGCCGCAGGCGACGGTGGCGATGACGCCGGAGCCACCAAAATGCTCCGGCGGCCAATAGGCGACGTAAGGTGTGATCAGCGACAAGGTGATTTCGACCTGGGGATCGCGCGCCCAGTGCCGCACCCGCAACGAGAGCCAGCCCACAGCTATTCCGAATATCGCCTCTCCGGCGATGATGGCGGAGAATTCGCCGACGGCTTTTGGCAGCGAGAACACGCCGGTCGATATGGCGGCGACGGCAAAACGATACAGGATCAGCGCCGTCGCATCGTTCGCCAGTCCTTCGCCCTCCAGTACCACCATGATACGGCGCGGGATGGCGAGTTTGCGGGCAACCGCCAACGGCGCCACGACGTCCGGCGGCGCGACGATGGCTCCCAAAAGAAAGCCGACATTCCACGGCAGGCCGATCAGGTAATGCGTCGCCGCGGCGACCGCGAAAGCGGTAAAGATCACGCATCCGACCGCCAACAGAACGATCGGGCGGAGATTGAATTTGAACTCGCGCCAGCTCATGGCCACCGCCGCCGAATAGATCAACGGTGGCAGCACCAGCAGCAGAATCAGCTCCGGCGGCAATTCCAGCGAGGGCATGCCGGGCACAAAAGCAAGCGCTACCCCGGCGAGCAGCAGCAGGATCGCAGGCGCAACCTCGATCCGCCGCGCCAAAAGCGCGGTTCCGGCCAGCACCGCAATCAGGATCAGAAAGAGCTGAAAACTGGTTTCCACGGTCTCCTCGATCACTTCCAGGCTGGTGCCAGTTTGCCCGGAAGCGGACCGAGGTCAACCGAGCGGATACTAGTCGCGCAGATCGTAGCGATACGATTTGGAAACGATCTGCCAGCCGTCGCCGAGTTTCATGGCCACCAGATAGTCGGTGAAATAGCGCGGCGGCAATTGGCAGCGAACCTTGACGAAGGCGGTATTTTCGTCGGAGCGGTCGATGGTGACGATGAAGTCTTCGCGAGGCTTGTTTCCCGCCTTGGCCGACGGCCGCTTCCTGACATTTTCGAGCCAGTTGGGCACGGTCAGAACCTGAAGCGCACCCTTTTCCAGCCAGCGCAGATCGGCGGAAGGGTGGAATATCTCCGCGAGCTTGTCGGCATCGCCTTCGTACAAGGCGTCAAAATAATGCTGGACGACGGCTTCGACACTTGATCGATCATGGCTCATGGGTTGGCTCCTGTTTTTTCGTCATTGCGGGGCGATGCGCAGCATCGAACCCGGAAATCTCGAGATTCCGGATCTGGTCCTCGGCGCAAAATTGAATATCAATTTTGTCGCCTCGGACCATCCCGGAATGACATTTCTAAATCTAAAGCGCGCTGGCGGCGATATTGACCATCAATGCGAGCAGCGCGGTGTTGAACAGAAACGAGATGATTCCATGCGCTGTAGCGGTGCGGCGGATCGTCTTGTTGGTAATGCCGACATCGGACACCTGCGCGGTCATGCCGATCACGAACGAGAAATAGACGAAGTCCCAGTAGTCAGGGTGTTCGTCACTATCGCCCTTCGGGAATTGCAGGCCGCCCGGTTTCCCGCCGCGATAATAGTCATGGGCATAATGCAGCGCGAAGCCCGTGTGCACCGCCGCCCATGATAGCGCGACGGTCGCGGTTGCAAATATCAGTTCGGTGGGCTTGTGATTGGCCTGACCCAACTCCGATACGATCGCAGCGAGACTCGCGAAGGCGCCAAGCGCGGTCAGGAGCGGAATCACAAAGCGGCCATCGTCCTGCAGCGCGGCCATGCGGCGGATCGTTGCCAGCGTACTGCGCAACATCATGAGGTAGACGAGAACGATATAGACCGAGACGAAGGTGTCCCAGCCGATCAACAGCCGCGTGACTTGTCGAAGCGATGCCGGCAGCAGGAAGAACGTGACAATTCCAAGGACGATTGCAACGGACGTGCGCGGTCGCGCATAAACCAGGCGGACGGCCTTCGGCATCTTCCGGAAACGAAGAAGCCGCTCCTCGAATTCCTCGCCGGCCATCTTGCTCTAGTTCTTCCGCTCAGCGACAAAACGCGCGGCCGCGCGCAAAATGTCGCCTCTGACGCCAAAGATCGACAGCGCCTGATCCGCGCGCGCCAACAGATCGCGAACGCGCTGCTTGGCGCCGTCGATCCCGAGCTGGGTGACAAAGGTAGTCTTGCCGAGCGCCGCGTCCTGTCCAGTTTGTTTGCCGAGCGCGGCCGCGTCGCCCTCGACGTCGAGCAGGTCGTCGGCGATCTGGAACGCCTCGCCAAGCGCGCGGCCGTAATCGTCGAGCGCCTGATATTCCTTTTGGGACGACTGGCCGAGCAGAGCACCCGCAATGCAGCCGAACCGTAACAGCGCGCCGGTCTTCATCTGCTGCAAGCGCGCCACGTCAACGGGTTCGCGGTCGCCGAAGCGCCCCTCGCCCGCGAGGTCCAGCATCTGGCCGCCGACCATGCCGCCGATGCCGGAGGCGCGCGCCAAAGCGCGGGTGAGCAATAGACGCACGGTCGGGTCTTTGTGAATCTCGTCGCGTGTGACGATGTCGAAGGCGAGCGTCAACAGGCCGTCACCGGCAAGGATCGCGGTCGCATCGTCGGTCTTCTTGTGCAGCGTAGGCCGGCCGCGTCTGAGATCGCTGTTGTCCATCGCCGGCAGATCGTCATGGATCAGCGAGTAGCAGTGAATGCATTCGAGGGCAGCACCAGCCAGCAGCGCCGCCTCACGCTGTACGCCAAAGATCGCCGAACTCTCCACGACAAGAAACGGCCGCAAGCGCTTGCCGCCGCCGAGGCTCGAATAGCGCATCGCGTCCATCAGCCGCTTCGGCCGCGCGATTTCATCCGGCAGCAGCGTATCGTCGAGAAGCTTTGCCAGCAGCGCTTCCGTATCCTCCGCAGTCTGGTCCAGCCGCTTCGAAAAATCCTGAGGTGCAGTCGTCATGTAGGTAAAAGCTCCTGAGCAAAGCTCTTGGTCAAATTGGGCGGACAATCGTTGATGACGCTTCCCGCGTCAATTGCGCTCGGGCCATTCCTGACGCCTTAAAACCGTTGAAAAAATCAGGGATTATCAGGCAGATATCGGTCGAGCCAACAATTTCAGCCAGAAACCATATTTTGCGCATTGCCCGAAATTCGCTTCTCGCGCTGCTGGTATTCCTGCTGGCCGTGCTTTTGCTGCCCTATCTGTTAACGCCGTTTTATCGCACCGGTCACCCGGCCTCGGCGTTGATGGCCTGGCGGCATATCACGGGGGCCCCGGTCTCGCGGCAGTGGGTTGATCTGGCGGCGATGGCCCCTGCTGTGCCGCGTTCGGTGGTGGCTTCCGAAGACGCGAAATTCTGCACCCACCGTGGCGTCGACTGGGATGCCCTGCGCGAGGTGATCGACGACGCCGAGGATGGTGAACCCTCCCGCGGAGGCTCGACCATTACCCAGCAGGTGGCCAAGAACCTGTTCCTGTGGCCGGGCCGCAGCGTGGTCCGCAAGGCGCTGGAACTGCCGCTGGCGCTGTGGATCGACTTCGTCCTGCCTAAACCTCGGATTCTGGAAATCTATCTCAATATTGCCGAACTCGGGCCCGGCGGTCAGTTCGGCGTCCAGACCGGCAGCCTTTATGCCTTCGGCCATGGCGCTTCCATGCTGACGCCGCGGGAGGCGGCACTGCTGGCGGCGATCCTGCCCAATCCGCACGTGCGCAGCGCCCGTAATCCGGGGCCCGGTGTCCGCCGGCTGGCGGGAATTTATGTGGCCCGGGCGCAAGTCCCGGAATTACAGCGTTGCTGGGGTAGTTTTTGAGCCATTTTCACCCATTTTGAAGCTAGCCTTGGAGGGCATCATCCTCTATAAGCGCGGCCTCATCGGCATTTTAAGCTTGCGCCTTGGCGCTTTAGCCCCGTTTCGGGATGATGCCGCCAGACAACATGCCTAGAGGATACCGACATGGCCGTTCCCAGAAGAAAAACATCGCCATCGCGGCGTGGCATGCGCCGCTCGGCCGATGCCTTGAAGAAGCCGACCTATGCCGAGGACAAGGACTCCGGCGAGCTGCGCCGTCCGCATCACCTTGACCTGAAAACCGGCATGTACAAGGGCCGGCAGGTTCTCAAGGTCAAGAAGGACTCCTGATCCGAACGCGAGAAGGCCTTGCCGATGTCGATGGTCGGTTTCCCGCTGCTTCTGATCCCGCTCGCGATCTACAACATTATTGTCTGGCTGATGCCCGACGTTTCGCTCGGCGGGACGCTGATAACACTGCCGCTGATGTCGGGAGCGCAGTGGCCGGTAACGCTGAGCGACGTGTTGTTGTCGCTCGGCATTTTGATGTTGCTGCTTGAGGTCATCAAGGGCGCGCGCCCCGGAGCGAAATTCCTCACCGACCATCTATTGTCGCTGATCCTCTTTGGCGGCGCGGTCGCCGAATTCCTGCTGTGGCCGCGGTTTGCCAACTCGACCTATTTCCTGCTGGTCCTATTGGCGTTGACGGATTTTCTCTCCGGCGTGTCGCTACGTGTGCGGCGGGCGCCGGCCACGGCGGGCGCTTCCCGTAACACACGGCGTGCCCCGGTCGAAGCGAGGCAAGAACCCGCTGAATTTCATCCGGCTGTTTCCGCGCCAGTCAGCGAGCCCATCGTCCCTTCCGAGCCGACGTTCGATCATCCCGGGGCCCCCGCCACGATGCACTCGTCAGAGGCGTCCGCGGGGTCGCAATCGCCGCCCGAAGCAGCCCGATAATTTCCTTCAGACCACCTGCCGCGTCCGGCTGCCGATGTCCTGCACGGGTGTTGGCCGCGGCTGGTAGGCGGCCTGCGCATCCGCGATGCTTGCCCGCCGCACGCGGCGGGCTTGCGGCACCTGTTGGGCCTCGGCAATCAGATGGGTGATGAAGATCGGATCTGGCGCCCAGCGATACCAGCGCCGGCGGGCCCGCCGCTCGGTAAAGGCCAGCGGCACCAGCGCGCGGCTTGCGGGTTTGGCCGCTGAAGCTGCGGGTTGATCTGGGGCCGGCTCTGTTCGGTCGGTGGGCATCGGGGTGACAGCTTCCTTGGCTCGAACTGTTACATTTTGGGACATCTTGGTCCTCTGTTACAGTCGCCTTCGCAAGGGTCATGCCGATCCGGCCTGTTTTGTTTCTGGCCTGGAAACCGACGTGGTTTTCAGAATCTTTATGAACTTTACATAAGGTCGGCGTGCAACTGGCCTAGATTTGAGACCCGAGCGTTAGAGTCGAACCACGAGCGTTAGCCCAAGCCTGATCCGGAAAAGTGGGAACCGGTTTTCCGAAGAAGATAAGGCGAAAAGTCAGTTAACGCCTGTCCCGAAACGAGGCGACCCTTGAACGAAAGTCTTCCCCCAGCCTCAGCCATCCTCGCCTCGCTCGGCCAGGCCGCTTTTACCTGGGATATCGCAACCGACCGCCTGGTCTGGAGCGAGCATGTCGCGGCCGTGTTTCCCGAGATTCCCCTTGAACGGTTGGCGATCGGTGCCGAGTTCTCAAACCTGATCGAGCCGCAGCGCTCGATCCGGACGGATGCGCTGATCCCGTCGCCCGCGGCCCAGAGCGCTGAGGGCGCGCCTTACAGATTGGAATATGGCGTGCGCGCCAACACGTCCGCAGCCGTGCAATGGATCGAGGAGACTGGCCAGTGGTTTGCCGGCGCTGACGGCCGACCGGTACGCGCCCAGGGCATTGTGCGGGTCAACAACGAGCGCCATGCCCGCGACGAGCAGCTTGTCAAACTGTCGCGGAACGATCCGCTGACCGGCGAACTCAATCGCACGCACCTGATCGCCTCGCTCGCGGAAATTATCGAGGAGGCCGTTCGCTTTCGCAGCCAATGCGCGTTCATGCTGATCGGCATCGATCACCTGGCGCGCATCAACGACGCCTTCGGCTTCGATGTCGCGGATGCCGTGATTTCGGAAGTAGCAGCACGCATTCGTCCGCGGTTGCGCGGCGGCGACGTGTTGGGGCGCTTCTCCGGCAACAAATTCGGACTGATCCTGAAGAACTGCACCGTCGACGACATGAGCGTCGCCGCCGAGCGGTTCCTCGCCGCCGTCCGCGACGAGGTGGTGCCGACCAAATCCGGACCGGTCTCGGTCACGGCTTCGATCGGCGCCGTCAGCGTGCCACGTTATGCGCGCGGCGCCGATGAGGCGATCAACCGCGCGCAGGAAACCCTCGATGCCTCCAAAAGCCGGCGCACCGGATCGTTTTCGGTGTGGCGCCCGAATGTCGAGCGCGATGCCCAGCGCCGGGTAAATATCCGCGTCACCGATGAAATCGTCACCGCGCTCAACGAGCGCCGCATCGCCATGGCTTTCGAGCCTGTGGTGGACGCGCGCGCGCGCCATGCCGCGTTCTACGAATGTCTGATCCGAATGGAGCAGCAAGACGGGCAGATCTTGCTCGCGCCCGATATCGTGCCGGTCGCCGAAAAGCTCGGGCTGATCCGTTTGGTCGATCATCGCGTGCTCGAACTTGTGGTGGCGGAGCTTGCGGCTTCGCCCAACGTCGAGCTCAGCCTCAACATCTCGCCGGACACGACGATGGATCCGGACTGGTGGGCGTCGATCGAATCCTTGATGCGGGCCCATCCCGGCGTCGGCGAGCGGCTGATCGTCGAGATCACCGAAACCGTGGCGATCCAGGATGTCAACGAAGTCCGCGGCTTCGTCACGCGGCTGAAGAATTTCGGCAGCCGCATTGCCATTGATGATTTCGGCGCCGGCTACACCTCGTTTCGCAACCTGCGCAAGCTTGGCGTGGACATTGTGAAAATCGACGGCGCCTTTGTGCAGAACATCGCGCGTTCCGCCGATGATCGCGCCTTCGTGCAGACGCTGATTGACCTCGCGCGCCGGTTGGAAATCAAGACGGTCGCCGAGTGGGTGCAGGATGAAGAAGCAGCCTCCATGCTGCGCGACTGGGGCTGCGACTACATCCAGGGACGCCTGATCGGCCTTGCCTCTTCGCAAAGGCCCTGGCAGGGGCCGGCGCAGACGGTGTTGCCGGCAGCGGGCTAGCGCGTATGGCGATCACATCGAGCTATAACGTGCCGCATTTCTGATCGCGTCATCGATCTCACCGGCCAGTTGGTCTTCACCGATCTTGTGCAGATCCGTTGCCAATGACGCCGCCTGTCCGGCGCTCATCGAGAGCGGCTGGTCGGTGTCATAGCTGAACTTGATGCGCCAGATGCCGCCGTGGTTTCGATGAGGCTCGATGAGTGCCACCCGAATATCGGGCAGTCCGTTCTGAAACAACAGCAACGACAAACTGGTCATTGAGGCGCCGGTAGAGTTGATCGGATCCATCCAGTACTCCCGCGGCCTGATTTGATGTCGGCGTCGGCATCTGATGACGTCGCGGCAGGGCAGAGTGGATCGTCAGCAGGCTTGCCTTGCTGTCATTGAAGATCAAGCGATCCGGACGTCAGGCGTTCCAACCATAGAGAAGCACCGGCTTAAAGATACAGCTAATATGGATTTGCTGATGCGTTCGTCTGGTTATTGGGCGAGCGAGTTCCTATATTCCTGATATCACCGCCCGCCCTCGGCTGTTATCGGTGACGGAGAGCGTTGCGCTCCCGCCTTAACCAAGCAGGCGGTCGAAGACATGGCAAACAAAGCAATCATCAGGAATGCAAACGGGCTTCCCGCGACCTTCGCCGGATCGAAGACCGGGCAGGACGACGCCCCCTTTGTTTTTGTCAAAGTCGGCGACGAAGAGCGCCGGATGCGATGGGCGGAATGGGACGCGCTTCCCCCATGGACCGGCCCGCGTCCTGAGCGGGCGGCCAAGGATTAATTGCCCGCCTTCGCGGCGGCAAAAGCCGCCAGTCCCGTTCCATCCGTAGCGCTAGAGCTCAGGAGACCGCGTTGACGATCGAACATGCCATCGTGCGAACCAAGCCGAAGCCCTGGGGCAGCCTCGATCTGCGCCCGTGGAGCGAGGCGTCGACGACAGACGGTCCGATCGGGGAATTGTGGTTTGTGCGCCCGGGCCTTGCCACGCCCGGGACGGCGCTGCTGCTCAAACTGCTCTTCACCACCGAGCCACTATCGATCCAAGTTCATCCGGACGATGCGTTCGCGCGCTCGATCGGGCTTGCCAACGGCAAGACGGAAGCATGGTACATCCTCTCGGCCATCGCTGGAGCGCAAGTCGCGGTGGGGCTGAATCATCCGCGCTCCGCCTCCGAGTTGCGAGCGGCCATCACCGACGGCTCGATCGCGGACATGGTGCATTGGCACCCGGTTCATCAAGGCGATGTCATCTTCATCCCGGCCGGAACCATCCACGCGATCGGGGCCGGCATCGTTCTCGCTGAAATCCAGCAGCACAGTGACGCGACGTTCCGGCTGTTCGACTATGGGCGCGGACGGGAATTGCATGTCGAAAATGCCGTCGCGGCGGCAATCGCAGGACCTGGCGAAATTCAATCGCCTCCCGAACGATTGAGCGATGCGCGAATCGTCCTCACGGTCAATTCCTGCTTTGCGCTGGAACAAATTGACCTTGCTCCGGGTTCCGTTTGGACGCTCGACGCTCCAAAAGAGACGTGGCTGCTGGTGATCGAAGGTTACGCCCAACTCGGTTCGACGAGGCTCGCGCTGGGTGAGGCCGTTTTCCTGCAAGCGGACCACGCCGAAATCGAGGCCGGTGCGGACGGGTTGAAAGCGTTGCTGGCCTATCCCGGTCCGAACGTAAACCACCTCGCCCTGACGGAGCGTAGTGCTACCGGCGCCAACGGCACACCAGACATTTTCCAGTGCGCCCCGCTGGTCCCGGCCTTCGAGAGTGCCGTGCCCAAACAACCGGAGGCGCCAAATTGGCCGTCATAAGCCGTATCGCGTTCATCGGAAATTCGCTTCCCCGCCGCTGCGGCATCGCGACCTTCACAACCGATTTGCAGTGCGCCGTTGCGGCTGCGCGCGGTGATCTGGAAACCGTCATCGTTGCGATGACCGATCACGCTCAGGTCTACGATTACCCGTCCACCGTCGGCATCGAGATCAACGACGATCGGCCCGATGATTATGTGCGGGCGGCCGAGTACCTCAACAGCGGCGGGTTCGAGGCCGTTTCCCTGCAGCATGAATTCGGCATTTTCGGCGGCGAAGCCGGAAGTCAGATCATGACCCTGCTGTCGCGGCTGACCATCCCGATCGTGACCACGCTGCATACGGTTCTGTCCGAGCCGACAAAGGCCCAGCGCGATGTCATCGCACAAATTGTCGAGGCATCGTCCAAGGTCGTGGTGATGGCTGAAAAAGGCCGGGAGCTGTTGCGCTCGATCTATCAGGTTGCCGATGAGAAGATCGAGATCATCCCGCACGGTATTCCGGAATTTACATTCGTCGAACCCGACGCGGCCAAAACAAAACTCGGCTTCAGCAACAAGTCCGTCATCCTGACATTTGGCCTGCTCTCGCCGAACAAAGGCATCGAAGTCATGATCGACGCGATGCCTTCGATCCTGAAAACCCGGCCCGACGCCGTTTATGTCGTGCTCGGTGCGACGCATCCTAATCTCGTGCGCGACCAGGGCGAAGCCTACCGCGAGAGCCTGGTGGCGCATGCTCGCCAGGCCGGCGTCGAAGATCACGTCGTGTTTCTCGATCAGTTCGTCGACCAGAAGACGCTGCTTGAATTCATCTCGATGTCCGACGTTTACGTAACGCCGTATCTCAATGAAGCCCAGATGACGTCGGGCACGCTCGCCTATAGCTTCGGCCTCGGTAAAGCCGTGGTTTCCACGCCGTATTGGCACGCACGCGAATTGCTGGCCGACGGCCGCGGTATTCTGGTTCCGTTCGGCGACGCGGCCGCGCTCGGCGTTGAAATCTCAAAGCTCCTGACCAACGACGTGCTGCGGCAGGCGATGCGAAAGCGCGCTTATTCGAGTAGCCGCTCCATGACATGGGAACGGACTGCCGAGCGCTATATGTCGGTCTTTGAAAATGCCGGGCGCAGGCATCGGCTCAAGACCATCGCGCGCTCGGATACCAGCACGCTGTTGCGCGACAGCCGCGCGCCGCCGGAAATGCAGATCGGCCATTTCCTGTCGATGTGCGACGATACCGGTTTGTTCCAGCATGCGGTTCATAGCGTGCCGGATCGCACCCATGGCTATTGCATCGACGACAACGCCCGGGCGCTGCTGGTGGCCTGTGCCCTCAACAATCCCGGCGAACAGCGGCTGCCGGAAGTCCTGACGGCGCGGTTTGCAGCCTTCGTCCAGCACGCCTGGAATCCGGATACGCAACGCTTTCGCAATTTCATGGGTTTCAATCGCTGTTGGCTGGAGGACAAGGGGTCGGAGGACAGCCACGGACGAACGCTCTGGGCGCTCGGCGTGTGCGCGCTTACCGACGCCAACATGTCGCGGCGCTCATGGGCCGCATCGCTGTTTTCCGAAGCGCTGGCCGCAGTGGAAGGCTTTCGTTCGCCGCGGGCGTGGGCCTTTGTCCTGCTCGGGCTTGATGCCTATTGCACGGCCGTTGCCGACGACGTTCGCGCAACACGGCTGCGCACATTGCTGGCCGATCGATTGATCTCGATTTTTGATGCCGTCGCATCCGATGACTGGATCTGGTTCGAGGAGGGGCTCGCCTATGACAACGCCCGATTGCCGCAAGCGCTGATCATGACCGGCATCGCCAGCAAGATACCGCGTTATGTCGATACCGGTCTGAAGTCGCTGCGCTGGCTGGTGACGCGGCAAACCTCGGCGAAGGGCCAGTTCCGGCCGGTTGGTACGGCGGGATTTGGTGACAGGCGCCAACCGCTGCAAGCCTTCGATCAGCAGCCGCTGGAGGCTGCGGCGACCATCGCGGCCTGCCTCGCCGCCTGGCGCGCCGATCACGATGTCGACTGGAAGGCTGAAGCCGCGCGGGTATTCGCATGGTTTCTTGGCAGTAACGACCTCTCGGTCTCCCTCGTCGATCTGGAAACCGGAAGCTGCCGCGACGGCCTGCACCCCGACCGCGCCAATGAGAACAGGGGGGGTGAATCCGTGGTGTCTTACCTGCTCGGCCTTTCGGAGATTCGAGAAATCGCCCGCCTCAGCGAAAGTCGCGCCAAGCCCGCTCCGCTGGTCGCTTGACGGCGCCGATAGCGATCCCCTCCTTCAACTAACCGAGGCCTTTTTGTCGCAATCTCCCTTCCTAAATCGCCAGGCCCTTCATCTGCGGCCGGATCCGAGCCGTGTGATCGTCCGGCCTTTCAAGCCGGCAACGGAACCCCGCGACCTCAATCCGACCGACAAAACCCGCGCCAACCATATCGTCGGTCGGGTTCTCGCGCTCGACCCCGAGACAACGGAACGTCAGTTGGCCGATGTGTTGGGGAATTTCCTCGGCCGTCATCGCAACCTGCTGCAGATCTTCGAGGCACGCGCCACGGAGATGGAAGAGGCACTGGCCGACCATGCCGCGTTCACACAGGTGCAGCGGCAGCTCGTGGGCGCTTATTTTCTCAATGAATATTCATTCGAGGCGTCGGCACTTTTCAATCCGAGCATCGTCGCGCATCCCGATCAGTCCGGAACGCCGGAAGGTAGTCTTCGCTTCGTCCTCAGTCTTCGTGCCGTTGGCGAAGGTCACGTCTCCTCCCTGACATTTCGGTCGGGGTTTGTTGCAGCAGACGGAACCGTCAGCATTGACCCGACGGCGCGTCTTGCATCCAGCCCCGATCTGGTCAGGCTGACATCGGACGCCGGCGGCGACGTGATCGACGTCAGTTTCACGGCCGGCCAGGATATCAGCGAGCGGGTCATCTTTCCGATTGCCGATGCGCAGTCGAACGGGATCGAGGATGCCCGCTTTGTGCAATTCGACGATGCCGGACAGAAGATCTACTACGCGACCTACACCGCCTATAGCGGCAGGGCGATCCGGTCGGAACTGATCGAAACGCGTGATTTTGTATCGTTCCGGCTATCGGCCTTGCAGGGCAATGCTGCGCGCAACAAGGGCATGGCGCTATTCCCGCAAAAGATCGACGGCAAATATGCGATGATCGCGCGCCAGGATAACGAAAACCTCTATCTGATCTATTCCGACGATCTTTATACGTGGGACGGCGGCCAGCCGATTCTGAAGCCCCGATTCCCCTGGGAATTCGTCCAGATCGGCAATTGCGGATCGCCGATCGAGCTCGACGAAGGATGGCTGTTGCTGACGCATGGCGTCGGCCCGGTGCGAAAATATTCGATCGGGGCCGCGTTGCTCGACAAAACGGATCCATCGAAAGTGCTTGGCCGCCTGCGCGAGCCGCTATTGCGCCCGGACCCGTCCGAACGCGAAGGATACGTTCCGAACGTCGTCTATACCTGCGGCGCGATGCGCCATCGCGACAAGATCATCTTTCCCTATGCGGTCTCGGACACCTTCTGCAATTTCGCAACCATCGAGATCGCCTCCTTGATCGAGGCGATGGACAGCTAACGTGTCGCGGCGGGCTGAGGTGTTCGTGCGAAGACCTTGATGGGTATTAGGCCTTGGCTCTGCCGATTGCCGGGCCGGCTACTTTAGCGGGTGGTCTTTTGGATTTACGGCCAGGCTGATCCGGTACACCTTTTGCGGCGGCGTGATGTCTTTCGGCGGAACTTCCGAAAAGGCCTGCATTGTCTTCTTTCAGGGCGTGTTCGACACATCCCTGGATGTGAGAAACCATGATCGCTTGCGCCCTCTTCCCATCGCGTAGGAGCGCAGCTTCAAGCAACGCTTGATGCTCACGCGCAGCAATCTCTCCGCGAAACACCACGGCTATCATCTGGTAGCGAAGATAGCGGTCGTACGCCGCCGCGTGCGCCGCAAGAAGCACGTCGGATCCGCAAGCTGAAATCAGGGAATGATGGAAGTCCCAGTCGCATTGCTTCCAGAGCTCCTGGTTCTGCCGCTCCCCGTTCAGCATGCGCTTCTCCATGACGCCCAGCTTGTGGTGCGCGGAAACCACGCGCCCTTCCCAGTCCAGGTCGCCCGCGGTGAAGGACTGTTCCAACGCATGGTTTTCCAGCAAGAGGCGCAATTCGGCGACTTGCCTGAAGTCAGCGGCCGACACCGGCGCGACCTCGAAGCCGCGCTGACCCTCGGCCACAATCAGGCCCTCCGCGCACATTCGGTTCAAGAGTTCGCGCAGCGTCGGGATAGACGTGCCGTAACTCTCGCTGACGCGTTCAAGCCTCAGCTTTTGACCCGGCGCTAGAACACCAAAAATAATATCGGAGCGTATCCGGCGATACGCCGATTCTCCGATTGTCTCTGCGGTCTGGCTTTTCGTGAGCACATCAGCCTCTCATCGCGGTCAATCTAACACGTTCGAAGCCTCGCCCGCACAGATCAATCCGCGGGCGTAGGGTAGTTGTCCAAAACCCCGGCGGCGTCCATGGCCGCCCGCCAGCCGAATACCAGCGCAGGTCCGATCATCGCCCCCGGTCCGGGATATGTTCCTTTGAAGATCGAGGCGGCATCGGCCCCGGCCGCGTATAATCCCTTGAGCGGCGCGCCGCTCGACTGCAGGACCCGTGCACGGGAGTCTGTATGCAGGCCGACACTGCTCGCCAGGTCCGAGGGCCATACCGCGACCGCGTAGTATGGGCCCGGTCCGATCTTCCGCAGGCATGGATTGGGCTTGTTCGCGGGATCGCCGTTGAAGCGGTTGAGCTCGCTCGTTCCACGGCCGAACTCTTCGTCGATGCCGCTTTCGGCGTAGCCATTGTAGCGCTCGATCGTGCTTACCAGCGCTTCGCCGTTCATGCCGATCTTCGCGGCCAGTTCCGCCATCGTCTCGCCCTCGTACAAATAGCCGGCTTTAACGAAACGACGCAGGTCGCGTGTCCCGGGATGGACGAGGCCGATGCCGAAATCGGAGATGAAGCTGCGATCGCAGACAAGATACGACGGCACGTTGGCCGCCGCGTTGTTCGAACGAAGCATTCCCTGGACGAAGTCGTGATACGAATTGGCTTCGTTGACGAAGCGCTGGCCGTCGCGACCGACGGCAAGTAGCCCCGGTTTGGCGCGATCCAGCATGATATGCGGGAATACCGAGAGATGGCCGTCGGGCTGTTTCATCACCGAACTCGGCATCCATAGTGCCGGGCCGTGCAGTTTGCTGTCGATTTCGCCGCAGGATCGCTCGCCGGCGAGGATGCCGTCACCCGTGTTGGTGTTGGGAGTGAGTGAGTAACGACGGGCGCTCTCGGGTAGAAACCGCTCGCGGAGTTCGTCGCTCCATCCGATCCCGCCAGTCGCCAACACGACGCCTCTTTTGGCGCGCAGCGCGAGCGCGCCGGCCGGCGTTGTCAGTACGGCGCCCACGATCTCGTCGTCGACCCTGACCAATTCCTGCAAGGCCGTTCGGTATCTGATATCGACGGCCAGCCGTCGAAGATCGTAGAGCAATCGCGCTACCAGCGCGTTGCCCATGATCAGGTGCGTCCCGCGGCTGAAGGTAAAGCGATCCCGCACGAGCCGCGCCAGCAGGCCGAATGCGTGCTTGAAGTTGCCCCACGAACCAAACGGCTTGAGCAAGGCCGGGATATCGTTCTTGCCGACCATCATGCCGCCGAGAACCATGAACTCGCGGCGTGGTGGCCGAACGCGGCCGAAATCGTTGCCGAGTTTTCGTCCGTCGAACGGGACCACGCCAAGTGCGCGTCCGCCGATCGCCGCGCCGGGCAGATTTCGATAGTCCGGATGGACCGGCGGGGCTACGAAGACGACGCTGGTCTTGCGTTCGAGATAGTCGAGGACGAGCGGTCCGGAGGACAAATAGGCCGACAGCCGTTGGTCCGATGCGTCACCGGCCAATAGTCCGGCGAGGTAAATCCTGGCGGCGGCGACCGTATCCGGTACGCCGGCAGCTTGGCTCTGGCGGCTACCGGGAATCCAGACCGTGCCGGCGGACGTCGCTGTCGTTCCCCCGACCATGTCGGACTTTTCGCAGACCACGACTCGTAATCCTTCCAGCGTGCCGACAAGAGCCGCCGTCATTCCAGCCACACCCGCGCCGATGACCAGGAGATCGGTCTCGCCGTCCCAGTTGCGATCGTCGGGTGAAGGCATGTGACTCGCTCGCTTTGTCGTCGCGTCGGACGCCTACAAAAACCCGATCGAAATCCAGGGCACGAACGCGACCAGCAAAAGTCCGACAACGAGCGCCAGCATATAGCCAGCGATGGGTTTCAGCCCTTCGTCGGGGTGCACCTTGCTGATCGCGCAGGCCGCGTAGTAGCCGACGCCGAACGGCGGCGCGAACAGGCCGATCCCCATCGCGAGGATGATGACCATCGCATAGTGAACCTCGTGCACGCCGACCTGCTTTGCGATCGGAAACAGAAGCGGGCCGAACAGCACAATCGCGGGGATTCCTTCGAGCACGCTGCCGAGAACGATGAAAGCAGCGATCGACACCAGCAGGAAGGTCGGTACACCGCCCGGAAGTCCGGTCATGGCCCTGGCGAGATCGCGCGAGAAGCCAGACTGAGTCAGTGACCAGGCCATGCCGGTCGCGGCGCCAATGATGAGCAGGATAGCGCCCGAAAGCGCCGCGGTTTCGACGAGCATCGGGTAGACGCGCTTCCAGTCGAACTGCCGGTAGATCAGCAGGCCGGCGAGTGCGGCGTAAGCGATGCCGATGGTCGACACCTCCGTTGCGGTCGCGACCCCCTCGATGACCGCGGCCCGGATGACGAACGGCAGCGCGATCGCGGGTAGCGCAATGAGAAATGAGCGGCCGATTTCGTAGGGGGAGGCCTGTTTCACGTGCGAAAGGCTTTCACCGCGATTTCGGCGCCAGACCACCACGCACAAGATCGCGCCGACCACCAGACCGGGCAACAAGCCGCCGGTGAAAAGAGCCGCAATCGAGACGCCGGTGACGGAGCCCACCGTGATCAGGACCAGACTCGGCGGAATCGTTTCGGTCTGTGCGCCGGTCGCCGCCAGCAAGGCGACCAGTTCGCCGGGTTTTGAACCTCGCGCTCGCATCTCGGGGAAGAGCGCCGGTGCGATCGCGGCCATGTCCGCCGCTTTTGAGCCGGAAATGCCAGAGACGAGATACATCGCGCCGATCAAAACATAAGAGAGGCCGCCGCGCACATGGGCGAGGAGGGCAGCGAGAAAATTGACCATGGCCCGCGCCATGCCGGTCATCTCGATCAGAAGTCCGAGGAAGACGAACAGCGGCACGGACAGCAGGATCAGATGCGACATTCCTTCCTCGATCCGTCCCACCACGACCACGATCGGGGTCTCCGTGGTGAGGGCCTGATATCCGAACGTGGCGAGGCCGAAGGCGAATGCGATCGGTACGCCGGCAAAGACGAGGCAAGCCACGATGCCGACGAAGAAGATCAGGAGATTGAGGTTGCCGAGGTCTTCCAGCATGGGCTGCAACAGGTAAAGCCCGCCGACGACGATCGCGCTCGACACAATGGCGCCGGTGACATGCCGCCAGTTTCCAACCTCGGCCAGCCGGATCAGACCGATCGCTGTCATGATCGCGAAACCGACCGGCAATGCCGCCGCACGCCAGGCGTCCGAAATTTGCATCGCAGGCGTCGTGACAGCGATCTCGTCCGCGGCGAATTCGTAGGCCGAAGGCAGGATGAGCAGCAGGAACGTCAGGGCTGCGACCATCGCTACGACTTCCAGTGCCCGCCGCACGGGCGGAGAAAGCATCCCGACCACCGCCGTCATGCGCATGTGCTCGGCGCGGTGCAAGGCCACGGCGGAGCCCAGCATCGCCAACCAGAGGAACAGGGTCGACGCCAGTTCGTCGGTCCAGATGATCGGATGATGGAATACATAGCGGGAAACGACGCCGCCGAGCAGCACGACAATCTCCAGTAAGACAAGCGCGGCAGTCGGCACGCCGATCGCTGTTCCGATCGCCCGGTCGAGCTTGCGCAGCAAACCTGGCGGCGGTACCGCGATCGGGTTCTGAGTCTCCATCCGACCGCTCCCCGTTTCGACGGCTGCCGTTGTCATAGATGGGGTCAGGCGAGTTTGCCGGAATACTTCTCCAGCACCAGCCAGGCATCGTCGCCGTATTTTTGCTTCCATTCCGTATAGAAGCCGGCCTTGGTCAGCGCGTCCCGGAATGGCGCCTTGTCCGGACGATTGAAGACGAGTCCCTTGGCTTTGAGGCTGCCTTCGAGGTCGATATTAAGGCGCTCGGTCTCGGTCCGTTGCTTCATCGTCGCGGCTTCGAATGATTTGGTGATGAGCGCCAAATCTTCTGTGGGCAGAGACTTGATCCGCTTGCCGTTGGCGATGATCCACAGACCGTCCCACATGTGCTCGGTAATAGAGCAATACTTCTGTACCTCGAAATATTTTCCGGACTCGATGATGGTGAGTGGATTCTCCTGGCCATCGACGATCTTGGTCTGCAGCGCCGAATAAAGCTCGTTGATGGTGATCGAGGTTGGCGATGAACCGAGCGCGGTGAACAGCGAAACCCAGACCGGGCTCGGCGGCACCCGCATTTTCATGCCTTTGAGATCCTCGACGGAGTTGATGGGGTGGTTGCTGGTTGTGATGTTGCGATAGCCGCTATCCAGAATTTTCGGAAAGGCGTAGATGCCGACCTTGTCCAGACCGTCGCGGATGCTGGCGCCGAGCTCGCCGTCCATCGCCTGCCACACATGCGCGTAGTCGCTGAAGGCGAAGGCCATCCCGCTGATGCCGGCGATCGGCGAGATAACCTGCATCGAGATGCCGGACGCCGTCATCATGTCGAGCGCGCCCGAGCGGACCTGCGTCAGCATTGCGGCGTCCGAGCCGAGTTGTGCGCTCGGAAAGAACTGGATGTCGATGCGCCCGTCGGATTGCCGGCGGATCTCCGCGCAAGCTTCTTCCATGGCCTTCGAGGACGGATGGCTGTCGGCAAACTGCCCGCCGACCTTCAGGCTCGTCTTCTTGCCCTGTGCGATCGAAGGCGCCGCCCAAAGCGCCGCTGCTGATCCGATCGAGATCGCGCCGAATCGTCGTCTGTTGAGAGCCATCTGCCCCTCCCGATTTTCAAATTATTGGTGATTATCGCGCGATCAGGCTTTTCCCGCCTTCGCAAAATCAGCGAGAGCGTCGATGGCGAGCACGTAACCGGTGGCGCCGAGGCCGGCGATCACACCGGTGACGCCGTGCGACATCAGCGACTTCTGATACATGGGCTCACGCTTGTGGATGTTGGTGATGTGAACCTCGACCTTCGGCCCGTCGAACATCTTCAGGGCGTCGAGCAGAGCGATCGAGTGAAACGAAAATCCCGCGGGGTTGATGGCCACGCCGATCTTGGTGCCGCGCGCTTCGTGCAGCCAGTCGATCAAGGTTGCTTCCGAATTGGACTGCCGGAAGTCGACCTCGAGCCCGTGCTTCTTGCCCTGCTCGATGCAGCGATTTTTGATGTCTTCGAGCGTGTCGCGGCCGTAGATCTCGGGTTCGCGCACGCCGAGCAGGTTCAAGTTCGGTCCGTTGAGGACCAGGATCGTTCCAGTCATCCGAATTTCCTCCAGTCGCGTATCAGTCAAGGCGTCTGACGGGGATATGATCGTAAGGTAAAATGAAAATCAACTGGTGTTTTATGATTTGTTAGATGATAATCGTTGAGCGTCAGCGAGCCGCCTGCGCGCTCGGCCAGCCGCAGGGTACAAATAAGACAGTGTTCTTCGAGGATTAGACATGCCGCTGTTGGGAAAAGCAGCCGTCGCGATGTGGTGGAACGTCTCGCCCGAGCAACGTGCGGAGTTCGGCGATTGGCACTCGCACGAGCATTTTCCGGAGCGGATGAGTATTCCCGGCTTTCGGCGGGGATCGCGTTGGACCAGCATGCGCGATGCCGAAGGCTTCTTCGTTCTTTACGAACTGGAGCGGTACGAAACCCTCACCTCGAAGGGATATCTCGACCGGCTCAATGCACCCACCCCTTGGTCGACCAAGATGATGCCTCATCATCTCAACATGGTCCGCAGCCAATGCCGGATCTTCGCCAGTTTTGGGGGCGGGGTTGCGAGCTCGCTCGTGACGATCAGACTTTCTCCGATGGACGGAAAGGAAGCGGGAATGAAGACGGCGCTGGCCGCCGCGCTTCGCGACTTGGCGTCGAAGCCGGGACTGACCGGCGCTCATCTCCTGATGACCGACACGCCGGGAACGAGCGCGCTGACGACAGAGCAGCAGATTCGTGGATCGGACGCCGCCGCCGACTGGATCATTCTGCTGTCGGGCTACGATCCCGAAGTCGTGCAAAACGTGGTCGCGGACCGGTTCGCTTCTCCCGCACTTAATCTTCTGGGTGCCCAGGAAAACTCAATCATGGGTCGCTACAAATTCGCCTTGGCAATGACCCCCCTTGATCTTGTCGCGACGCAAACGCCGTAGGGCCCTGCGTGTCGCCACGGCGAGCCGGTCTTTATTTTCGTATCGCGAAGAAGGCGCCGATGTCAGGCGCCGGCGATTTGATCTCGACCACGACGGAGTATTCGATGGCCTCCAGCCCGTGGAGGACCCCTTTGGGGTGGCGGCAAACATCGCCGGGTCCATGGTGAATTCCTCCGAGCCGACAGTCGACTTCACTTTGCCCTTCACAACGTAGGCAATCGATTCGTGCGTGTGGGTGTGAAGCGGGGCGCCTATTCCCGCCGCATAGTGGATCTCGAGGATGTCATCTCATCGCCGTTGATAAGCGGCTTGACCAGGATATTGCCGCCATAAACCGGCTTGCCCTCGATGCACTTACAACCAAAGCCTCGACGTCAACATTTCTCGACTTGATCACACTGGCCTCCTTAGGTGATAACCCCAATCAACGTCGAGCATTCCCTATCCTCGACCTTCAGCTAATCTCAAGTAGCAACCCTTAGGCCATCATAACAGAAGCAAGCGTGCGAGAGGCCGGCCGTGATCGTAGACATTTACACCCACATCTTGCCGTCTCGCTTCTTCCAGGAGTTGGAGCGCGGCTCCCCCAAACTGGGCAGCATCGGCAAGCGGCTGCGGACCGTGCAAAAGCTGTTCGAGGTTGATCTTCGCTCTCGCGACATGGACGCGATCGGCGACATCGGCAGATCATCTCTCTGCCGATTCTCCGATCGAGGACATTGCCGAAGGCGAAGTGGCGACAAACCTGGCCCGTGTCGCGAATGACGCCATGGCGGAGCTTTGCATCAAGCACCCTGACCGCTTCCCGGGGTTTGCCGCCGCGGTCTCGATGCACGATGTCGACGCCGCCATCGCCGAAGCAGACCGCGCCATCAAGATGGGCGCGCGCGGGGTCCAGACCTTCACCAACATTGCCGGCCATCCGCTGGACGAACCGCGCTTCCGCCGTTTTTTGCGGCGATGGCCGCCTACGATTTGCCGATATGGCTGCATCCGGCGCGCACGTCGAGCATGCCGGATTATGCCTCCGAGTCGCGATCCCGCTTTGAGATGTGGTGGTGCTTCGGCTGGCCTTATGAGACCACGGTGGCGATGGCACGGCTCGTGTTCGACGGCTTGTACGATCGCCATCCCAAGCTCAAGATCATCACCCACCACCTCGGCGGCGGCATGAATTGTTTCTTCGATGGTCGCATCGGCGCGGGCATGGACGTGTTGGGCGCCCGGACGATCGAGGAGG